>JBGTNX010000081.1:0-15056 GCA_041742825.1 Acidimicrobiia bacterium | reverse complement strand
GTTCGAAGACCTCATCGCAGCTGGAATCCCAGACCCGGCGAAGGTGACCCGATCGACGCTGCAGAACGCTGCATCCATTGCGGCCCTGCTGCTAACGACCGAAGCGCTTGTCGCCGAGAAGAAGGACGATCACCCCGCGATGCCAGCCGGCGGCGGTGGAGACCACGGAATGGACTTCTAGGGCGACCACCCTCGAGTCAAAGAAAAGGGCCACCTACGGGTGGCCCTTTTCGCGTTCCTAAGGTGCAGCGTCTCATATTTGATCACTGGGCGATACAGAAAGGGCCTTCCTTATCGATTCGACCACGTAGCTGGGCCGGAGCGTGATGTCCTCCCAGGTGAAGCGGAGGATCCGCCAGCCCGCGAGTTGTGCCAGGTTGTCACGGTGGCGATCGGCCTGAAAGAACTCGGGCGTGCCGTGCCACCTCTGGCTGTCACCTTCGACGATCAACTTCTGGTCGACGTATGCGATGTCGACACGACCGTTCGTCGACTTTAACCACGGAGGCCGGTATTGCGAGGTAGGCACCGGTAGCGCTGACGTGAAAATCAGATAGTGCAGCCGGGTTTCGAGAGTGCTTTCGGACACCACAAATCCACCGAGTCGCGGTCGCAGGACGCTTCTCAACCGTGTGACACCCGGCTTACCCCTCCGGGCAAGCGACTCGAGCCGCCAGGACACGTCCTCGTAGCTGGTGATTCCGCGCCGCTTCGCCTCATCGAGAACGAAGGCGAGCCGCCTCTTGCCGATGACCGCGGCCAGGTCGACGATGGTGCGCGTCGCGTTTGTGGTCGGGATTCCCTTGATAACCATGACATCGGTCGGACTCAGGTCCGTCACCTGATGGACCACGACGGGGCCAAACCGGTTGCTCTTTCGAGTGGGAACGGTTACCGAAACGATCTCCGAGCGGAGTGCCTCTAGGTCGTGGAGTCGTGCCGCGGAATGATGCGACGCAACTGCGTCGAGCGCGTGGGTGGCGGCGAGAAGGGTGGTGCGCTCCGCCTCCATCACTCCCGGCTGGACATAGAGACCTTTGGCGACGGGAATCAGGTGCCCGGTCTGAACACGCCGCATGAGCGTCGCCGGTTTCATGCCAAGAGCAAGGGCATCTGACCTCGAGATCACTCCGTTGTTGTTGGCCAGGAACTCGAGAAGCCGGGCCTCGCCTTGTGCCATGCAAAGACAATGGCAAAGTCCGGGCCCGCTGGGAAGGGGGTTGTTCTCGACGTCCTAGGGATCAAATGTGATACGTCACGCCTTAGGAACGGGTTTCCTCATCGTCCTCGACCCGGCGGACACCGAAGAAGGCGAGCATTGCCCCGAGGGCAAGAGCGCTCAGGATTTCGGTTGTGATCACTTCGACCGTGGAGTTGAGGTTCACCCCGAGGTTCGTGAGCGGGTTGACCCCGAAGGACATGAAGTCCTCGCCCGCGGCGAGATTGACGGCGATGTTGCTGTCCGAAGCGAGATCGGCCTCGGCCTCACTGAGCGGAGGCAGGACGACGTCTGGGTCGACTTCATCTGGAGGGTTCGGTCCCGACCCGCCTGGGACCGTTGCGGCCGGGGCGTCAGTTGTCGTCGTCGTGACAGGCGCTGTGGTCGTAGTTGTCGTCGGTCCGGGAACGATCGTGGTGGCCGGTGTCGAGGTCGTGGTGGTGACCGCTGGGGGGATGGTCACCGTGGGGACAGTCACGGCGGGAGCACTCGTGGTGGTCGTCGGTGGGAGCGTCGTCGTCGAGGTGGTGCTAGTAGTGGTTGTGGTTGTAGTGGTAGGATAGCTGACAGCTACCGACACGTTGTCGATGTGTGCCGAAGCCGCGACGATGAGCAATAGCGGCGACGACAGTGAGAAACGGATCTCCGTGGCATCACTGGCATCTGCTGCAATGGACATCGAGTAGGTGGTGTAGCTGCCGCTTGCTGACAGGTTTTGCACTGTCCATGAATCCGTAGGACCTGAGCGGGTCGCCACCGAAAGCGCGCCGAGTCCGTTGGTGTTGTAGCTGAAACTCAGGGTCGCATCATCGGCGCCGTCGATGTTGGCTCGTCGCCAGAGGACATAAGTTCCAGAGACACCCAGCAGTGATTGGAAGCGGACACAACTGCTCTCGACGCAACCGGAACCGACCGCCCGGATCACCCCCGACGATGGAGTCCCCGCCCCGTCCCCCACCTCTGTCCAGTTGTTTGCCCATCCGGACCCGCCTGAGTACGAGGAGGTGGCGAAGCTGTCGGTGGCCGATGTCACCCCCGCGGCCAGCACTGTGGAGACCATCAGCGCCAGTGCGACAACCGTGGCGACGGAGACGGCGAGCGCCCGTCGCGGCTTCACCTGACCGACCTCGACGCTACGAGGGGCTGAGCCATCACCACCTCGACAGCAGCGGGCAGACTGAGGACGAAACGGTTGCGCCCATCCAGGCGCTCGTATCTCACGTCACCCCTCATACCGCCGGCGAGCCGACGGGCCACAGAGAGGCCCAAGCCGACGCTGCCGGTGATGAGGGCGCCGGCGCCGCCATTGGCGAACTCGGCGAAAAGGGAGGAAGTAGCCAGTGCCTCATCCCCACCGTCACTCACGAAGATATCCACCGTCCCTGACCCATTCGAGGCTCCCACCATTACCGGAGGACCACCATGTTTGTGGGCGTTTGACACCAGATTCCGGAGAATGTGAACGACGCGGTCGGGGTCTGCGTGTACGAAAACTGAATCGTCGATCTCGACATCGACGTCGACACCCGACTTGCGAAACGGTTCGATCACTCTGGCGACAACATCCGCAGCAGGGAACGCCACACTACTGAAGGTGATGCTGGCTGCATCCAGTCGCGACGCGGCGAGGAGGTCCGCCAGCATCCGATCCAGCTCCCGGGCTTCGGTCCGGATCGCTCCGACGAACTCCTGGACCGTTGGTTCGTCCATTGCGGTGCCGTCGGCGAGGAGATCGGCCATTCCATATATACCGGTCACCGGAGTCCGGAGTTGATGGGAGACACCGGCCAGCAGTTCGTCCTTCGAGGCACTCAGCTGCCGCTCGTATTCGAGTTTCGCCTCGTACTCGAGGTGCCGTTCCCGCACCTGGGCCGACAGAATGCGGCGGTAGATGATTATGGCGACAGCAGGGAGGAGAAGTATTGCCAGGAACCGTGTTGCTCCGCCGATCCAACCGGCCACGGACTCCGTCTCCTCGATGTTAACGATCGCCTCGGCCTGGATGATGCGGAGCTCGCCACGGGCCTCCTGCCATGAGGGCTCGTATCTAGTTTCGAGGATTTCGAAGGCTGCCGGGTGGTCGCCGTTCGCTGCCGAGGCCATCGCAAGTTCGGAGGCCCCGACCAGTTCCGCCGGGTGCCCTCGGGTATCCTCGGTGAAAACGGAAAGATCCACATCTTCCATAATTTGCTGGAAGGTCTCGAGTCCGCGCCGTGCTTCGTCTATTGCCACATCGCGAGCCGCTTCGTTTGCGGTCCCGAATTCTGCATCCCTGGCGAAAAGTGCTGCCTGATTGTTGGCTGCACGGAGGATGGCAGACGAACCGAGCAGCGAATTCGTCGAGTGCAGGGCTCGGGCGTTGTTGGCGACCTCACCGGTCGAGTACGAGTTGGCGAAGAGGACGGCGAGAGCCAGAACGATCATGCTGGCGATCGCCCCCACCGTCAGCGCAGTGAATCTGCCGGCTGCCTTCCTTTCGTCCACGGGCGAGCCATCGGCAGATTTCTCGAAAAACTCAAGGCCTCAACCCGAACTCGTCGCCCTGCGTATCACATTTGATACGCCACGCCTTAGGAACGGATCGCAGTCGCCAGTTTGTCCAGTCGGGGGAGCACTTCGTCGCGGCCCAATGGTGGGAGGCTGAAAACTGCGCGGTCGACTCCGGCTCTCCGAAGGTCGTCGAGGTGCTCCAGCTTCACGCCGGAGGCGCTAACCGTGAATGCATCCGGGTCGCGGCCCGCTTTCTCCACTGCCTGGCGGACCTCCTTGACCTTGCCCGCGACGTCATGACGCCCGCCTAACGGTATCCACCCGTCGCAGAATTCGACAATGTGCGCGATTGTCTTCGGCCCGGCGTCCGCACCCATCAGAATCGGTGGATGGGGATCCTGAGCGGGCTTGGGCCAGGCCCATGAAGGCTCGAGATGGAGGTGCTCACCCTCGTAGCTGGACTCATCCTGGGTCCAGAGCGCCTTCATCACCAGCACCTTCTCCCGGAGCAGCTCACGCCGCTCCCCGTAGCTCACCCCGTGGTGGGCCATCTCCTCCTTGTTCCACCCGTAACCGATACCGAGGATGACCCGTCCCGCCGAGAGGTGGTCGAGCGATGCAATCTCCTTGGCGGTCCAGATCGGGTCACGCTGGGCGAGAAGGGTGATGCCCGTGCACAGCTTGAGAGTCTCAGTCACCGCGGCCGCATACGAGAGGGCCACGAACTGGTCGTAGCTGTGCCAGTACTGCTCCGGGAGGGGAGGGGCTCCCTCCATCCCTCCCCAGGACGTTGTCCGCGCCGAGGGGATGTGGGAGTGCTCCGGGAACCAGAGCGATTCGAAGCCGCGCTTCTCGACCTCGATGGCGAGATCGTCCGGTCGAATTGCGGTATCGGTCGGGAAGATCAAAACTCCAAAGTCCATCCCACAAAGCTATCGCATGTCACTCAAAGAACACATTCGAACCAAAGTCGATGACAATGGGCCGATGCCATTCGATGAGTTCATGGCGCTTGCCCTCTATCACCCGGAGGGGTTCTTCGGTGGGGAGACTCTGCGCTCAGAGAGGGCCGGGGACTTCCTGACCTCCCCGGAGGTCAGCCCTCTCTTCGGCCAGATGCTCGCCGGGTTCGTCGCCAGAGAGCATCAGCGAATCGGCGATCCCTTCTTGGTCTACGAGGTGGGGGCGGGCTCGGGATCGTTGCTCCGGCCTCTGCTCGAGGTTTACGAGGTGGGTGCCCACGCCATCGAGGCATCCCCGGCGGCGCGCCGGTCGCTAGAGACGACTCTTCCATCTGACCGGATCCACGTCTCGCTTCGAGACGTCCCCAAACCACTGCGCGGCCTTGTGCTCGCCAACGAACTCATCGACAACCTGCCGATGGCGGTGGCACAAAGAGTCGATGGGCAATGGCGAGAGCGTTGGGTCGGCGTGGATGGGGATGAGCTGGTGTTTGTCGACGCAGAGCCCCGGAGGGGGGTGGCCGAATGGCTCGCTCAATATGGGGGTGACGTCGCCGATGGAGGCTGGGTCGAAGTCCAGCTTCAGGCCGGCGAGTGGCTGCTCGAAGCCATTGAGATGCTCGAGTCCGGTTCGATTGTGCTAATCGACTACGGGGAGACCGTTGAAGGGCTTCTGCCGCGGCGCGCGGATGGGACGTTGCGCACTTACCGCGCCCACCATCTCGGGCCCCACCCGCTCGACGATCCAGGCAAAACCGATATCACCGCAGATGTGAACTTCACCGCCCTCCAGGCCCTGGCCGATGGCGCCGGAGCGTCGACTCACCTGTTTCGACAGGATGACTTCCTCACCGAACTCGGACTGCGTGACCGTCTCACAGAGCTCCGCTACCAGGAGCTGGAGGCGACCCGCGCCGGGAATGACCGGGAAAGGCTCACGCTTCGCTCCACCCGGACCGGAGTCGAGACCTTGCTCCATCCCCGTGGACTGGGCGACTTCAGGGTCCTGGTGGTGACGGTTTGATCCATATCGGGGAACCCGGAGGAGGTCAGGGACGTCTCAATTGTGAGGTGAATTCATGTCGCGCAAAGTGAAACTGGCAATGATGGCAGGAGCGCTTGCCCTGGCCGCTTGTGCGGAGGCGGGAGAGCCAGCGGGTACCACTCTTGCCGAAGCGACTACAACTTCGGTGCAAACAACTACCACTCCCCCAACTGTGGAGAGCACGATGCCCGAAATCCCATCTTCGAACCCCAATTCCGCCCCCGAGGCAGTTGTCGAGAAAGCAATTCTCGATCTCGTGAAGCGAACCGCCCTTCCGCCGGACTCGGTGACAGTTGTAGTCGCCGAATCGAAGACCTGGCCCGATGGAAGCTTCGGCTGCCCGCAGCCCGGCATGGGATACACACAGGCCCTCGTTGACGGATCGAGAGTCCTGCTCGAGGCCGACGGGCGCCTCTACGCCTATCACGCCGGTGCGGATGGTGAGCCGTTCTTGTGTGAGTCGGGCGAGGGCGACGGCGGATACGACTTCGTCCCTCCGCCCGGCTTCGACACCTGACCAAAATTGAAGGGCCCGGGATAATCCCGGGCCCTTCGCTGATCGCCTCTGGCGGCAGCCCTATTTCGCGGTCACCTCGCCGGAGAAGGATGCCACTGCCGTGCCAACGAACTGGTCACTGGTGGCGTACACGTAGTTCGTGTAGCTGCCGACCTTGGTCCCGGTTGCGTCGAAGGTGATCGTGTGGGTCTCACCGGGTGCTCCGGGGACTCCGATCACGCGCAACTCGGTCCCAGCCACCGGCAGCGTGCCGGTCCCGTCGAAGTACCAGGCGTTACCGCGGTTGCCGAATACGTTCTCGGCTCCGACCGTCAGGAACCCCTGGTCGCCGTTGTTGACAGCGCCGTAGGTGTACGAGATGTCCTGCGGTGAGTTCAGACCAATCCAGATCTGGAAGCTCGCTGTTTCGTTGTCGCCGTACTCACGCACGTTCTCCCAGTCGAGGATCAGCCATGTGCTGATCCCGTCAGTGAGTGTGCCGGCCCGCATCGCTCCGCCGAAGGCGGGGTTGAGGTCGGTCCAGTAAGGAGCAAGCACATTGTTCGGCTGCGTTGCATCGGGCAGGTTGGTGTTGACGAAGTCAACGTCTGCTCCGGTGCCGCCACCGACAACCGCATAACCGTTGCTGACCATTCCGATCGAGGTGTAGGTGTCACCTGCATATTCGAACGGTGGAACGGTGAAGTTGGTTATCGACTCGTCCGACGTCCCTGCGATCGGTGCGATCCCGAACAACGACAGCGGCAGGTAGCCGGCTGGCGAGGTCCCGGTGCCATCGACCACCTCGGGTGACGGCGGCTCGGCCGCGAACAGGGTCCCGTTGAAGATGACTCCGTTCCCGGACTTGGTCGCACCCACCACTGAACCGCTGACCAGCGTCAAACCGGTCGGGAGCGGATCGGTGACAGTGACGGTCGCGTCCTCGAAGGAGTTGTTGGTCACTGTGATTGTGCAAGTGGTCTTGGTGCCTCTGGCAATCGTTGCGGGCTCACACGTCTTTGCCAGGCCGGCTGCCAGAGGCTCGCCGCGGACGATGGTGACGGGGAACGTCAGCTGCTCGGCGCCACGTGTGAACGTGATGCGGGCCATCCTGGTCTCGCCCATAGGCACCGACCTGGCGTCCACCGTGATGGCGAACGTCTTGGCCCGGTTGCGAGCAACGGTGATGTTCTTCGGCACTGTGATCGTGACGTCAGACGGCGACTCCACAGTTGTCGTCCACGTTCCCGCGGTGTTCAACTGGTTGGTGATCATCCTCTGAACAGTGACCAATCCGGGCATGTTCGGGATGTAGAGGCTCGGGTAGTTGGCCTCCCAGAGCCTGTCCTCGAGCGCCAGGTAGCTGTCTGCCCTGTCGTCGAACGTGAAGCCGACATCTCCTGCCACCGACAGGTCGATGCGCCCCGATCCCATGTCAAAAGCGTCTGCCGGAGTGGTTCCGTCCTCCTTGGTTACCCCGTCGACCACGGCACTGGTCATCAGCGCCGACCTGATCTGGCCGGGGTTCCAATTCGGGTGCAGTGCCTTCACCAATGCCGCTGCGCCAGCGTTGTGTGGCGAGGACATCGAGGTGCCCTGAATCGACTGGAACAGTTGGCCCGGAAGGCCGCCCTCTATCGAAGTCGGCATCGGGCTGTGTCCGGCGAGGATCTGAACTCCTGGAGCCGTGACATCGGGCTTGCTGACGCCGAGCGCCTGGCCGGGTCCACCACGGCTCGAGAATGCCGCCATCACATCGCCGGGCACCTCGGTCGCTGTTCCGTCGGTGAAGGTCCCGGTGACTGTCTCACCGTCATGGGCTGCCATGAAGGCGAGGAGCTCATCACCTGCGTCGTTCTCGAGATGAACCGTCGGAATGAAGTGGTTATCCGTTGCCAGTCCCTGAAGTGTCGGGTTGTACAGCAAGAGCCCGCCGGCGCCACCCTCGGCGACATTGAAGCTCTTGGCGACCCTGGCAATGACCCCGCGTTCACAGATCACGATCTGACCTGAGAAGGTCCCCGCTGGGAACGGTTCGAGACACAGTCCGTCGTCGCCGAAGTCGCTCGCCATCACTACCTCGGTCGGGGTGTCGATCCCGGCCGTGACCGTGGCTCCTTCGAGTGTCAGCGTTTCTCCGCCGGCTGTCAATTCAACAGTGCTCAGGAAGAAACGGTCCGAAGTGCTGGCACCAACTGTCATGGTCCATGGCTCGCGATGATCGGTCGTGTCGGCTCCCGGCCCTGAGTTGCCCGCAGATGCGGAAACCAAGACCCCGGCATCGTAAGCCGCCAGGAAAGCCAGCGACACGACGTCGGTGTAGGGAGAGCTTCCGCCCGAGATCGAGAAGTTGATCACGTCGACGTTGTCGAGGATCGCCTGTTCCACCGCAGCGGCCGAGTCGGAGCTGAAGCAACCACTGTCGCCACAGACCCGGTACATGATCACGTGGGAGCGCGGTGCCACTCCAGAGACAATTCCCTGATCAACCCCGAGCAGGTTGGCCTGGACGCCGCCGTTTCCGGCAGCCGTGCTGGCTGTGTGCGTGCCGTGCCCGTCTGAATCCCGGGCCGAGTCGAACTCGGTTGGGAGGTAGCCAACCACTGCCTCGTAGGTGTCGAGGAAGCTGTAGGCGCCGATGAGCTTGTTGTTACAGGCAAAAGCAGCGTCATTCGGGTTGGCCGCTGTGTTGCCGAAGTCGCAAGTGTCTCTCGGGCCTGCCGAACCGAATCCGTTGGAGCCGGGAGCTGTCGGCGGAGCCGGGTACGCCCCACCAACCGCGCTCGGGTCTGCGAATGAGGGATGCTCGGGCCAGATGCCGGTGTCGAGGACGCCAACGATGACACCTTCTCCTGCGTTTTCCTGGCCACCGAGATCGCTCCAGGCGTCGGGAGCGCCGATGAATTCGGGGCTTACGTCGGTTTCCGGCTGTTCGAGTGTGTCAGGGAGGATTGCGAGCACTCCGGGCAGCTGTGCGATTCGGCCGATCTCGTCGACTGTGATCGTCATCGCAACCGCGTTGAGTGCAACCTGGAAGTCCGCCCCGGCATCGACGCTGGGTGCGACTCGACTCGCCGCTGCTTTGAAGTCAGCCTGACGTGCCTTCAGGTGCGCGGTGTAATCCCGCGACGCTTTCGTGTTTGCGTTCAGCTCGCTGTTGGTCACCTTCGGGCTCGTGGCCGGGATGCCTGCCACGCCGCCCTCATACGAAGCGAGCGGTGCGTCTTCTAACTGGACGATGACGCTGACCGTCTCTCCAGACTTGACGTTCACTCCTGCAAAGTGACTCTCGGCGGTCAGCGGGCTCGCGGTGAAGTCGGCTTCACCCTCGGCGCCGGCCGGAACCGCCAGTGCAAGCGCGGTCGCCAGAGCGGCGAACAACGCAACATATTTTCTTCTCACGCATCCTCCATCAGAGTTTTCCTTTACCGCCCGGCGACAATGACTCGCCGCGGCCCTCCACATCGCGCGGAGCATACACTTCTGCCACTCGGCGTGGCGGCGAGAACGGCATCCTTTTCACACCCTCAGTAGTTGATCATCACCGGACGCGACCTGACCGAGCCGCGCTAGGGTTGTCCACCACATGTCGGTGACAGCCGAATATCAATCGAGACAAGGGAGGAATGGAGTGAAGAGACTCCTGATACTTGTCATGGCCTTTGTGACTGCATTCGCCATGACCCTTCCTGTAGCTGGACAGTCGGAAGAACCGGCCCGTACCCCCCAGGGTGTATCCGGGTCGGCCGTCGGTGGACCGGTCGATCTGGACCAAGAGGTACGCCTCTTCGTCCAGTTAGACGAGCCATCGGTTTCCGAGTTCGTTGCAGGAAGCGCGAGCGAGCCGTCGGCGAATGCACAGCGTTCCCAGGCTGACAGAGTCGAGGCCCAACAGGCTCAGATGCGCGGGCCGCTCGAAGCGGCCGGGGCCGAGGTTGGGGCGTCGTTGGTTGTGGGGGCAAATGGTTTCCATGTCGATGCTCGAATCCGTGACATTCCGGCGCTCGAAGCGATTTCCGGAGTCAAATCCGTCGCACGGGTGACCCTGTTCGAGCCGAGCAACGAGTCGAGCGTCCCATGGATCAACGCACCTGAGGTGTGGGATCTCGGTTACACAGGTGAAGGAATCACTGTCGGAATCATCGATACCGGCATCGACTACTACCACGCCAATCTCGGTGGCTCCGGCGATCCGGCTGACTTCGCTGCCGACAACGGACTGGACCTTTCGGATGGGAATTTCCCGAACGCGAAGGTTGTCGGTGGTTATGACTTCGCCGGCGATGACTACAACGCCGACCCGGATTCAGCGGACTACAACCCGGTGCCAGCGCCCGACCCCGACCCGCTCGACTGTCACGGCCACGGAACCCATGTGGCCGGATCTGCGGCAGGTCTCGGCGTGGATGGGATCATCGGCCCCGGGGTCGCCCCCGGCGCGTTCCTCTACGGCTTGCGTGTCTTCGGGTGTGACGGTTCGACCGACCTGGTCTCGATAGCTTTGGAGTGGGCAATGGATCCCGACGGTGATGGGTCGATGGACGATCACCTCGATGTGATCAACATGAGCCTCGGCTCGCCGTTCGGTTCACCCGATGACCCATCGGCAATCTCGACGGGCAATGCAGTAGGCGCGGGAATCGTTGTTGTCGCCTCAGCCGGCAACGAGGGCCCCGCCCCATACGTGACGGGCTCGCCCGCAGTCAACGCTGACGCGATTTCGGTGGCAGCTTCGATCGATGGAGGTCTCTCGGTGCTGGGCATCGAGTACACCGTCGATGGTGGAGCACCAGTCCTGATCGAGGCCGCCGAGGCAGCGTTCACCCCGCCGCTGGCGGTGGTGGGACCGGTCAGTGGCGATGTCGTAGTCGCAAGCGACTTGCTCGCTTGTGGGCCGATAGATCCGGTGCCTGCTGGCTCGATCGTCCTGATCTCCAGGGGTGGCTGTCCCTTTGTCGACAAGATCGCCAACGCCGAGGCGGCGGGAGCGGCAGGGGCGGTTGTCTACAACAACCTTGCCGGCGACCCGTTCGTAATGGGCGGGAGCGGTGACTTCAGCATTCCTGCTGTGATGGTCAGCCTGGCCGATGGCGAGACGATCAAGGCTGCCGTTGAAGGTGGGAGCACCGTCAACGTGACCCTCTCTGCCGACATCGTCATCCCCAAGCCTGAACTGGCCGACCTGCTCGCCGACTTCACCTCGCGCGGGCCTGGATACGGCAATACGTTCAAGCCTGATGTCGCGGCACCTGGATTCTCCATCCTCTCGTCCGCAGTTGGTACGGGGACTTTGGGCTCGATCAGCAGCGGCACGTCGATGGCGGCGCCCCATGTCGCAGGATTGGCGGCACTGTTGCTCGACAAGGACTCGTCCCTGTCGTCGCACGCAGTCAAGGCGCTGATAATGAACTCGACGTCGCCGGCGGCTGAAGACTATCCGCTGGCCCGCCAGGGGACCGGAATCGTGAACGCTCTGGCGGCCACGGAACTTGGTACCTATGCCATGCCAGGTGGTGTCAGCTTCGGCCATGTCGATTCGAGGACGCCTACGTCGGTCTCGGCCGAGATTGCCGTGACAAACATATCCGGTTCGTCTCAGACCTACCAGATCACTCATGAGCCGCTCCACGAGGTTGCAGGTGTCTCTGTGTCCTCACAGAACAGCTCGGTGAGTGTTCCGGCTGGTGCGACCAGGACAGTCCGGGTGCAGATGAATGTCGACCCCGACGCAATGACGGCTGATGACAACTTCTTCAGCCAGCGAGAGGTGGATGGTTGGTTCGTCCTCACCGGCTCGTCCGATGAGTTGCGGGTCGGCTACCTGGCCGCCGTGGACCCCGGGGCGGGTGTCAATGCGGCTTCGGCTCTCAACAACGTCGTTCTCAGCAATAACGCTGGCACCGACGGTGTTGCCGAAGGGTTCGCCCTTGTTGGCCAGGGCGCCGGCACGGAGCCGTACAGCCTCTCCAAGCTCGGTGCTCGCACCCACGACCTCTACGGGTTCCCCGTGTTGGAATTCGGGTTCGAAACCGGAGCCACGTGGCCGACGTTCTCGCCATATGAGATCGACATCTACATCGATGACGACCCGGAACTCGACTGTGACGGTTTCGGCAACGAAACGGTCATTGTCGCGGCCGACCTTGGAGCCCTCCAGGGTATCGACCCGACTGGGACCATCGTCACCGCGGTGTTCAACCTCTGTGACGGGACATTCCCTCTCGACTTCTTCGCAGGGATGGATTACAACGATGGTGTTGGTGTTCTCACCGACGACTACAGCCTCGTGTTCCCGTACGACGGTGATGGCGTGTTCTCCTATGAGGCAGTCACCTTCGACTACTACACCTCCGGCGTCGAATTCCTCGTCGGTGACGTCGACCTGGGCGCAGGCCCGTCGGTCGAAGTACCTTCGGTGGCGGTTGAAGCCGGGACAACAGTGGCGATCGAGGCGACAGGTAAAGGTCAGATGCTCTGGCTGTTCCCCAACAATGAGGCAGAGACCCAGTCCCGGATCATCCGGATCAGGGACCTCAACTTCCTCAGGTTGCCCTGGTAAACCGAAAAGCAAGCGATTGACGGTGAGCCCCCCGAATCCGGGGGGCTCACCCCGTTATGAGGTGAGGACCGGAGTGCCGTTGAAAGGATGACCCAGTTCGCATTCTTTCCACAGCCCCGAATCCGCAGAGTGGACCCGGACCAGGCGGTCGCCGGAGTCGAAGAAAATGACATAGCCCGGGGTCACTACCTGGAGCTCGTTGCCGCCGGAACCGCAGCCCAGCCCGCCGGTTGGCCACTGCACCGCCATCGACCCCACGTACTCGGCGTCCAACCCCTCACCGATAACCCGAACCAGGCTCTCGGGTGCAGCGTCTTCATTCTGGAACCATTCCGGGAATCCGCTGAGATCTATGTCGGGGGCGCGGGGTGGTGGCTTCACGGTTGTACTCGTTTCTCCACCGGGATCGGTGGTTGGGGTTGAAATGGCGTCGGGCTGTGGCCTTTCCGTGGCGTCGCCCCCACCGCAGGCGACCAACACGAGTGCAAGCAGACCCGAAATCGCGAGAAATCTCATGTTCATAGTTTGACTCATCTCCTGGCTATGGGACGAAGCTAGACACCCCTTCGGTTCCATCACTTGAGCCGATAGCAGCGGGCGGCATCTAAAATCGGGGGATGAACAACCTCAAGACGGTTGGCCTCCTCGGCTTCATGAGCGCCCTGGTTGCGCTGATCGCCATGCAGTTCACCGATGGGTTTGTGATTCCGCTCCTCTTCGTGTTCGGACTCAACTTCGTCGCCTATTTCTTCTCCGACAAGATGGCGATCGCTGCCACCCGGGCCAAGCCAGTGGCCGACCACGAACTGCCCCAGGTCTACTCCATCGTGAGCAACTTGTGCGCCCGCACCGGGATGCCGATGCCCCGGATCTATTTGATCGACTCGCCACAGCCGAACGCCTTCGCCACCGGCCGGAATCCCAAGAACGCCGCAGTGGCGGTAACCACGGGAATCCTGCAGATTCTCGACAACAACGAGCTCGAGGGGGTCCTCGCGCATGAGCTGGCCCACGTCTCGAATCGCGACATTCTGATCAGTTCGATTGCGGCGATGATGGCCGGTGCTCTGACCATCTTCGCCCGGATGGCGTTCTGGTTCGGAGGCGGGGGACGAAACAGGGAGAACCCTCTTGGTGCCGTCGTCGCGATCCTGTCGCTGATACTTGCACCGATCGCGGCGATGCTCATTCGATCCGCGATTTCCAGGACCAGAGAGTTTCAGGCTGACCACACCGGCGCCGAGATCACCGGAAGCCCTTTGCACCTGGCATCGGCATTGCAGAAGATCGCCGCCGGGACGGAGCGGATTCCGATGGCGGTGAATCCGGCCACCAGCCAGCTCTTCATCGAGAACCCGCTGAAAGCGGTGCGGGGCCAGGGGATGATGAACATGCTCGCAACCCACCCTCCGGCCGAGGAGAGGATCCGCCGTCTGACGGAGATGGCCCAGGGACTGCGCTGATCGCAAGCTTTCGGAGTAACGATTCTCCCGCGATTTCGCTAAGATTCCGCCTCCCGCGTCGTGTGGCGTTTTGCTGTGCGACTCCGGCATGCCGGGATGTCCGAGCGGCCAAAGGAAGCAGACTGTAAATCTGCCGGCTTACGCCTACGGAGGTTCGAATCCTTCTCCCGGCACGATGCGAGAATAAGAATGACAATCTAGCCTCCTTAGCTCAGTCGGTAGAGCGCTTCCATGGTAAGGAAGAGGTCATCGGTTCAATTCCGGTAGGAGGCTCTGCCTCTCGCCAAAGGCGAGAGGTTGGAGAGTGCGAAGCATTCTCCCGCCCCGCACCGGCGCGGGAGTCCTGCGATAGCGGACGTAAGACAATGGTGCTTTCTCGGGAGGCACGAGAATTGCCCAAGGCAATTTCTCGAACCTCTCGCCGAAGGCGAGAGGCGGCGTAGCTCAGTTGGTGAGAGCGCTCGACTCATAATCGAGAGGTCGGCAGTTCGAGTCTGCCCGCCGCTACATGACAAGTACATCTTCAGCCCGGCGTAGAGTCGGGGAGGCCGAGTAAAACGAAAGGGAGCCAGACCAATGGCTAAGGCGAAGTTTGAGCGGAATAAGCCGCATGTGAATGTTGGGACTATGGGTCATATTGATCATGGGAAGACGACGTTGACGGCTGCGATTACGAAGGTATTGGCGGATCGTGTTGGTGGGATGAATACGATGACTGAGTTTTCGATGATTGATAAGGCTCCTGAGGAGCGGGAGCGGGGGATCACGATTCAGATTGCTCATGTGGAGTATGAGACTGAGGCTCGTCATTATGCGCATGTG
>JBGTNX010000080.1:0-18294 GCA_041742825.1 Acidimicrobiia bacterium | reverse complement strand
AGCCCATGTTGCGGTCCTTTTTGTTGCGCGTGTGGTGCGCGAGACAAGAGAAACGTAGCAGAAACAAGGCGAGACGACGAAAGATGACGGGAGAAACGACGGCAGGCCATTTCCCCAGGTAAACAGCCGATTCCTGCCGTTTCCCCAGGGTGTGAACTTGTGGAGACGATGGGATTTGAACCCACGACCCCCGGCTTGCAAAGCCGGTGCTCTGCCAGGCTGAGCTACGTCCCCGTGTCGGCACACTTTACGGCCTCGCCGCCGATTCACCACACTGAGCTTTCGCCTGATTACGCGAATCCTCGCATCAAACCCCTCCGATTTCTGGTTTGGAGCGTCCTGAATTCGGGTACCACTTTGGTAGCTCGCAACGAAAGGACAGAGCCATGGACGAAAGTACAAAGATGAAGTGGGAGGGTCGTTGGGACCAGCTCAAGGGCAAAGCCCAGCAGACATGGGGCGACCTGACCAACGATGACCTTGATGTTGCCGAAGGCAACTACGACGAGTTCGTCGGAAAGATCAAGGAGCGGACCGGCGAGACCGCCGAGGACATCAAGCGCAAGCTTGACGCCTAAATAATTCGCTAAAAGGGCCGCAGCATCTCAATGGGATGCTGCGGCCTTTTTTTATATCTGCCCGGACCTCCTGGCCAGGTAGGCCTCACCCCGCGGCGAAAGCCGGTAGCCGACACGCAGGCTCTCGGTGAGCCCGATCTCCTTCAGCTGACGGATCCGGCGCTTCAGAACCTCGCGCTCCACAGCTATCCCGTCGGCAAGATCCTTCGCCAACGTCCCGGGATTGTCGGCAATCGTCTGGAGAAGGACGATGCCGGTAGGCCCTCCCCGTTGGCCGATTCCGGAGACAACCCTGTCGATTGCTGTCAGCGCCGACTCGTCGAACTCGGTGGATTCTCGCAAAGCGAGTCGGTGGTCATCGCCTGCCCAGCGAATCCGCACTTCGTACAGGTCACGGCCCGGCTCCGGCGGTCGAATTTCCGCCAGCACCGCTTCGGCAGTGCCATAGCCGGCGGGGCCGGGTTCGACATCGCCTTCCTCTACCTGTTTCAGCCCGACAACTTCCACCAGACCATGCGATGTTCGCTGCAGCGTTCCCTTGACCACGGCGGGACGTTTCCAACGCCGGTAGACCCGGTCGATCTCGCCGCTCACTACCGCATCGAGAGTTTTTTGACTGAGCTGCATGCCTTAAGTCAACCACGCCCGAGCCGCACCTATGATCGAATCCGAAGGAGAACACATGGAATTGACCTGCTTTGAATGCGGCGAGTTAGTAACCGGGGCCGACCTCGATCCGCTCGGCGACGCCTTCGTCGAGCATGCCCGCAGCAAACACGAGTGGCCATACAGCGACCAGGGCATACGCAATTTCGCCCATGCCACCCAGCGGCTCACCGGACAGGCGGAACGGCTGGAAGAAATCGGCGAGATCACCGTCCACAGGGTCACTGAAGACCGGATCGATGACTGGCTCGATTTCTTCGACCACAACGCCTTTGTCGGGACACCCGAGTGGGCGGCGTGTTACTGCATGGAGCCGCACGTTCGGGAGCCCGGCAACGGCGGAGAAGTGGAGGATCCCGACTGGCGAACCAACCGGGCAGCGATGATCGACCGGCTACGTGAAGGCGAAACCTTCGGGTACCTGGCCTACGTCGACGGGCGGCCGGCGGGATGGGTCAACGCATCGATGAGGGACAAATACGCGCTCTACCGGACCGTCGACCCCGATGGGCCCAATCCCGAAGATGTGGTGGGCGTCTCCTGTTTCATCGTCGCCCCCCCGTATCGACAACACGGGGTGGCCGACGCCTTACTCGAACAGGTGATGGCCGACGCCGCCGAACGTGGTGCGGCTTGGGTGGAGGCCTATCCCTTCAATGCGTCGCCGGACGACAGCAAGTCCTTCCGGGGACCGAGGCCAATGTTCGACATCCGGCGGTTCGAACCCGTCGAGGTGCGGGAGAGGGACACCGTGGTACGTCGAGCGGCGGTTCCCGCCCCCTGACCTAACCGATGGTGAAGAAGCCGAGGCCGATCGTTTGGTTCCCGCTCACTTCGAGCGCGAGGACCTCCAACTCGTAGAGGGCCCCGGAGTCGAAGAACTCGGCCGGGACCGAAAGCGTCCCCGACCCGGGTCCTACGTGGACGTCGTACACGGGACGAGACCATCCATTCGGGTCGTCGTGGTCGACCTTGGTGATGATCACCTCGTATCCGGTGATCTCGACGGCTGCCCCGTCGAGGGTCTCAGTCACCGGCTCCCACGCGACCACCAGATCCTCTTTCCCGACGAGAACGTCGGCTCCGTGTTCCTCGTCTTCCCCGAGCTCCGGTGAGGTGATCACGGGCTCTGCAGGGATGGCATGGGTGAACTTTGCCGTTGCCCGACGAGGAGTCCCCTCGAAGTCGGTTCCGGCGACGGCGTACTCACCTTCAGGAAAGGATTCGAGCAAGGCTGCGACCGAGACATCGTCGTTCCGGGGCTCCCGAGACTCGAAGAAGAGGTCGGCGACACGAAGATCTCCTAGGGGGCCGACCGGGTCGACGACCATGATCAACTCGCCGGCCGGGTTCCAGATGCACAGCTCGGACCAGGCCTCACCGCCGAACAGCCCGTGAACGCCGGTGTCAGAGTCGGTCGCATTGTGCTCTATGTAGAGCTTTGCGGTCTCGAACGGCTCTCCATCGGTGGGACACTGGGCCCCAGGCGAGGTGCTTGCCGGCGTGCCCGAGGTCGAGATCGAGCTGGCACTGCCGGTCGTTGCGGTGCATGCCGCCAACAAGAGAACAACCGGAATCGACAGGAAAAGAACACGCTCGTTCATTGCACCCCTTGATCGGTGAGTCGACTCGAGAAGCATGCACCACTCCTCCTGACGCCAGGCTGACCGCCGCTTATCTGTCGCTCAGGTTGGTTCTTCCTCCGAAGCGGGGAGAGTGACCCGGAAGATTGCTCCTCGCTGACCCGGATTCTCGAGTATCAGCTGCCCGCCGTGCCGCTCCGCGATGTCTCGGGCGATAGCGAGGCCGAGCCCCGTTCCCCCGGCGTCCGCCGATCGAGCGTCGTCGACCCTTCCGAAACGCTCGAAGATCCGCTCGGCTCGGTCGGCAGGGACCCCGGGACCGTCGTCCGCGACGCTCAGATGCGCCCAGTCCCCTTCGCGCCACAGCCGGACGGTCACATTCCCCGACGCATGACGGCCGGCGTTTTCCACCAGATTGCGGACAATCCGGGCCAGGCCGCCCCGATCTCCCCTGACCTGGACACCCGTTACCCCGCTGAGGTCCAGCGCAACCCGTCCGCCGAGGCGAAGGCCCTCCGTCTCCCGAGTCACCAGGTGGTCGATGTCCACCGGCGCGTTCGCGAGCATGTCGCCACCGGCATCGAGCCGGGCCGCGAACAACAGGTTGCCGGTGAGGGACTGGAGCTGCTCGACCTCCTCCAGGAGTGACCGCAACGTCTCCCGAGGCTCGTCGACCGGTCCGGCCAGCGCAACGTCGAGCTCGGTGCGGATCCTGGTCAGGGGGCTTCGCAGCTCGTGGGAGGCATCGGCGACGAACTGCTGCTGTCGAGTGACCGCCCCCTCGATCCGCTCGAGCATGCTGTTCATCGTCCCGGCGAGGCGAGCGATCTCATCACCGCTCCCTGATTGGGGAACCCGACGGTGCAGATCCGACGAGCCGATCATTGCAACCTCACTCGTGATGTCGTCGACTGGACGAAGGGTGGTACCCACCGACCACCAGACCAGCCCTGCGAGGATCACGACGGCGATCGGGATGATGATCCCCAGCGCCGTCACGAGAGAGGAGGCCGCTTCCTCGACGACGTCGTAGGTGGTGCCAACGTAGAGGGTGCCGGCTGGGAGCCTTCTACTGAGAACCCTGAACGCATCGTCGTCGACCGGGAGCCCGCCGACGGTCACGATCGAGTCCACACCGGTCGGTGGCGTCACCGCCAGGATGGGGCCGGCGCCGGAGAGATTCGATGTCGCCGCCAGGACGAAGCCCTCGGGGTCGACCAGCTGCACGAACCCCTCGATGGGCCCCTGGGAGAGCTCGTTCGGGATGACGTCCGATTCGACCAGGGCGACGATGTCGTCGGCTCGGAGCCGGAGGGTCTGATCGATGCTCGCCGTCAGCGCGCTCCGCTGCAGTGCGGTAACGGCGACCCCCGCCCCCACGAGGACCATAACCACGATGGCCGCCGCGGCCGCGGTCACCTCGACTCGAATGGATGAGCGCCGCATCTCAACCGCCGTCTGCGGCGAGGCGATAACCGACACCCCTCACCGTCTGGATGGCCGCCCTTCCGAAAGGCTCGTCGATCCGGGTGCGCAGGCGACTGATGTAGACCTCCACGATGTTGGGGTCCCCGTCGAACTCGTATTCCCAAACGCCGTCGAGGATCTCTCGCTTGCTCATGACCATCCCGGCGCGGCGGACGAGGAACTCGAGCACGTCGAACTGACGTGCGGTCAGCTCGATCTCGACGTCGCCGCGCCAGACCCGACGCCGGGCCGGGTCTATCCGGAGATCACCCGCCTCGATAGGCACAGGCTCCCGGCCCGTCGACCGCCGGACCAGTGCCCTGGTACGGGCGACCAAAACGGCGAACGAGAACGGTTTGACCAGATAGTCGTCGGCGCCGGTGTCCAAAGCCTCGGCCTCGTCGAGGTCGCCTTCCTTCGCAGTGAGCATCAGAATCGGAGTCCAGTTACCGGCATCTCTCAGCTCCGCACAGATCTGGAACCCGTTTCGTCCCGGAAGCAGGATGTCGAGGATGATCAGGTCGTACTTGCCCTCCGTCGCCAGCCAGATCCCGTCGTTCCCGTCGAAGGCGACCTCGACCGTGAAACCCTCGGCCTCGAGACCTCGCTTGACCATCGTCGCGATCTTCTTGTCGTCCTCGACCAGCAGGATCTTCACCGTCGCATTGTCCCATCAAAACCTGACCCGGAGCTGAAAGTCCGCAGCCCGGGTCAGGCTGGCGACAGGAGGTCCCCGTACAGTGTGACCAACCGAGATTCGTGAGGTGGATAAATGAACAAGAAGATCAAGGTATCTCTGATTGGCGGCGCCCTCGTTGTCGCCGCTGCCGTGCCGGCGCTGGCCGGCTCGAACGGAGACGACGGCGCCGACGGACACGAGGTCGACATCGCGATCACCGGGAGCGACCTCGACAGAGCTTCTGAGGCTGCCATCGCCCATCTGGATGGGGGAACCGTGACCGGCACAGAGGTCGGCGACGAGGAGAGCTACTACGAGATCGAGGTGACGTTGTCCGACGGGCGCCAGGTCGACGTTCAACTCGACGAGCAGTTCCACGTGGTGGGTTCGGAGGACGAAGGCGTCGAGGGGGAAGACTGACCGACTCAGGTCGATCAGTAGCGCTGTGTCTCGAAACTCTGCTCGCTGATCGGGGGTCGCACGTAGGCGATCTCCTCTCCCTCCGGGGAACCCGACCGGTCGGACAGACATCGACGTAGTCGAAATGATACAGGATATGATGATGCAGTTGAGGCGAGCGGTCCGTTTGTCGTCTGAGGGCATGACAAACTAGGGCGCCTGTTTGGATGTCGGTGTCTGGAACGTGGTGTCCTTCGCCTGGGTAACGCAATAGAGCCGGTGCTCCTCGAGGTCCATGTCGGACAACTTCCAACACCTCTACCGCTCTTGGTTATGTGACTCGAACCGGCGCCGCTGTTCGTCCCAACTCACCGAGGACCCGCAATTGAGGAGCTCTATGCCCGATCTGACACATAACCCTAGGCGCCGGCCCTATTCGCTCAACGCGTCCCAGCGAAAGAGGGGCCGCCGCCCTGGAGGCGGCCCCTCTCTCATTCATCGGCTTGCTCCTGCTCGATCAGCCCTCTGCGGGAACGATCGGCTCGGCGCTTGTGATGAGCTGCTCCTGGTAGGAGAAGTCCGGGAGGATGGTGAAGGCACCCTCGAGGACAGCCGTGGCGACCAGGCCGGCGGCAAACAGGTTGCCGTCGGGCTCGAGCACGTTCATCGAGTCGGGCTGCTGGTCAGCTCCATAGGTGATCAGCTCCTTGCCGCTCCATGCTCCAACGTTCCAGAACGGGCCCACCTGGGTCGAGTTGTCCGCCGGCCCCTCGATTATGGAGTTCCAGGCGAAGAACGTCGGCTTCTGATACAGCGGGAGCAGCGGGACTTCCGCGAGGAAGGCGGCGTCAGCCTCGTTGTACACCGCGGCGCGCTCAGCCGGGTCGACCAATGTGTCGGTCTCCTTCACCAGGGCGTCCACTTCCTCGTCGCAATAACGGAGGTTGTTCTGGTCTCCGAACCCGTTGGATGCCCCGCCTTCGCAGTAGTACAGCGTGTTGGCGCCGGCCGGGTCAGGTGAGCCAACCCATGCGAAGTTGAAGATCTGCCAAACGGAAGAGTCTCCGTAGAGGAACGCATCCGAGAAGACCTCCGCAGCAGGACCGAAGGCGGCGTTGACCTCGATACCAATGGCGGCGAGGTCAGCCTGAGCCAGAGCGAACTGCAGCTCGCGGCCTTCGTTACCGGCCGTTGTGGCCCAGTTGAAGGACAGGCGCTGCCCGTCACACTCGTAGATCCCGTCAGAACCACGTGTGCACCCGTTGTCGGTGAGGTAAGCCTCTGCGGCAACCGGGTCGTAGGGGAACTGGCTGAAGTTGTCCTGGTAGAAGGCCGTCCCATTCATCCACACCGAGTTGTTCAACGGCACGGCATCGGCGGCAATTGGACGCACGATCGCCTCGACCATGGCGTCACGGTTGATTGCCTGAGCAAAAGCCTGCCGGATGAACGTCTGCGATAGCAGCGGGTCGTCGTGGTTGAAGTCGACATGTTCCCATACCGGCCCGAGACTGGCTTCCCACTCGACACCCTCGATACCATCGACCTCTTCCACCAGCGAAACCTGAGGCTGGGGATAGAACATGTCGATTTCCTGGCCCTTGAGGGCCTGGACCTGAGTCTGGGAGTCCTCGAGGAAGACGATGTTGATCGTCTGGATGTCTCCGAGAGGCTCGCCTGTGGCCGTTTCCACCGAGGACCAGTAGTTCTCGTTGCGCTGGAGGACGATGCGCTCATCCAACACCCATTCCTGCATGGTGAACGGGCCTGAACCGACGGTGATCAATTCGTCCCACACCGAGTTGAAGGGCTGGCCTTCGAGCACGTGCTGGGGCAGGATCGGTGCGAACAGTGTCTGCCAGGGGGCGTACAGCTCACCAAAGATCGCGAGGAACGTCTTGTCGTCGACGACCTCATAGCCGGTCATCTTGTTGTATCCCTCACGGGTTGTGATGTCCAGCTGATCGTTCATGATGGTCTCATAAGTGAACGCGAAGTCGTTCGCCGTAACCGGGGTCCCATCCGACCAGGCGGCATCCGGTTGGATGTTGTACTTCACGCAGAACGCGTCCGGGCAGTCACCCGCTACGGGTGGCGGCGCGGTCGTGGGCGGCGTCGTAGACGTCGCTTCGGTTGTGGTCGTCGCTCCTCCATCGGTCGTGTCCGTTGGCTCAGCGTCGCCGCATGCAGCGGCGACAAGTGCAAACACGGCGAGGAGCGCAACCCATCGGGCCATTCGTTTGGCCGAAAGGGCACTCTTCATTTGGTCTCTCCTTGATTTGTCGTCATCGGGCGGTTGCACCACCCTTCGGCCAGCACTGCACCGCCAGCCACTACGGGCGACGGATCACATGACGGCCTCATCAAGGTCATCTCGAAACTGTCGAACTCGTGCCGCCAGTGTCCGAACTTTGACGTTGAACGCGACACAGCGCAGCCGACTGAATCGGGAAGGATCTCGACATGGATCGCCGGTTCATGGCAATATCCGATATGGCCGGACTTCAGATCTACATGATCGGGCTCATCGTCGAAGACATGGATGCGTCCCTCGCCTTCTACCGGCGCCTCGGGCTCGACGTTCCGTCACAAGCCGACTCGACACACGTTGAGATCGAGATGGCCGGCGGCATGATGCTGTTCCTCGATTCCCGACCACAGCGCTGGGATCCCGGCTTCAAGCAGCCTTCCGAAACGGAGCCCGGCACCTACCGGAGCCTCCTGGAGTTCTACCTCGAATCCGAGGAGAAGGTCGAGCAGAAGTTCGAAGAAATGGTCGGCCATGGATACCGGTCCACCCGCGACCCTTACCGCACGCCTTTCGACATGCATTTTGCATTTCTCGCAGATCCTGACGGGAACTCGATCTTGCTTTCGGGTGACTCCGGCCCGGCCGAATCTTCCAATTAGCAGCAGAATAAGTCGTTTCCTATCTGGTGACCGCGGGTAGATTGTCGGAATAGAGCTAGAGGGGCAAATGCCAACAATTTTGGGTGTGTTCAGGGACCATACCGATCCCGACTTAGTGATCGAACAGCTCGTAAGCAGCGGGACCGACCGCGATCACATCGGTTTGGTCTGGCGGGAGAAAATCGTTCGCAAAGCTGAAGAGATCGAAGTCGTGACCTATGTCGATCACTTCGACGGACCGGCAATCGAGGCCAAGAAGGGCGCCTGGGGCGGAGTCCTGGGTGGCGCCGCGTTTGGCGTCGCCAGCGCCCTGCTTGCCGGGGCCGGAATCGTGCTCGGGCCGAATATCGCTGTGCTCCTCGGAGGTGGGACAGCAGCTGCCGCTGCGGCGGCAGTAGCCGCCGGTGCTGCCGGCGGTGGGATTGCCGGGACGGCTATCGGCGCCCTTCTTGGGGCTACCGACCGTGGAGCGACCAAGCGGACCTTTACGGAGACTGAGTACCACGACGTCACCGAGACCGACGGATTCGTGATCACTGTCGAAGCTGGTAGCGATCGAGCGGCGATGGAAACAAAGAACCTCGAAGCGGCCGGTGCAACTGAGATCACGATTCTCGGCGCGCAAGGCTCCTCGCTGCGGTCTCACCTCGAGGCAGAGCACCGAGCTGAACAGCCAAGTGAGCGCGGCCCGTCCTAACCTCCATCCAGCAAGAAGCGGGTTCGCCACACCGTGATCGGGAACCGACTGAAATCGCGATCTGCGCTCCATAGTTCGGTCACTCAGGCATCAGCACAGCCGCATCCACGCGGCCGTCTATGAAACCTGGCCCCAAGGGCTACAGAGTCAACGGCATCGCGCAGCCTCGTCCGGTGTTGGGCACCGTTTCAGGGGCGACCTACGGACCATACCGGTAGATTTTATCGGTCGACCGATTAATCGATCCGTCCCCGGTCGTTACATCTCCACACAACACCAAAGTGGTTCGGAAAGAAGGGAAACTGGAATGGATTACAAACTCGAGCTGGTATTGCTACCCGTCAACGATGTCGACAGGGCCAAGGCCTTCTACGAGGGTCTCGGATTCACCCTCGACGTAGATCACAACGCCAATGACGACTTCAGGGTGGTCCAGTTCACCCCGCCGGGCTCGGCGTGTTCGATCTCGTTCGGCATCGGCATCTCCAAGGCGAAGCCTGGATCTGTTCAAGGGCTCCATCTCGTCGTCGATGACATCACCGCCGCCCGGGAGGAACTGAGCAATCGCGGTGCCGAGGTCAGTGAGATCCGGCATATGACACCGGAGGGATGGAAACATGGTGCTGACCCCGACCAAGCCCGCTACAACTCCTTCGCCGACTTTGCCGACCCCGACGGCAACACCTGGGTGCTCCAGGAAGTCGATTACCCGGCCTCCGCAGGGTGACCGTTGCCATCAGCGATGCCGACTTCGGCCAGCAGGCAGATGGTCATCGCGGCGAACTGCACGTCCATTGCTACCGGATGCTCGCGTCGTTTCATGAGGCCGACGATGCCGTCCAGGAAACTTTCCTGAGGGCGTGGCGCCACCGCACGACGTTCGACGGCGCCAATCTCCGGGCATGGCTCTACAAGGTGGCGACGAATGTCTGCCTCGACATGCTCAGGCAAAGGTCGAGGCATCAACGACAGATCACTTCATTTCCGGATGTTCCCTGGATGACTCCGTATCCGGATCGCATGCTCGACCAGGTGGTGGCAGGTCCCGACTCGACAGCAATCGACAGGGAGACAATTGCCCTGTTCTTTCTCGCCGCGCTCCAGACGCTGCCACCTCGCCAGCGGGCAGCTCTGATCGCCCGTGATGTGCTCGGATGGTCGGCAGACGAGTCTGCGGAGCTTCTCGAATCGAGCATCGCTTCAGCAAACAGCGCAGTCCAGCGGGCAAGGGCGACGATGCGCGAGCATCTGCCTCAAAGCCGCACCGAGTGGGGTGGTTCTCCGACACCCAAGGAGCAGGAAATCCTCGATCGTTTCATCGACGCCCACGAGCGGCTCGATGCCGGCGCTGCCCTTTCGATCGCCAGTGAGGACATCCGGGTGACGATGCCTCCGTACCCGTGGTTGTTCGAGGGATTGGACCAGATAATCCCCCTCCTCGAGAGGGCCTTCGGCGAGGAACGGGAAGGCGACTGGAAACTGATCCCGACGATGACAAACCGAATGCCCAGCGCAGCCAGCTATGTGCGCCGTCCCGGGGATACGAAGTTTCGGGCTATGAAGCTCGACGTCCTCCGGGTCGATGGCGACAAGATCAAGGAGATCACAACCTTCGGCCCCGACCCCTTTGAAGCGCTTGGCCTTCCCCAGACGGTGGCCGGCTAAAGCAACCCTCTTTTGACATGCAAGTGACCACTTGCCTATTGTTCGTCACGTGGCTGACATGTTCCATGCGATCGCCGCGCCAGCGAGGAGGGCAATCCTCGACGAACTGGTGGCAAGGGACGGCCAAACGTTGTTCGAATTGTGCGCGCGACTTACCGCGTCCCATGAGATGGGCCTGTCCCGGCAGGCAATCTCTCAGCACATCGACGTCCTGGAGGAAGCCGGTCTGGTTAGAACCGAGCGACAAAGCAGATACAAATTCCACTATGTCGACACGACACCACTTCAGGCGTTGCTCGAACGGTGGCCGAGTAGAGATTTGAGGGAACACGAAATGAGAATCAACCTAACCAGTGTATTCGTAGACGATCAGGCCAAGGCCCTCGCCTTCTATACCGATGTGCTTGGCTTCGTGAAGAAGAACGAGATCGACCTGGGAGGCGCCTTCTGGCTCACCGTCGTCTCACCCGATGACCCCGACGGCACGGAGCTCCTCCTGGAGCCATCCGACCATCCCGCGGTCGGGCCTTATAGAGACGCGCTGGTCAGCGACGGCATCCCACTGGCTTCTTTCGCCGTCGACGATGTGCACGCCGAGCACGAGCGCCTGGCTGGCACGGGGGTGGTGTTCACCCAGAAGCCGATGGAAATGGGCCTGGTGACAACGGCAGTCTTCGACGACACCTGCGGCAACCTCATCCAGATCGCGAGCCCAAACTGAGCCCCGAAAACCAGGCGCCGGCTCAGTTCGCCGACCTGTGGTCGGAGGATCGGGATTTGCAGAATGCTGCCTTCTATTCTGTGATCGCCGCCACCGACCATCCAGTGACATGGGCCTACGACGTTTGGGACGAGGTCGTCTCCAATCTCGACCACGAGGACAACCACAACCGGGCAATCGCCGCCCAGGTTCTGCCCAACCTGGCAAAGAGCGATCCCGACCACCGGATAGTGAATGACTTCGAGTCTCTCCTCGAAGTCAGCCGGGACCACAAGTTCGTGACGGCCCGCCACTGTCTGCAATCCCTCTGGAAAATCGGGGTTGCCGGAGCCGATCAGCGCAGCCTTTTGATCGAAGGTCTACGCAATCGCTTTGTCGAAAGCGGAGACGAGAAGAACTCGACATTGATCCGTTTCGACATCATCAAAGCGCTGCGCGATGTCTACGAAGTCTCCGCCGACGCGACTCTACGAGAAGTGGCGCAGGATCTGATCCAGACCGAAGCCGATCCGAAGTACCAGGCCAAGTATCAGGCTTTGTGGAAGGTGTAGACAAGCCGCTTCGGCCCCACCCCCTCCGAACCGGACAAGTTGATTGGAAGTCTTGTTGGCTTCTAGTTGAAGTGGCGCGCATCGTCCCAGATGTCGGAGAGTTGTCCGCTGGGTTCCAGACAGAGCAGGATCGGCTTGCTGACCATCTCATTCTCAACACCGTACGGATTAGTGAGCACAGCGACCTCCTCGAGGTCGGGACAGATTGCAGCGAGCAGTGCAGCTACCTCTCCAACGGCAATTATCGGGCCATGCTCGGGGGGTGGGCCCCATAGCCAGTAGTTGTTATGACCACTGGCCGCAGCGGGTAGGCCGGCATCCGGCCCGATGATGTCGACCGCCCCTGCCTCCCCGTAGGAACCGGTGAAGATGACGGCCGTTTCCCGTTTGCCGGCGGGTATCGACTCGTAGACGGACTCGATGTCGTCGATGAGCAAGGGCCATCCGACGGTCTCCCCTACTTCCCCGGTGGCATCGAATGTGCCTGCCTGGTCGATGGGAAGGACCGGGAGGCCGACGAGGACCGATCCCACCGCACCCAGAGCCACGGCTAGCTTCATGCCGCTGCGCCAGCCAGCAGCGAGGTTCTGAAACCAAACCCCACCGGCGGCGTGGAGCACGGAGAACATTGGGGCCAGGTAGTAGGCCTTGCCGCCCGTCAGCAGGAAGGCGACAAACAACAACCCATACGCGATCGGAATCGGGCGCCAACGGCGGGCCTCTTCGGATCGAACCAGCCACCAGAGGCCGGCGAAGGCCGGAATCGCTAGGGGCGGAGAAGCGAGCAGGGGTTGTTGCAGGACGAAAGCCAGAGGGCCATCGCCACGGGCGCTCAATGCTTCTGCCATCTCCAACTGGGGCCACCCGTTGGTGACCTGCCAAATGAGGTTCGGAAGGGCAATCACCACCGCCAAGGAGACACCGAGCCAGGGGTATGGCGATGCCAGCAGGTTCCTTCGACCGGTGGCGAGAAGGCCGATGAGGAGCGCCACCGCAAAGAAGGCGATCGTGTACTTGTTCTGCATGCCGACGCCAACCGTCGCACCCAACGCCAGCCACCACCGTGGATCAGCACCGTCGAGAATCATGACCAGGACGCAAAGGCCAAGCGTCCAGAACGCATAGTCGAACACGGCGGTGCTCAGAAGGTGGCCGACACCGAGGAGGACACCAGTGAAACCGCTGGTGAAAGCAGCGAAGACCTGGCCGGAGCGCCCGGCACCAAAACGCCGCGCCATGACCGCGGTGACAACCGAAACCAGGCCGACTGCCAGTGCGGGAAGAACCCGGATCGCGGTGGGCGAGAGCCCGAGGACCGATTCGGAGACCCGCGCCAGCAACGGCGTGAGCGGCGGCTGGTCGACGAACCCCCAGTCGAGACGTCGCCCGGCAACGAGGAAGTACAACTCGTCGCGATGGAACCCGTATCTGCCGGACACGGCGAGAAGGAGGGCCACCGCTCCGGCCGCACTCAACCAAACCCCGCCTGGAGTCCTCCTGATGCCCTGTTGTCTTACCGTTTGCGACATCGGACAACAATAGAGCTTGCCCGGAGCAGCGGCGGCCTGCGGGGAGACGCTGCTATTTAGGGGAATAGCCGGGCCGTTCGACCTGTTTTCTTAGTCCAGGTCACTCAGATTCTTAGATTGGATAACACATAAATGTCAGATCTCGTCTCCCGACTCGCGCTACCGGTGCTGCCGCTCAATAACGGGGTCGTGTTCCCCCATATGGTGATCACGGTCCGGATGGAGTCGGAGGAGGGCAAACTCGCCCTCGCCGCTGCACAAGCCAGTGACGGTCAACTGCTGCTGGTGCCAAGGGTGGACGGAACCTATGCCTCCGTCGGCACCGTCGCCAAGATTCAGGACGCAGACGACGAAGGAAACATCGTTGTCACCGGGATCAGTCGCGCCCGTGTCGGCACCGGCTCTACCGATGACAACGGGGCTCTCTGGGTCGAAACCGAGCCCATCCTGGAGGTCGATGTCCTCAACGATCCCGCTCTCGAAGAACTTGTGGCTGAATACCGCGCCGTCGTTACCGAGGTCCTCGACTTGCGTGGAATCGGCCGGCTTGCCGAGCGTGTGCTCGATGTCGACAACGCTTCACAACTGGCAGACCTTGCGGTCTACTCCCCCGACCTGTCTCTCGAACAGAAGGTCCAGGTTCTGGAGACTATCGATCTGAGAGCCCGCCTCGCCCTCCTCCTCGACTGGATGCGAGACGTGCTCGCCGACCTCAACCTACGCAAGAAAGTTCGCGAGGACGCAACGGAGCGCATCGACAAGAGCCAGCGCGAGTACATCCTCCGCCAGCAGATGGAAGCTATCCGCAAGGAGTTGGGTGACGACGACGACGACGTCGCCGGCCAGTACCGGGCCAAACTCGATGAGGTCGATATGCCCGAGAAGGTCGCCGAAGCGGTGACACGAGAGGTCGATCGCCTGGAGCGGATGAGCGAGCAGTCACCCGAGCACTCCTGGATCAGGACCTGGCTCGACACCATGTTCGAGGTCCCGTGGTCGACCACGACCGAAGACCAGCTCGATCTCGACGCGGCCTGGACCGTCCTCGATGCCGACCACACCGGGCTGAAAGATGTCAAGGAACGCATCGTCGAGCACCTCGCGGTGCGCAAGTTGCGACAGGAGCGCGGCCTCGAAGGCGAAGAGGACCGACGGGCCGGTGCAATCCTGCTTCTGGTGGGGCCGCCCGGCGTGGGCAAGACCTCCCTCGGAGAGTCGGTTGCCAAGGCGCTCGGCCGCAAATTCGTCCGGGTCGCCCTCGGTGGAGTCCGTGACGAAGCCGAGATCCGGGGTCACCGGCGCACCTATGTCGGGGCAAGGCCGGGCCGCATCGTCCGCTCTCTGATCGAGTCCGGTTCGATGAACCCGGTGTTCCTGCTCGACGAAATGGACAAGGTCGGAAACGACTGGAGGGGCGACCCCTCCTCGGCACTTCTCGAAGTGCTCGACCCCGCCCAAAACCACACATTCAGAGACCACTATCTAGAGACCGACCTCGATCTTTCCAACGTGCTCTTCATCGCCACTGCAAATGTGATCGAGACGATCCCCGGCCCCCTTCTCGACAGGACCGAGGTCATCAGCATCGACGGATACACCGACGCCGAGAAGGTGGAAATCGCAAGAGACCACCTCCTCCCCCGCCAGCTGCGTGGGGCAGGGCTCGAGCCCGAGGAATTGGAGGTCAGCGAGGCCGCCCTGGCGACAGTTATCGACCGCTACACCCGCGAGGCCGGGGTGCGAAGCCTGGAGCGCCAGCTCGGCAAGCTCGCCCGAAAGGTGGCGACCGAAGTCGCCCGCAAGACCGGGGAGAGCAAAGTTGTTGTCGGCGAGGACGAGCTCAGGGACTACCTCGGCCGTCCCAAGGTCTGGAAAGACGAAGCCAAAGACCGGACCGATGTCCCCGGAGTTGCAACCGGCCTCGCGGTCACCGGTGCGGGTGGTGATGTCTTGTTCATCGAGGCCACCTCCAAGGTCGGCAAACGCGATCTGGTGCTCACCGGGCAGCTCGGAGACATTATGAAGGAGTCGGCGCGAATCGCCCTCTCCTACCTCGAGTCGAGAGCGGAGAAGATGGGCTTCGAAGCTTCAAGCCTGGACCGCAGCTTCCATGTCCACGTCCCTGCCGGCGCTGTGCCGAAGGACGGACCCTCGGCGGGCATCACAATGGCCACGGCCCTGGCGTCGCTGCTCACCGGGAGGAAGGTCCACGGCGACCTGGGTATGACCGGCGAGGTCACCTTGCAGGGCAAAGTGCTTCCGATCGGTGGGGTCAAGCAGAAGGTTCTCGCCGCGCACCGGGCCGGATTGACACGGGTGATCCTCCCCCGGCGTAATGAAGCCGACATCGACGACGTACCCGAGGCGATTCGCGATGCGATGACCTTCCACATCGCCGACACCATGGACGAAGTCCTGGAGTGGGCCCTGGTCTAAAACGGCGAAACCCACGATTAGATTGGTGACAGAGCCCAATCTAATCGGAGGAATTGATGGGTAGAGATCGCGCGAAGCTGGCGGGGTCGGTCGAGGAGTACCTCGCCGACACACCTGAAGTGGATAGAAAGGCCCTCGAGAGGGTCAGATCGCAGGTGCATGAATTGGTGCCCGACGTGTCGGAGCGTATCGCCTACCGGATCATTGTCCTGGCGCACGAAGGTGACCTGATCGGACTTGCCGCGCAACCCCGCCATCTCTCGCTCTACACGATGAGCCCTGGCTGGTGGCGGCGATGGCCGACAGGTTGAAGCCATTCAAGGTCTCCGTGGCGACGATCCACTTCACCGCCGACGGTCCCCTTCCGGCAGACTTGATCGGCGAGGTCGTGGCGAGCCGTCTCGAGGAAAATCTGGCAAGAGCCAAGAAGTGACGGCATCGCTGTCCACGCTGCTTTCCCGGGTATTGGTCGCTTTCACCGTCGAGTTGGACAACGAATGGGAGCGGCAGCTCCTCGAATCCAAGCGACCCCGGATCTTCTTCCTCTCTCGTTGTCGATGTGGGCCAACTATCTGAAGCTGATTCCCACCGAGGGGATTCAGGCCGGTCGTCTCGAGGAACTTGCGCAACACAAGGTCGATCTCAACGGGCTGATGCGATGGCGCTTCGCAACCGTGGAGCCTCCCGAAGGAAGCCCGAATGCGCCCCGGCACCAGTGGTTGGTTCGCCCTACCGATAACGTCTGAACGGTAGGCACGCCGTTCACCGGAATCGCGCGTGTTGAGTTTGGAGGAATGTATTACTCCGGAGCCACCGGCCGGGTGTCGCTGAATTCGACTTCAGGTCAGTCCAGGTGCGGCGATATAATCACCGCTCCCGACCCTCTGGTCGTTGGGGCCCATAGCTCAGCCCGGTTAGAGCGCATCCCTGATAAGGATGAGGTCCGTGGTTCAAGTCCACGTGGGCCCACAATTCACGTACCTGGGCAAACATCCAGAAACCGCTTTTTGCCAGGAGAAACGCCTCGATCTGAGGCCTAGCGCAGAATCGCAACAAGCTGGGCAGCACCGCACCTGTGTGCAAACTCAGGAGCCGGGCAGCGCGGCAACAGGTCGATGTTCAATCAAGAAGGCGTAGGTAGACCATCCCTACCAAGACCATGAGGTATTCGAGAAAGAGGGGGGACCTACGACCCTTCACCTACCGGCGATCCGCTCCCAACTGTCTCCTTCATCGGCGCTCCGGTAGAGGGCACGGGGTTCGCCGGTGACCAGCCAGATCGCCCCCTCGTCTACTGCCAGAGCCACCGGCTGCCCATCGACACCCGGCAAGCTCAAGTCGGTCTCCCAGGTCTGGCCGCCGTCGCTACTGCGGTCCAAACCCCCAGTAGTGAGCGCCCACACCACTTGCGGATCGGCAGGATCCACGGTGACCGCCCACACCTGGGACTGGAGCACCGAGACCATGCTGCGGCCGCCGTCCTGAGATCGGAGGATGCCGCTGTCTGGACCAACCAGCACCAGTGTGTCCGCGCCGGTGCCGACTACGGCCAGGCCGAACAGGTCTTGGGGTAGCTGCTCCACCTCTGCCCGCTGTTCCCAGGTGTCACCGCCATCGCCACTCCAGAACAGCCCATGCCCGACCACGTAGGCGTAGACCGATCCGCCGTCTGTGGGCGCCTGGGCGAAGGCATGGATGTCCAACCCGGGTAAATCAACCGGCTGGGGCGTGAACGTCTCCCCACCATCGTCGCTGCGATACAACACCTCATGTCCGGCGACGAACATCGGCTGGTCGATGGCCGAAGCGATCACCATCGCATCCTCACCCTGCAGACCGGCCAGCTCCCAAACCTCACCGTCGGTACTCCGGTACAGGCCACCGTGCATACCCAGCAGGAGCGTGCCATCGGAGGTCACTCCCAGGCTGTGGACATGATCCCCCGACGGCAGTCTGGCCGTTCCTTCGCCGCTGCCACATGCCGCCAGCAGAGCCATGACGGTCCCAGTCCCGAGGAGTCCCAGTTTCATGACTGCAAGCCCCGGCCTCGCTCCTCGAACTCTTCTCGGTCAACCGCACCCCTGGCAAACCGGTCCTCCAAGATCTCCATCGCTGACGAGCCTCGGCTCCCGGTCCCGGCGCCAGGGTCGGTGAGGGAACGGACGAGGACCACCACCCCAACAACCAACACCACAGCGATGAGAAGCCACATTACCCCGCCGCGCCGCATCCCATCACCCCCGTCAATTCCGCTCATCATGTTGCTTGTTCCTTTTCTTCGAGATCCGTCAGATCGGCGGCCAACCGAAATTGGCGAAGGCCCGTTGTAATGGGATGAAGAAGGTGCGCCACGCCCCGGTGACGAAGAGGACTCCCACCGCGACCAGCAGTACTCCTGCCACTTGCTCGATGC
>JBGTNX010000079.1:0-1971 GCA_041742825.1 Acidimicrobiia bacterium | reverse complement strand
CGACCGGGCAGAGTGAAGGCAGCGAGCTTCTTATCGGGGCCAGCCTCGCGCACGGCCTCCAGGGCCGCCCGCCCTACGAATTCATGGTTCCACGAAACGGCGAAGTCGAGTCCGGCCTCCATCGGATTGTTTTGCGTGTCGAAGTCCTGGCCGGCGAGTAGGAGGCCAGCCTCAAGACGCAGGGTGTCACGCGCACCCAAACCCGCTGGATTCACACCGAGCCGCCCGAGGGTTTCGAGAAGCCCGGCAGCCGTCTCCGGATCGGCCACCACCTCCCCGCCCCTCTCTCCGGTGTACCCGGTGCCCGCCAGATGGACCATCGACGAGCCCAGAGGCTCCCTGTACGTCCGGAAACGCTTGGGCAGGACGCCGATGGCTGCTTCGAGCGCCGCGGGCGCCTCGGGGCCCTGGACCGCCACCATGGCGGTAGTCGTCCGCAGGTCCTCGATCTCAACCCGCGGAAAGGCCTTCGCGAACCTTGCCATCATTGCGGTATGGGTCGAGGCGTTGGGTAAGACCCAGTAGAACTCGTCATCCCATTGCCAGATGAGAAGATCGTCAACGATCCCGCCGTCGTCGTTGAGGCAGAGGGTGTACTGCGTCCTGCCGGGCTCGATCAAGGTGACATCGTTGGTCAACAAGCGGTTGAGTGCTGTCGATGCCCCCACTCCACGCCACAGGAATCGGCCCAGATGAGACACATCGAACCAAGCTGCTGACGACCTGACCGCCTTGTGCTCGGTGAGCACCGACTCGAATTGCACCGGCATCTCCCACCCGCCAAAGTCGACGAAACGGGCACCGAGCTTTTCGTTTAGAGAATGAAGTGGTGAACGACTACCGGGTGCGCTCATCCAGCAGGAGTCTCGTCTCCACGGTGATCCAGGCGAACGACCTGAAGCGGACCCGGAAGGCGATTGGGGACCGATGGCGAGGACAGGTTGTCCGGGTCTTCGAGTCCGTACTTCTCGACCAGGTTCAGATAGTCCCTCTGGTAGAAGATCTTGCACCGCACGTCCGGGTAGAGCTGGCGCAGCATGCGCACTTTGGCATTCTTCTTCGTGACCAGTTTCTGGCTCATCGTGGTTATCTCGATGTAGAGAACGTCATCGGGCAAAAAGAAATCGGGCGTGAAATGCTGCCTCGGTCGACCGTCGCCATCCCAGGCGATCGGGAAAGCTCGCGGTTCGTAAAACCAGGGGATGCCGTAGAAGTCCAGAAGTAGCGCGAACTGACGCTCACTGTTGTGGGCAAACGGGAGGCCGCGGGGACTGGGCGGCTCGAAAGGATCTAAGGCCGGGTTCAGGTAGCCTCCGCCTTAGCGATTGCTTCCCCCTCGAACTCAGGGAACAGGTCGTGCAGCTCACCTTCGAGCTCGTCCTGCACCGGCCCTACTGCGATGCCGAAGACGCCCTGTCCCCGGCGGAACACATCCACTACTTCGTCGGCGCTCGTGGCGGCATAGATCGTCGAACCGTCCGAAAGAAGAGTGACATCGGCAAGAGGGCGCTCCGAGCGCAGTTGCTGGCGGAGTATCTCGACGGCTTGACGGATCTTCTTCAGACTCATCCCGGCATCGAGTAGCCGCTTGATCACTTTGAGTTGGACAACGTCGGGGAACGAATAGAGACGTTGGGAACCGGATCCGCGAGCATCCTGAACGGAGGGCTTGATCAAATCGGTGCGAGCCCAATAGTCAAGCTGGCGATAGCTGATTCCCACCAGACGGCAAACCAGAGGCGCCCGGTATCCGAGGTGGATCGACATGGCTTCTGTGGTCACGATGGTCCCTTCAGGTTATGCCCCCCGAGGTCCGTGAAGACCGCCATTCGGCAGAAGGCTTACAGGTCCGTAATTCCGCTGGTGTCGGCAAGCTAGTGGCGACGAAGCCAAGTTGTCAACAACCTGTGGAAAAGACCAGGAAGGTAGTGCGTTTTGGGTCATCCTCCACCACAGCGCAGCGAAGGGTGA
>JBGTNX010000078.1:0-1599 GCA_041742825.1 Acidimicrobiia bacterium | reverse complement strand
TTCCCCTCGTCGCAGGTCCTGGCATGGCGATTGAGCCGTCAACTCCTCAACCCGATTGGAACCGGCTCAGTCGGCGATGTGGTAGCCCGTCTCGGCGCTATGCCCCGCCCTGACACTACGGCCGAACTGAGCATCGCGATGCGTCGCCGCGGCGCCCGGCCGGACGACCTCCCTCATGCTCTCGATCGGGACGAGGTCATCAAGACCTACGCCTTCCGTGGTGCGACACACCTGATGACGCCCGAGGATGCCGGGATCTATCTGGCCCTGCGTGCGTCGGGGCGTCAGTGGGAGCGGGCGAGTTGGCAGGAGGCCTACGAACTCACCCCGGAGGACTGGCCCTCCTTCCGTGAAGCCGTCCGCGATGCCTTGGGTGATCGGCCCCTGACCCGTGAAGAGCTTCGTTCGGCCATCGCAGGACAACCCCGGTTCGGAGCGGCTGCCATGGGTTTGACTAGCAACTCAGACACCCTGCTCAAGGCGCTGATGTGGCAGGGCGACGTTTGCTTCGGCCCGATCCGCGGTGGTGAGTCAACCGTGCGCGCCCTGGAAAACGTGACGGGTTGGACCGGGTTGGCGGAACTCGAAGCCGCCGGACACCACGCAATCAGAGCCTATTTCCACACATACGGTCCGGCAACGCCGGGACACATTCAGTATTGGCTGGGCGAGGGGCTCAGTGCTGGCCGGAAGGCGTTGAATGGATGGCTCAACGATCTGAGTGACCAATTGGTCTCCGTCGACATTGAGGGAAATGACGCTCTGATCCTCGCCGAGGATCTGGAGGAACTGGCCAACAGTTCGTTCAGCCCGACAGTCCGCCTTTTACCCGGATCCGATCAGTGGGTTATGGGTCCCGGCACAGCCGACCCGCTCGTCGTTCCGCCCGACCGGCGACGTCTAATGACACTCGGGGCCAACCCCGTGCTGGCGAACGGAGTCGTCGCGGGCACTTGGACCGTCGACAGCGACAACGTGATCGTCACTTGGTTCCCCGAGGTGGCCCGACCGGACCACGACCTCCTAACGCAAGAGGTTTCCCGACTGGCCGCTGCCACCGCTACCGACCTCGAGACAGTGGTTGAGAAAGAAACCAGTTAGGACCGACTATTGGGTGGGTCCGCGTAGGAGAGAATTGGCTGAAGTGCTCGTTCGCGGTACTAGGTCAGATTTGGATCACTGTCGTCGATTAGGGCGAGGAATTCGGCAGGTGAGTACACGGGGATTTGTTCGGACAACACGAGAAAATCTTTGTCGCCGGAGACGAGTCGGGATCGAGAAGAGCTGGCGAGTGCGATGAGGTAATCGTCTTCCGGGTCGGGAGAAGAGATAGGTGGCGGCTCGGTTGGGTCGTTGGCGGTGATCGCACCACGAACCAGAAGTTCTAAGAGTTCCGTGGCTTCTGCGGGCGTGATTCGATCCTTCAGTTTTGGGTAGTCGAGTGCCCTGGCAAGTTCATCGAGAAGCAATGGGGAAACGACGAGATCGAAAGCGCCATCGAACCAATGTCGAAGGACGCGACCGGGCGAACCACGAGGTGACAAGGTGGCGGATATCAGGACGTTTGGGTCGAGGACTGCCCTCAACGCTCAGTGCGGT
>JBGTNX010000077.1:0-7012 GCA_041742825.1 Acidimicrobiia bacterium | reverse complement strand
CCCCTCCTCACGAACACATTCGATGCAGCGCTGGCCGACTGCGGCGTCCACCGAGCAGTCCGAGCAAATCGGACGGCCGCAGCGACTGCACGAGAGCAGAGTGTTCCGATCCGGGTGCCGGTAGCAAGTAGGTGCCGCGGTGGCAGATTCGTTACTCACGGACGGAACGGTAGAGCGGTGGCAGAGTTAGTGATCTTCGGCCGTTTCCAGGGAGGAGAGCACAGTGGACAGGTCGGCCGGCAACGGTGAACTCACCACCACGGTCTCACCGGTAGACGGATGAACAAAGGTGAGCTCGCCGGCATGGAGGAAGATCCTCGGGGTCAGCCCTACCTCACGACGCGACCCGTAGGCGGGGTCGCCGGCGACGGGGTGCCCGATCGCCGCGAAGTGGACTCTGATCTGATGGGTCCGGCCGGTCTCGAGGCTCACACTGACCAACGCAAGGTCGCGTTCGGGGTAATTGGTTTCGACCCGGTAGTGGGTCCTCGCATGTTTTCCGTCGCGGGCAACTGCGCGCCGTGTCGGCGTCTGCGGATCGCGGCCGATCGGAGCTTCGATGGTCCCGGTCGGCGGCTTCAATACTCCTTCGATCAGGGCAAGGTACTTGCGCCCGATCTCCCGGGCACGCAACTGGGCGGTCAGCGACTCGAAAGCCTCCTGGGTGCGGCCCACGAGGATCGCCCCGGAGGTGTCCTTGTCCAGTCGGTGGACAAGCCCCCAACGCTCGGCCGCCCCAACCCCTTCCAATTCCGGATACCTGTGGAGGAGCCCGGCCGCGAGCGTTCCTGTCATCTGCCCGGTACCGGGGTGAACAACCAGGCCCGCAGGCTTGTCGATGACGACAAGTGCCTCGTCCTCATACAGGATCTCTAGGTCGATCGCCTCGGCAAGCATCGCTACAGGCTTGCGCAGCGGAGGAGCAACGATTCTCGAACCTGCCCGCACTTTTGTGTTCGGTTTGGAAACCACCCCATCGACCTCGACGCCCTCGTCGACGAGGTAGCGGGCGGCTGCCCTGCTCACATCGAGCATCACCGCGAGAGCGCGGTCGAGTCGCTCCCCGTCGAGATCGTCAGGAACGACAACTGTCAGCGCTGGGTCCATGCACCGATCACCAGCAATGCCACCGCCACGGTTATCGAGGCGTCGGCGATGTTGAACGTGGGGATGAACCAGAGGCTGATCCAGTCGATGACCTTGCCATCGAGCAAACCTTCTCCTCTAAAGACCCGGTCGGCAAGGTTTCCCAGTGCGCCACCCATCACGAACCCGTACGCCGCGACTTCGACCGTCGGCCGCTCGGTGCGGAGAGCAAAGATCAGAAGAGACACGATTACAACAGCAGCCACCGCGAGGACCGGTCCACCCGATCGAAACAGGGAAAAGGCTGCGCCGGGGTTCTCGTGGAACGTGAACTCCAGGAATCCCGGGATTACCTCGACAGTCTCGTCGGTGAATCTGATCGAAGCGAGCCTCTTCGTGAACAGGTCAGTAGCGACCACCGCCCCGGCGATTCCTCCAGCCAGGAGGTAGCGCCGCTTCACCGGAGTCGCGAACAGTCCACGCAGAATGTGGTGTAAGGCAAGGCTTCGAGCCGGGCTACCGGGATCGCCTCGCCACAATGCTCGCACAGGCCGTAAGAGCCCGACTCGACCCGCTTCAGGGCATGTTCGACCTTGGATCTCAGGTCGATCAGGTTCAATTCGATCGACAGCTCTTTCTCGAGTTCTGCCTTCATCGAGCCCGCTTCGGCGTTTCCGGGGTCCGGGCTGCGGTCGGCAGCACTTTCGGTCATCCGGGCCGCCTCCCGCTCCCGTTCGTGGTCGGCGACCATTGTGTCGAGCCGCTCTCGCTCGCCGATGAGGATCTGTTTGAACTTATTCAATGTTGACTTGGCAAGTTTGCGCGCCATTTATCTACCTCGCGAAAGGACGGGAACCCTACCAAGAACACTTCGCTAACACCCAAGATTCCCTCCGCAACCCACCTTTTGACCGCTCTTGCCTGCTTCTACTTCACGCCTCGATTACTTATGGCAACGGCAGCGTTGCGCCTACCATTCTCGGCCCCTCCCGAATGAGATCGCCAGTTGTCCGAACCTAAGCCCGCTTTCACCAGGATCACGCCCGGTGTCGACATCCCTGCGATGGAACAAGGGGTGTTGCAACTCTGGCGTGAGACCGATGCCTTCGCCGAATCGGTGCGTCGCCGGCCCGCCTCCAACGAGTACATATTCTATGACGGGCCTCCGTTCCCGACGGGAAGCCCCCACTACGGCAACCTTCTCGCCGGGGTAATCAAGGACATGGTCCCCCGTTACTGGACGATGCGGGGTTATCGGGTCGAGCGCCGCTTTGGCTGGGACACCCACGGCCTCCCCATCGAGATGGAAGTCGAGAAGAGATTGGGTATTTCCGGGCCCCGGGCCATCGCCGAATACGGTGTCGCTCGTTTCAACGAAGCGGCGAGGTCGGTGGTCCAGGCGAATACCGAGAACTGGGAAGTGCTGACGGAACGAATCGGAAGGTGGGTCGACTTCGAAAACGACTACAAGACGATGGACCCTGAATTCATGGAGTCGGTCTGGTGGGTCTTCAAACAACTCTGGGACAAAGACCTGGTCTACAAGGATTTCAAGGTCCTCCCCTACTCATGGGGTGCCTCGACCCCGCTCTCCAACTTCGAGGCCAACAAGGACTACCGCGATGTCGAGGACCCTTCGATAACTGTCAAGCTGGCGGTGCTCACGGGCATCGGGCCGGTCGAGGCCGGTGACTTCCTGCTCATCTGGACGACAACTCCGTGGACCCTGCCCGCCAACCTCGCAGTCGCAGTCGGGCCGGACAATGCATACGTCCGGGTCGCCGACAACGGTGCCCACTTCTGGATCGCAAGGGAACAGGCCGCAGGCGTGTTCGGTGAGGACCATGTTACAACGGCCACCGTCAGTGGGGCAGACATGGCAGGGGTCTCCTACGAGCCGCCATTCGACTACTTCGTCGATCAGCGCGAGCAGGGCGCTTTTGTCGTAATCGAGTCCGATGAAGTCGCAGTCGACGAGGGAACCGGTTTGGTGCACATGGCACCCGCATACGGTGAGGCTGACTTCTACGCAATGAAGAACGCCGGAATTGAGGCCCTGGTCGACCCGGTTGACGCCGAGGGAGATTTCACCGGCGAGGTCCCGGACGTTGCCGGCCAGAACGTGAAGGAGGCGGACGCGGTCCTGATCAGCCTTCTCAAGGAGTCGGGCAAGCTCGTCCACTCCACCCGCATCACCCACTCCTACCCATTTTGCGAACGCACCGGGACGCCGTTGATTTACAAGGCAATCCCGACCTGGTTCGCTCGGGTCGAGGAGATCAAGGACCGCATGGTCGAGATCAACGACACCATCCACTGGGTGCCCGAGTATGTCGGCACGCGACGTTTTGGCAACTGGCTGGCGAATGCCCGGGACTGGGCGATCAGCCGCAATCGGTATTGGGGCTCTTGCATCCCGGTCTGGGAGTGCGCGAGTTGCGGGGAAGCGGTGGCCATCGGCTCTCTCGACGAGCTGGAGGGCCTCTCAGGGCAGCGCCCTGACGACCTTCACAAGCACATCGTCGACGAGATCGGCTGGCCTTGTGCTGCCTGCGACGGCTCGATGATCCGGGTTCCCGAGGTGCTCGACGGCTGGTTCGAGTCCGGGTCGATGCCATACGGGATGCTCCACTACCCGTTCGAGAACACAGATCGGTTCGAGGCGGCGTTTCCGGCAAAGTTCATCGCCGAGGGCCTCGACCAGACCCGGGGATGGTTCTACACCCTTATCGTCCTCTCCACCGCCCTCTTCGACAAGCCCGCATTCGAGAATTGCGTGGTCAACGGGCTCATCCTGGCCGACGACGGGCGGAAGATGTCGAAGAGCCTGAAGAACTATCCCGATCCCAACGAGATCTTCGATGTGATGGGCGCCGATGCCCTCCGGGCTTTCCTGATCAACTCACCGGTGCTCCGGGCCGAGCCGTTGCGCTTCAGCAAGGACGGAGTGGCCGAGGTGGTCCGGACCGTCCTGCTCCCGATGTGGAACACATACTCCTTCTTCACAACCTACGCCGAGGCAGACGGGATCACCATCGCCGATCTGGAGGCCGCGCCAGAGGCGGCACACCGCCCCGAGATGGACCGGTGGATCCTCTCGGTTCTGCAGACCCTCGTCTCTGACGTGAACACCGAGATGGAGGGCTACTACTTGTACAACGTGGTGCCTCCGGTCCTCGGGTTCATCGACCACCTGACCAATTGGTACGTGCGTCGATCCCGCCGCCGCTTCTGGGCGGCGCGGGGAGAATCCGGGGAGTCCGACGCCGACAAGCTGGCCGCGTTCGCCACCCTCTACGAAGTCCTTACGACGTTCAACGACGCTCTGGCACCGGTGCTCCCCTTTATCACCGAGCACCTCTACCAAGACCTGGTGGCCCGCCATGATCCGGAAGCCGTGCGCAGCGTCCACCACCGCGACTACCCGGTCGCCGACACCTCGATGATCGACGCAGGGCTGGAGACATCGATGGCTGCGGTCAGGGAGATCGTGAGCATCGGCCGCAACCTGAGAAAACAGCAGGGGCACCGGGTGCGACAACCGTTGGCCGTGCTGACAGTGCTCACCCGAGACGAAGCGATCACTGCTGCTGTCAGCAGGCACTCCGACATCATCATCGATGAGCTCAACGTCAAGGAGGTGCGCACCTCCGGCGACGATTCGGAACATGTGACCCTCGGGGCCAAGGCCAATTTCAGGAAGCTGGGACCCGAGTTGGGTGCCGGGATGCGCGATTTTGCAGCACGGATCGGGGCGTTGGCTCCTGCAGACATCGAGACTGTCGTCAACGGTGGCACGGTCGAGGTGGACGGGCGCACCGTCGGCGCCGACGACGTTGTTGTCGAGCGAACTGCCAAAGAGGGCACAATCGTCGAGACAGGAACCGGCTTTGCGGTCGCGCTCGATACCAGGATCACCTCCGATCTCCGCAAAGAAGGACTTGCCCGCGAGGTGGTCAGCCATGTGCAGCGGCTACGCCGTGAAGCGGATCTCGAGGTGACCGACCGCATCATCCTCGCCTGGGACAGCGAAGACGACCTGATGCTGGAGACCTTCGCAGAACACGGCGATCGAATCGGCTCAGAGGTACTGGCCGCCGAGCTCAGCCAGGAAACAGGTGTGAGTGGTGAAGTCCTGGAGGTCGACGGTTACTCAGTGCACTTGAGAATCGAGCAGCACTGAGTAACCCGCAGCGCTATCAAGCCCTGGAATCGCTCTCGTCGTCTTCGTCGTCTTCTTCGTCGTCGTCATCACCTTCGGGGAAGTTGAAGTAGTCGTCCTCCAAGCTGTCCTCGGAGTCGTCTTCAGAGTCGTCCTCTTCGGATTCGGAGTCGTCTTCTATCCCGGTGACCTCGGTCAGGTCGGTGTCGTCTGAACTGGATCGATGACGACGCCGGCCCGTCGGGGCGTCGTCGGAGCTCTCAGTGTTCCGATCGAGCGGTTCTGCACCGACTCCGACAATATTCTGACCTTCATTGTCATCCGACAGGTCGTCATCAGCCGCCGGGTCGTCATCAGATTCGGACTGTTCACCCAAGGTCCCGTCGAGGTCGGTGATTGCGGTGTCGATGGCCCCGCTCATCTCGTCGAGGTCGGCTCCAACTGCCAGCGATAGGTCTGCAAGCTCCGACTTGACCCGATTGACCAGGCCGTCGATCCGGGTGATCTCCTGCTCGGCATCTGTCTTGCGCTGGAGGCGGGACTCCTCGAAGGTCTCGGCCTCGCTCCGCGCCTTGACAACGATCTCATCCGCCTCGGATCGGGCGTCGTTGATGATCCGTTCGGCCGTCTCCTGTGCCGCGATCATTGCCTTGCCAACAGCGGATTCGTCGATGGGTGCAGGCGGCGGGGGTGGCGGTGTCTCGACTACGGCGACGGGTACCGGTGGTGCTGCGGGGACAGGCTGGGCGAACTCGCCCGGCTCGGCGCCACTGGCTTCGAGTTCGGAGCGGGCGGTATCCAACTCCTCTTGGAGCTTGCGCATACTGCGGACAACCTCGTCGAGGAAGTCGTCGACCTCGTCCAGGTTGTAACCGCGGAGCGCAGTCGAGAAAGTCTTCTGTTCAATGTCTGACGGTGTCAGGGTCATCTCGCCTCCTTGAGATCGATCGACAGAATAAGGGAAAACCGCCGGAGCGGAGGTTTATCCATTCGGTTTCTAATAGCGGGTCAATTGATTACGGCGATCAGAATCTGGATCGCGATGATCAGAACGATCGGCGAGAGGTCGAGCAACCCACCGCCGATTCGCAAAGGTGGGACGATCCGCCGCAGGGGAAGCATCACCGGATAGATTATCCGATCGAGGAAAACCGACACTTTTGCCACGGGGTGATCGGGCGACACCCGGATCCAGGAGAGGATGATCCAGGCGATGACCGCGTACAGATAGATCTGCAGCAGGATGACGACAAAGCCCAAAGGTCAGTCTTCTATATCGGTGAGCTCATAGGCGCCGAGGGCGGCGAGGCGACGCTTTTCGTCACGGCTCAGAGTGACTCTCGGGGGGACGACGAGGACCAGGCCTTCGCCTACTTTTCTCATCGAACCGTCGAGTGCGTAGATCAGACCGGAGGAGAAATCGACGATGCGCCGGACCAGGTCACCATCGATGTTCCGCATATCGAGAACCACGGGTGTGCGGTCGCGGATGCGGTCGGCAAGAGCGCGGGCATCGGCAAACTCTTCGACCAAAAGGATGTCGGATTGAATCTCCACAGGACGAACCATAGGACCGGAATATGCGGAAGCCCCAGACCGGCCCTGCGCGACGTTCGCAGCGCGGCCGGTGGGAGGAGGCTCGACGCGACGTTCGACATCACTTGCCTCGACGCGGCGCGGCTCGACCCGACTCTGCTCGACACGGCGGGGTTCGACACGGCGTGACTCTGTCGGCTCAGGCACCGGCGACGAATTGTTGTTGTC
>JBGTNX010000076.1:0-10000 GCA_041742825.1 Acidimicrobiia bacterium | reverse complement strand
GCCGATCACGCCGGGGAGATCGAAGTTGCCGGCCCGAACCTGGCGGGAAGTCTCACCGAGCTCGGCCTGATCGACGAGTATCGCATCTACCTCCATCCCGTCGTCCTCGGCCACGGCACGCCATATTTCGCGGGACCCCGGCCGCCACTCCGCCTGGTGAGTAGTGATCCGATGGGCGAGGACGTGCTCAGGCTGACCTACGTCCCTGCTTGATCTCGTAGCTCGAACTGCTACACAGGCGGCCGCTTGATCCGGTTGAGGACTGCTTGGGCGTAGAGGATCAACTCGTCACGGGCAGGCAGCAGGACCGATTCCGGACCGTGCACGTCTTCGGCGATATCGGCAGCCTCCTCAGCCTTGGTGATGCCCAGCTCCCGGAAGATCAGGACCAAGTCGTGGAGATCCTGCGGTCTTCCTGCCGCCATCTTCATTGCCAGCAGGTAGCGGGCCGAAGCGACAGCAACGTTCAACCCGGGTACCGAAAAGACTCTGGCGCCGGCATCTTCGCCGGCAGGCATGAAGGCCCGCACCCGGTCACTCAACCAGGTCGGAGGCAATCCGCGCTGGACAGCCATGGCGTCCGCCTCCTCCCGGACGGCCCGAGCAGGGTCAAATAGAGCGTCGATGTCCCTTGTCACCCGCCGCTGAGGGAACTCCAACGCAACTGCGGCTCCACCCGCGACGTAGATGCTTCCGGTGATGTCACGGTCGTGGAGTCGACGGCCCAACTCTTCGAGCAGCTCTTCGATCTGCTCACGCCCGAACTCGACTTCGGCATTCATACCGCTTCCAGAGCTCGCTCATCCAGCCAGACTCCTCGACTCGCCAGCTCGGGAGGAGTCCTCTGAACCGTCAGCGGGATCAAGCTCTCATCGACGAGTACCGGGAACCACCACGGCTCCAAACCCATGAGATCAGTCCAATCTGGCGCCCTGACCCCTCGCAGCCGGCACTCACGGGCAACCGCGGCGGCGAGCAAGACGTCCCATCGCCGGTCCCCTGTGGACGAAGGTTCCTGGAGAAACCGGACGACATCGGCGGGCGTGGTGAGAGAACGGGACGCCGACACGCCGTTGGCCAGGACACGTAGGGCAAAGACCTCATCGTCCCGTTCCAACTCGTCGGCGACAGCTCGCGCAATGTCAGGGACGGTCAGCCAGGAGCGGGCGTCATCGTTGAACTCCCGGAGCAGATCATCGACCAGGAGCAACCCGCGCTCGGCATCCCACCGATCATCCGACTCGGCCATATCCGCGGCAGCGAAGGCCAGCGGCATCCTGTCGCCTTCCACGAGGGCGGCGAATTCGCTGACGCGCAAAACGACATTGCCTGAAGGGTCGGGAACTAGCGGAAAGTCCCCTCTTACCCATTGGAACCTGTCCGGAGTTAGATACCCCTCCAGGCGGAGAGGCGCTGGGTCATGGTCAATCGCACCAGCCCCGGTCACCAGTAGTTCAGGCTGAAGGCCCTCGAGGACTGCTGCGCTCGCTCGGAACCGGTGGACCTCGGCCCTATTCCGGACCGCCCAGAGCAACCCGCTGGGACGTAACGAGCGAAGACGCTTCCCGATGCGCGATGGTTGGTGGTCAGCCAGCCACAGTGCGGTATCTTCGGTCGAGAGCAACCACAGGGCGCCCCAGACGGCGCTCTCAGCCCATGGCCGACCCCGCAGCTCCGGCATCGGCGCCAGAGCTTCACTCATTCGCCCACTATTGAACATGACAGAAATAGTAGGTCCAAGCCAGATTAATGTCATCTCAATCCACCCAGAGAGCGACATGGAATGCCCCGAAATTTCTCGACGATCGAACAGAAAAGGCTTGACTTCTCTGTCGGATTGAGTCATACTCGAACGTATGTTCGATACCAAAAGGGTGTCGGGAGAAGCGGGTCTCGAACATTCAGCAAACGATTTCGAAGCCGACCTCGAGTTCGCATTCGCCTCCGGTTCGACCCTCGTTGACGACGATGTGGTCTATGAGCAGCACATGGCAGAGGTCGCCCTTGTCGACCAGGCGATGGTCGGGTTCAACGTTTCGCATCTGGCGTTGATCGACTGTCTTATCGAAGCCAACGAGACCATGTTGTGGTCCGACGACGGTTCACCTTCCCTCGCTGAATGGTTGATCGCCCGTTACCGGATGACCTCGTTCACCGGACGTTCCCTCGCCAAGATCACCCAGGCACTACCCGAGCTCCCAAACATCCGCCGGGCGTTCGAACAGGGACGTCTCTCCTGGGACCAGCTGCGGGCCGTGGTCGCTTTCGCCACCCCCGAAACCGACGCCGAACTGGCCGAATCCGCACCCGAAATGAAACCTTCCGAAATCCGGGCGACCGCCCGCCAGGTCGACGAGCAGGAAGTCGCAGAAGTCAGGAAAACCCGGTATCTGACCTACCAGTTCCGCGACGACCGCCCCGTTTTCGAAATGAACGTGATCCTCCCGGACGAAGAAGGCGCCGCTTTCATCACCGCCCTCACCCGCAAAGCCGGCCAGGCCGACCTCGACCCCGAACACGGCAGTGTCCTCGAATTCGGGGTGCGGCTCGCCGACGCATTGGTGCAGATGGGTTCTGAGACTCTGGCCTCCGACGCCGACCACGATCGGGCCACCCTCCTCGTCCGAACCGACATCCCGACATTGCTTGGCATCGAAGGCGCCACGCCGGCCCGACTTGGAGACGGGACCACAATCCCCGACGGAACCACAATCACCAACCCGACCCTCCGCCGCCTCGCCTGCGACGCCCGAATCCAACTCGTGCTCGAAGACCCCATCGACGGAGTGATCGGCATCGGTCGCACCGACCGCAGCATCCCCGGCTGGCTCGGCCGGGTCACCCGCACCCGAGACGGCGGCTGCAGGTTCCCCGAGTGCGAACGGATCTTATGGCTCCAGGTCCACCATATCGAACACTGGGCCGACGGCGGACCCACAGACCTTCACAACCTGATCACACTTTGCGGTTTCCACCATCGCCTGATCCACAACGAAGGATGGCGGATCAAAGGCAACCCCAACGAGGATGTCACCTGGATCACCAAATGGGGAACCGAATTCGAACGACACCCCAAATTCCCAGGCATTGCAAGCATCAAGGAGATTCTCGCCGATCCCGTGCCGATCGAGCCGCCGCTCCGACGAACCGCCTGAGGGCAGACCCCCACTCACCAGCGACCCGACTACCGTTTATCCGCAGGTTGCGGGAGCGGCGTCAGCTGTTCCCACGCCAAAACATGGAGCGCCAAGATCCCCACGCCAAGGCCAACCGGCCAGGGACGGGAAGACGGTTTCTCCGCCTGGCCGCATCGTTTATCTCCGGGTCGACGGCGTCGGTCCTCAACTCCCGGCCACAGTGGGTGCAGGTGGCCACACCAGCGGGCACCAGGCTGGAACAGTACTTACAGGTCATTTGACTCCAAATTGAAACGGGGAGTGTCTATCGGCAGACCACAGCAAAAGCATTAGGCCGCGCACACTGAGTGGCTAGTGACTTCGTCGAGTGACATTTGATCTGTGGAAAACCGTGAAACGCGGCACACCGCACCCTAATCTCACCTGGTATGAGCCACCTCAGACCGGAAGCCAGGCCGCGGCACAGGATCTCCTCGTGCAAGAAGGGCCACCACAACTACGGTGAAGTGCAGATGATCGGTGGCGGGATCACCCGCCAGGTCTGTGAGACCTGTGCCGACGTCACCATCGACCTGACGGCCGTCGACCACATGGCCGAAGCACACCCGCAGGGACGGCGTCCCACCCTGGCCAACTTCTTCCGCTAACCATTCTTGAACGCCGACAGGTAATCTGCCGCCGGTGACAAGAACCGTCAGAGCCGCCGGTGGCGTGATCCTGCGAAAATCCGACGAGGGCAACCTCGAGGTCCTCCTTGCCCACCGCCCGCGGTACGACGACTGGTCGTTCCCCAAAGGCAAAGCCGACGACGGCGAGACCCCTGCCGAGACCGCAGTCAGGGAGGTACTCGAAGAGACCGGCCTCCACTGCCGGATCGTGGCACGGCTGACCACCACCCGCTACCGGGTCGGGTCGGGGATGAAAGTGGTCGAGTGGTTCGCCATGCGTCCTCTTCCCGACAGCCCCGGCTTCAAGAAGAACAACGAGGTCGACAAAATCAAGTGGCTCAGCCGAAAGGCTGCTCGCAAACAACTCGACTACGACCACGACCGCGGCCTGATCACAGACTTCGAGTTGAAGCGAATCGCTGAGACCGGCACCCTCCACCTCCTCCGCCATAGTGCAGCGGGAAACCGTGACAAGTTCAACGGCGACGATCGGGAACGGCCTCTCACCAAGAAAGGCAAGGCGCAGGCGCAGGCGATCGCCGAATCACTACGCGACCGGGAGATCGAGCGGATCGTCACCAGCCCGTACAAACGTTGCATCCAGTCAGTCGAGCCATTGGCGAAGATGATCGGGGCTGAGATCGAGATCTCCGAGGCCCTTGCCGAGGGACCCGACGTCGACGCCTCCTATGACCTCATCCATCACCTCGCGGGCGCCAACGCTGTCCTCTGCTCTCATGGCGATGTGATCCCGGCGACGATGACCCGGCTGATGTGGCTCGGGCTCACCCTCAACTCCCGCTTCTACTGCTCCAAGGGCTCGATCTGGGAAGTCGACATCGAGAACGGCCGTTACACCGAAGGCCGCTACGTCCCGCCTCCAGTTGTGTAGTCAGACCGTCTTGGTGCCGGCGGACCAGTCGGCGAAGAGGTCGGCGTAGACACCGCCTCGCTCGAGCAATCGCTTGTGCGGGCCTTGTTCAACCAGATAGCCGCGCTCGAAAACCAGCACATCGTCGGCGTTCTCGGCCGTGGCGAGCCGGTGGGCGATGGTCACCGACGTCCGGGCTCTGGTGAGCCGTTCCATCGCATGTCGCAACGCAACATCCAGGGAGGGGTCCACCGCCGACGTCGCCTCATCGAGAACCAGGAGATCGGGCGAGCAGATCCAGGCGCGAACCAGGGCCACCAGCTGGCGCTCCCCTGCCGACATCGCGCCGCCGCGCTCTCCTACCTGGGTCTCCAGGCCGGCAGGCAGCCCGGCAAGCCAATCGCCGAGGTCGAGCTCGTGGAAGGCGGTGAAGACTTCGGCGTCGGTGGCTTCGGGCTGGCCGTAGCGCACGTTGTTGGCGATGGTGTCATCGAAGAGGAAGCCCTCCTGGGGGACAAAGGCGACCCGGGACCGAAGTTGGTCGAGGGGGACATTGGCCAGAGGAACGCCGCCGACCCGGATCACTCCGTCGCTGGGGTCGAGGAGACGTACCAGCAGCTTGGCGAATGTCGTTTTTCCTGAGCCGGTCTCACCGACAACTGCCACTCGCGAACCGTTCTCGATTGTCACGGATACATCCCGGAGCACATCTCCCCCGGTGTCGTAGGCGAACCTGACGCCTTCGAATGTCACCGACAGGCCCTCAGCGGGCAGGTCTTCGGGGTCTTCTGGATCCTGGATCTCGATCTCACTGTCGAGGACCTCGATCACCCGGCGCAGTCCCGACGCCGCGCTCTGGGAGAACTCCAGGGTCTCGACGACGATCTGCAGCGGCTCGATCAACAGGTTGGTCAGGAAGAAGAAGGCGATCAACTCACCGGCAGTCATCCCTTCGGCAACACCGATCACCACGCCAGCGATGACGATTGCCGCGGTCAGTGTGCCGGCGAAGATCTCTGCAGACGAGAACAGTGAGTTCCCGAACCAGTTGGTGCGGAACTCGCGTTGAAAGCGGGATTCGAGCGCCTCGGCAACCCGTTCCTGGGTCTCGGCCTCGACGCCATACGCCCGGACCACGGGAATCGCTGAGATCGACTCGCTCAGCACGCCAAGCGAGCGTCCGACTTCGACGCGGACACCGTCGTAGTTCTTTCGGAGAATCCGCTGGAACCATTGCATTAGGAAGAGGTAGAGGAATACCCCAACTAGACAGATCAATGCGAGGCGCCACTGGTAGAAAAACATGACCGACGTGGCCAGCAGAACCTGGCTCGAGGCCACAACAAGGCTCACACCGCCCCATTCCATGAAGTCCTGGAGAGTTGTCACATCGGAGGTGACCCTGGAGACGAGGTTGCCCCGTCTTTCCGCCTGGACGTGAAGGACCGACTGGCGGAGCAGGTGGTCGAAAGTCATGATCCTGAGGTCGGACAGTCCGATCGAAGACGACTTGACCAGACGGAGGAGAGCAGCACGTCCGACGATGATCCCGACGATGAGGGCGAACACAGCCACGCTGGCCCGCGTGAGGACATCGCCAAAGTCGATACCTGCCGGGTTGAGGATCTCTTCGTCGATGATCTGCTGAAATACGATCGGAGTGACGATCGTGATCGCCTGGCCGGCCATCGCCATGAACAAGGTGAGTCTGAGGCCGGTCGCCAGGGCCGGTGCCTCGACAAGTGCCCTGCGGATCAGTTGGCCGGTGGTGACATCTTTCATGATGCCTCCTGTTCCATCCGGCGGGCGTCTTCTTCGTAGGCCTGCACCAGTCGGGCATACCCGGGCGTCGACGCCAACATCTCGGTGTGGGTCCCGTGCCCGAGGATTCGCTTGGAGTCGACATAGACGACCTCATCGGCGAGGCGGATCGATGCCGGGCGGTAAGCGACTACGACAATCGTCGAAGGGAGGGCGGCACTCTTGAGACTTCTCAGGATCATCGCCTCAACCGAGGGGTCTACGGCCGAAGTTGCATCGTCGAGGATCAACAGTCGCGGTTTGCGGATCAGCGCTCGTGCCAGGGCGATTCGCTGCCGCTGACCGCCGGAGAGGGTTGTGCCCCTCTCCCCCAGCATGGTCTGGTAGCCGTCTGACAGCTCAGCGATGAATTCGTTAGCGCCGGCTAGCGTGGCCGCCTCGCGTATTTCCTCGTCGCTGAAGGAACCGCCGAGTGTGATATTCCCTGCGACATGGTCGTCGAAGAGGAAGGCGTCCTGGGCAACGTAGGAGACCTCGCGGGGCAGTTCCGATCCTGCAAACCGGCTGAGTGGGCGCCCGTCGAGATGGATCTCACCGGTCGCCGGGTCCCACAGCCGTGCCAGTAGGAGGCAGAACGTCGACTTTCCCGAAGCAGTGGGACCGACCACCGCAAGTGTCACTCCTGGCTCTAGTTCGAAGTCGAGACCCTCGAAAACGGTCGCCGAGCCGTCATAGGTGAAATCGACCCCGGAAGAGGAAACCGAGGCGGCGCCCCCGGCGGGGGAGGCGGCGAGATCGCCATAGGAGATGAAGTCCCTGGCCGCGAAGATGTCGGCGATCCGATGCCACCCTGCCTGTGAGCCGGCGAGATCCCAGAGCACGAAGCCGATCAGCTGGATCGGGAATGCAAGCAAGGCCAACAGATAGGCAACAGTGACGAGGTCGCCCGGCGAAAGCACACCTGCGTCGATTCGGACCGCGCCAACAACGATGAGGGCGATGCTGATCGCCTGGGGAAGGGCGCGAATGACTGTCTGATAGGTGGTCCAGGTCGAGTTGACGTCGATCAGCCGGTCCCGGAGATGGTCCGACTCGACTCCGAACCGCTCTGACACATAGCCCTCACGGCCCAGGGATTTGACGGTGAGCGCCCCGTCGAAGCTTTCGTGGGCGACCGACGAGACCCTGCCCCTGGCCTCCTGGACCGCCTCCCACATGCGGTAGTTGATCCAGCTTCCCCTTATGTCGTTGTCGATAACGAGGGCTAGGCCGATGGACGCACCTAGGCCGATCCAGGGATCGATGGCCACGATCATGGCGAACGAGCCGATGAGGAGGAGGATGACTCCAGTGGCGTACGGGAGCGGCCCGAGTACACCCGTTCCCTGGTCCACATCGGCGTCAGCGACGGCGAGGAGATCCCCGATCGACTGCTTGTCGAACCACGACATCTTCAGCGAGAGCTGGTGGTCGAGCAACTCGTTGCGCAAGTCCTGGCGGGTGCGAAGCTGGAGATAGCCGGCACCGGTGCGGCGGGTGATGATCCCCACTGCTTTGATCACTGCCACCCCGAGGATGAGGAGGCCGGCAGGCAACAGCAGTCCCGCGTAGGACTCCCCAGCGTCGAGGACCGGAATGACGATTGTGTCGGTGACCCAGCCGATCACGAGACTGCTGGCGATGATCGCTCCGGCATAGGCTGCGGCGCCGGTGACGGCTATAGCGAAAGCAAGAGGATGCCCGCGAACAAACCTCGCGATGAGGCGCACACCGTCACGCAGGACGGACCAGGGTGTTAGTTCGACAGAGTTCATGAGTGAGCAACGTACAACTTCAACAGCGGTTGAAGTCAAGGTGTTTCAGTCGCGATGATACGGCCTCACCCGATCAAACACCGCCGAATAAAGCCCCCCAGATCTGTGCCCGCACTTCTCTCCCGTTAAGTTTCAAGGATGGATCTCGACAAAGGCACCTACTACCTGGGGTCGCTCCTCCCCGCCGACGGGGCTGCCGGCGCAGAACCCCTCCTCTTCGACAGCTCGAATCTCACCACCCACGGGGTGATCGTCGGGATGACCGGTTCGGGCAAGACCGGGCTCGGCATCGGCCTGGTCGAGGAAGCACTCCTCAACGGCGTGCCTTGTCTCATCATCGACCCCAAGGGGGACATGGGAAACCTGCTCCTCAGCTTCCCCGATTTCAAACCCGAAGACTTCCGCCCCTGGATCGACGAGGCCAACGCAGAACGCGGCAAAGTGACACCCGACGAGCTTGCCGCCAGCACGGCCGAGACCTGGAAAACCGGCCTTCAGGGGGCAGGTATCGACGGCGACCGCCTCCGCAAGCTCAACGAGAGCAGCGAGATCACCATCTACACCCCTGGTTCGGGCTCCGGTGTCGGCATCAACGTCCTTGGTTCCCTCGCCGCCCCCGACATCGACTGGGAATCCGACGCAGAAATCGCACGGGACGAGATCGAGGGGCTGATCTCATCGCTGCTGCTGCTCGCTGACATCGAGGCCGATCCGGTATCCGACCCACGGCATATCCTGCTGGCAACAATCGTCGAACAGGCCTGGTCGGCAGGAACCGACCTCGACCTCGCCGCCCTCATCGGCCAGATCCCGAAGCCTCCGTTCCGCAAGCTCGGCGTCTTCGACGTCGACGACTTCTTCCCGGAAAAGGACCGGATGGCGCTGGCAATGAAGCTGAACGGACTTCTCGCCTCGCCGAGTTTCTCGGCCTGGCTGGAGGGGGTTCCGCTCGACATCGAAGGAATGCTCGGAGGAGACGGCCCGACCAAGGCCGCGGTGGTCTACATGGCCCACCTCACCGATACAGAGAGGCAGTTCATTGTCACCCTCCTGCTCAGCCGGGTGATCACCTGGTTCCGGGGCCAGTCGGGGACATCGAGTCTCCGCACCCTCATCTACATGGACGAGGTGTTCGGATTCGTGCCGCCGGTGAAGGAGCCGCCGTCGAAGAAGGCGATCCTCACCATCCTCAAACAGGCCAGGGCCCATGGGGTGGGCATGGTCCTCTCCACTCAAAATCCGGTCGACCTCGACTACAAGGCACTTTCGAATGCCGGGACCTGGTTCATCGGCCGCCTCCAGACCGAACGCGACAAGGGGCGCCTTCTCGACGGCCTCAACGCCGCTTCGGGTGGTGTGGACACCGCCGAGCTGGACAATCTGATCGCAGGCCTGGCGAAACGCCAGTTCATCCACCATTCCACCTCGCGTCCTCATCCTGAGATCTTCGGTACCAGGTGGGCGCAGTCCTATCTCGCCGGCCCGCTCACCCGCGACCAGGTCGGCGACCTGATGAAAGGAGCGAAGCCGCAGGTGACGGCGCCCCCACCAGCCGCGGCGCCCGATCTGGTTGTACCTCCGGGTTCGGCGCCCCCAACCGAGATGCCTCCGGTCGCCCACCGGGTGGCGGTGTCCGTTGCCTACCCGGCGGCCCCATGGCTCGATGCCGTCGGGGGCATGCCCACCGGGCAGCGGTACGCCCTGGGGGCGGCGGCCTTGTTCCAGATCCTCTACGACGAGCGAGCAGCC
>JBGTNX010000075.1:0-80635 GCA_041742825.1 Acidimicrobiia bacterium | reverse complement strand
TGCAACGCTCCACCACCCAGGCCACTGCCTCCTGGCCGGTGGCAGCCCAGTGGACGTCCTCTACGAACGCCCCGAGTCCCTCGGAGAGGGCGGTCCGCAGCGGGAACCAGGAGTCGCCGACCGCGGCGACCGGGATGGGGTCGAGACCGCTCTTTCTCAGGACGTGATTTGTGTTCCAGGCGATGATCAATTCGGCGGCGGTGCCGATCGATCCGGGAAGTGCGATCGAAGCCTGAGTGATCGACAGCATCCGCCCGATCCGCTCCGAGAGGTTTGGGGCGTCATCGGTGGTGACGACGTGGGTGTTGGCGCCGCTCCGGTTGGGGAACAGCGAACTGACCGTCACCCCGATCACATGACCGCCGTTGCGGGAGGCTCCAAGGGAGACCGCCTCCATCGTCCCGCCATAACCGCCGGTGACAACCGCGAACCCTGCCTCCGCCAGCCCTTCTCCGACAGCAACAGCCTCTAGCCAGTCCTCCGAATCGGTGACCGTGGCCGACGAGCCGAATACTGCAACCGCCCGCTCGGTCATCCTTGAAGCGCTTGGTTGATCCCGGCGACGATCCGGTCGGTGTCGATGAGTGCGTGTTTCTCGATGGCGAACTGCGGCCACGGAACGTCGAAGCCGGTCACCCGCACTATCGGGCCTTGCAAGTCGTACATCACCTTCTCGGCGACGACCGCGGCCACCTCGGCGGCGACACCGGCCGAACCCTGCGGCTCCTGGATCAGGAGCAGGCGACCCGTCTTCGCAACCGACTCCAGGACCGTCTCCCGGTCCCAGGGGAACAGGGTCCTCAGGTCGATTACCTCCACCGATGCTCCCGACTGTTCCGCAGCAGCGAGCGACGGCGGGACCATCCCGCCATAGGTGACCAGGGTGAGGTCGGTCCCCTCCTGGCGGACCCGGGCCTTGCCGATCGGGATCGTGTAGTGCTCCACAGGCACGTCCTCCCGGCCCGCCCGATAGAGGACCTTGGGCTCGAGGAAGATCACCGGGTCGTCGCCGTCGAGAGCGGCGAGGAGCAGCCCCTTGGCATCACGCGGCGAGGAGGGGCAGATGACGACCAGACCGGGAGCGTGGACGAAGTAAGCCTCGGGTGAGTCGCAGTGGTGCTCGTGGGCGCCGATCCCCGCACCGTTGGGGAATCGGACCACAACCGGCACCGAGGTCGATCCCCGGGTCCGGAAGCGGAAACGGCCCAGATGGCTGACGATCTGGTCGAAAGCGGGGTAGACGAAACCGTCGAACTGGATCTCGGCAACCGGCCGTGCGCCAGCGATGGCCATCCCGATGGCGGTACCGACGATGCCCGATTCGTTGAGCGGGGTGTCGATGACCCGGTCTTCCCCGAACCTCTTTTGCAGGCCCTCAGTGATCCGGAATACCCCGCCGCTTATCCCGACATCCTCCCCGAGCACAATCACCGACTCATCGCCTTCCATCGCCTGGTGCAGCGCCTGGTTGATGGAGTCAGCCATGTTGAGCGATTCGGTCTCCATACCCGAGAAGTCGGGGTCGGCGCCCGGAGTCCACACCTCGTCAGGCTCGAAGCGGGTCGGCTCCTCGCCGTGGGCCTTCTGGGTGGCGTGGAGCTGCTCGACGACGTGGGGCGGAATCCTGGAGAAACCGTGGCGTACCGCGTCGTCACGGGCGGGAAGGGGATCGGCCTCGATGGAGGTGATTGAGGCGTTGACCAGGTCGGTGATCTCCATCGCCACCTTCTCCCCGGCGCGCTCGTCCCACTCGCCGCGGGATTCGAGGAACTTGCGGAGCCTCTCGATCGGGTCCTTCAGCTTCCATTCGTCGACCTCGGAAGAATCCCGGTAGAGGTTCTGGTCGTCGGCGGTGGCGTGGGCGCCGTAGCGGTAGGTCATCGCCTCGATGAGGGTCGGTCCCTTTCCGTCCCGGGCTCGCTTCGCGGCGATCCGGGTGGCCAGGTAGACGGCGATTGGGTCCATACCGTCGACCCTGATCCCTTCGAAACCGTAAGCCCGAGCCTTCTGGGCGATGGTGCGCGAGGCGGTCTGCTTGTGATAGGGCACCGAGATCGCATACAGGTTGTTGGCGCAGATGAAGACAGTCGGGGTCTTCCACACCCCGGCAAAGTTCATGCCGGAGTGGAAATCGACCTCCGATGTCGCCCCGTCACCGAAATAGGTGACAGCAACGGTGTCCTCGCCGCGAAGCTTGGTCATGTAGGAATATCCGACGGCATGGGGAAGCTGGCTGGCGATGGGCACGGTGACGATGCCGGTGCGGTACTTCTCGATGTCCCAGCGGGAGTTGGGCAGACCCTTCCAGTAGGCGAGCAGGGCCTCCATGGGTAGGCCTCTGGTGATCTGCACCCCGTGCTCGCGGTAGGAGGGGAAGACGAAGTCCTGCGGTTGCAGGGCGAGGGCGGAGCCGATCTGGACCGCCTCTTGGCCTTCGAGCATCGCATAGGTGCCGATCCGGCCCTGGCGCTGCAATCCGAGCATCCGCCGGTCGAGCTCGCGGGCCAGCACCATGTTCCGATACATCTTTTGGTAGAGCTCGGGGTCGAGGGCCGGGTCCTCATCCACGAGCCGGCCCTCGGCGTCGATCACCTGCAGTGCGTCGAATTCTCCCATGGCCAAAGTCTGCCACATCTCGTTTCTTCGGGTCGAAGGTCGTCATCGGGCACAAGACCCCGAGCTTGAGTATCTTCAGGTAATGCCGCACTTTCGATCTGATCTCGAAGGCCTGGTCACGTACGTCCCCGGCAGGCCGATCGAGGATGTGGCCAGGGAGATCGGGATCGATCCCGACGAAATCGTCAAGTTGGCATCCAACGAAAGCCCGGACGGGCCCTTCCCCGGTGTCAGCAAAGCCATCGCAGCGGTGTTGGACGGTGCGAACCGCTACCCCGACAGCGACGTCCACGATCTCAGCACGGCCATGGCCGTCGACCTCGGCGTGAGAACCGACCAGGTCTGGTTCGGGGCGGGGAGCACGGGGCTGCTTGGCGCCATCGCCCTGAGCATGGGCGGGGCGGGGACGTCGGCCGTCTACGCCTGGCCCAGCTTCGTCATGTACCGGATCATCTCCCGTTGGGCGGGCACCCAGGCGGTCGAGGTACCTCTCGACGCCGATGACCGGCACGACCTGGAAGCGATGCGGGCCGCGATCAGGGACGACACCACTGTTGTGTATGTTTGCAACCCCAACAACCCCACCGGGACCATCGTTTCCGGCGATGCTCTGGCAGCGTTCATCGGGTCGGTCCCGGAGTCGGCCCTCGTCGTCGTCGACGAGGCCTATCACCACTTCGTCTCCGACCCCTCGTATCGGAGCTTCCTCGATGCGGCGACCGAACGCCCCAATGTCCTGGTTCTCAGGACCTTCTCCAAGGTCTACGGGCTTGCCGCCCTCCGAATCGGATATGCGGTAGGTGAGGCGGGGCTCCTCGACAATCTCCGTCGCACCCAGGCCCCTTTCACCGTATCCGCAGTTGCGCAGGCGGCGGCGATTGCTTCCCTGGGTGATGACGGGGAGATGAAGCGGCGGGTCGAGGCCAATTCCGCCGGCCGCCACCATCTGGCCGGTGTGTTCGCCGAGCGGGGGCTCGACCATGCCGACAGCCAAACCAACTTCGTCTATTTCCGGCTTGGTGACGACTCGCGGGTGGTGGCCGAGAGTTTCGTCCGCCAGGGAGTGATCGTCCGACCCCTGTCGGGGGGGTGGATCCGGGTGACGATCGGGACCCCGTCTGAAAGCGAGCGGTTCGTCTCGGCGTTGGACGGAGCAATCAGAGAACAGCCCGTCTGAGTCTCTGATCTGGAGTTTCACGATTTGGTGTCAATTCGGATCAACGGCACAATTTCGCTCTGTCATGCGTGAAGCCACCGGGGTTGACTCGAAAGTGCTCGCCTCTGACCGAAAAGCCCCAAATTCATTCCTGCTCAGGAGCCACACTTGAAGCCAATCATCCGCTTTCTGGCGAACGCGGTCAGTCGTCACGCAGCGGTGGTCATCGTCGTCAGCCTTGCCCTCAGCGCGGTGTTCGGGTACCTCACCGTGGCCGTCGCCGAGACCAGCGTGGGCGGCCAGGACGGTTTCTCACCGGAGAACGCCGAAATCAATGCGGCTGAGCGAATCGGTGATCTGTTCGGGGAAGGTTCGACCCAGTCGGTCATGCAGGTCGTTGTCACATCAGAAGGCGGCGAGGTCATCTCGGCCGCCGGTCTGACGGCGGCGAACAGCGTTGTCGAGGAGCTTCAGGCGAGCGAGTTCTCCGAGTATGTGACCGGGACCCAGCAACAGCCCGGTGTCATCACGTTCATGGCCCCGGTGCAGCAGGCTGCGGCCGCCGAAGGCATCGACACCAGCGTCCTCGACGACGCGGCGGTGAGAGACCTCTACGAACAGTCCCTGGAACAGGGTGGCGAGCAACTCGGGTTCGTGAGCCAACTCATCAACGAAGATGGATCGACTGCGCTGATCCTCGTGTTCGTCGATGCGGCTGACGACGCCGACACCCAGATCGCCCGTGAAGAGGGAATCGCTGAGTTGATCGGAGGCATCGACAGCGGAGCCGGCATCGAACTGCGACCTTTCAGCTTCAATCTCCTCTTCGGTGAGGACGCAGGGTTCGCAGACGAGATCGGACGCCTCTTCGGCTCCGCATTCGCGATCATCATCGGAATCCTCCTCTTCGTCTACTGGCTGAAGCCACGCGGCGACGGCGCCAACAGGCTCCGTTCCCTGCGCCGCACCTTCGCCGACATGGCCCTCACAATGTTCACGATCGTGCTCGCCATCTTCTGGATGAACGGGATCGGTGCGATTCTCCAGCAAATTGGGCTGGTCGGCGCCTTCAACGAGATCAGCCAGATCGTCCCGGTGCTGCTGATCGGTCTCGGTGTCGACTACGGAATCCACCTCACTTCCCGCTACCGGGAGGAGGTCGGTGAGGGAACCACCGTCGATGGCGGTATCCGTTCGGCAATCGGCACGGTGGGGGTTGCCCTGGCTTTGGCCACTGTCACAACGATGATCGGGTTCCTCACGAATGCTTTCAACCCACTTCCCGCACTGAAAGACTTCGGCATCCTCGCCGCGGTTGGAATCGGCGCCTCTTTCATCCTCATGCTCACATTCGTCCCTGCGGTCCGGCTCGTACTCGATCGTCGCGCCGAGGCACGGGGCGAGTTGCCCCGCGAGGCGATGGGTGCAACCAGCGAACGCCTACTTCCCCAACTCATGGAGAAGACTGCGGTCCTGGCCAAGGCCCCGGTGCTCACCCTCGTTGTCACCCTGGCTCTCGGAGTCCTTGGCTACCTGGGGTTGAGCAATATCTCCACGGAGTTCTCCTTCACCGACTTCCTGCCCGAGGACTCACCTTCCATCGAGACTTTCAACCTCATCAACGACGAGTTCGGCGGGGGATTCGGGGAGACGACCCAGGTCCTCGTCGAAGGCGACGTTGCCGATCCGGCGGCGTACAACGCAATGGCGGAGGCCGCAGCGAACATGGTCGACACCGAGGACGTCCTCACCTTCCAGACCCCTGTCGGAGAGCAGGCAGCGGTGAGCTCGCCCGTCTCCGTGGTGCAAGGGCTTCTCGCCCCGGGTCCCGACGGCGCTCCTGCCTTCCCGGAGTTCGCCCAACTGGCGGTCGAGAACGGGCTCAACCCCGAAGACGGGACAATGAGCGCCGAGGCCGACGTCCTGGCGATCTATGCCGCTGCATCCGAGGCAGCACCCGAACTGATGGGCCCTGTCCTCCACTACGACGGTGACGAGCCCACGGCCGCTCTGCTGGAAATCAGCACCCAGGCAGGCGAGCAGCGGGCGGTGGACCTGAGAGACAACCTCGTCGTCGATGTCGAGCCGATCGAAACAGCCGGTCTCGAAGCAACGACGACCTCTCAGAACATCATCAGCGGAGTCATCGTCAACTCGCTCTCTTCATCGCAGGTGACCTCTCTGATCATCACGCTGATCGCCGCCACAATCGTCCTCGTCATCAACTTCTGGTTCGAGAACCGGCGTCCGTTCCTCGGCGTCATCACGATGGCACCCGTCGCGTTTGTCGTCCTGTGGACCTTCGGTCTCATGTACGTTTCCGGGATCCCTTTCGGACCGGTGACAGCAACCCTGACCGGGCTCGCGGTGGGTATCGGCGTCCCCTACACGATCCATATGGCGAGGCGTTTCGAGGAAGATCGGGGCCGTTTCACCGACGTCCAGGAGGCAATCCGCTCGACGACGAGGCACACCGGTGGGGCGCTCGCCGGGTCGGCATTCACAACAGCTGCAGGTTTCGGGATCCTGGTGACTTCGACACTGACGCCGTTCCAGCAGATGGGCCAGGTGACCGCATACGCAATCATCCTCAGCTTGATCGGTGCAGTGCTGGTGTTGCCTTCGATGCTGGTCCTGTGGGAGGGTTGGCACCGGCGTCGCGGCGATGCCGCCACGGAGCGTACGACCCAATCAGTCGTCTGAAGGGTGGGCCTATCGGCCCCTTCTCCCACATCTGCGACTGAAACTGACCACAATGGGGTACGGGCCGGGCTGCCCACCCCATTTATGCATACATCTCACATCGCCACAGAAGCGGCTCGTTTGAAGCCGCTCGCAGAGCAGGTCATGAAACGATATGACCTGGATGTTCGCGAGATCACGCATCTGGCGACACACTCGAATGTGATGTACCGCGTCATCGCCAAGGATGGCCGGCAAATGGTCCTCAGGGTCGGGACACCATCGGCAAACACCCGGTCCAACCTGCGTTACGAGACCGAATGGCTGGTGGCGCTCAACCGCGACACCGAGCTCGATTTGGTCCAGCCGCTCCCGACCGCCAGCGGGCGATTTGTCACTGATATCTCGGACCCGCTGACCGGGCACAATCGGCCTTGTGTCCTTTTCACCTGGGTGCCGGGAAGCCCGGTGGGAGTGGGAGCAGGAACCTTCGCATACCGGATGATCGGGGCCATGTGCGCCCAACTCCAGTTGCATGGCAAGACCTGGCTCCCGGACGATCCTGTCGACCTCCGCCATTGGGATCGTGTCTTCTACTACGACGAGAGCCAGAACCCCTTGGTGATCTTCGACGGCCACTATGACCATCTTTTCCGGCACACCAGGCGTGCGCTGATCGAGAAGGTGATCCCGGTGGTCGAAGAGGTCATCAAGAACACATGGGCGAATGGCCAGCCGCAAATCGTCCACGGCGACCTGCACGAATGGAATGTGCACCTGGTCGGGACCCGTCTCTACGCCTTCGACTTCGAGGACGTGATGGTCGCCACCCCCGCACAGGACGTGTCCGTCTGTCTCTACTCCTCGCGCGCCGCCCCGCGCACCGACGAGATCCGCAACGCGTTCCGGGACGGGTTCGAACAGTTCTCGACCTGGCCGATCGAAGACGAGGAACAGCTCGACGGGTTGCACGCGGCGCGTCAGCTGATGTTGATGAACTACGCAGCCCGCACCCTGTCGCTCGAAGAGGCTATGTCCTACCTCGAACAGGTGTTTCCCCAGATGGAAAGCTATCTGGCCCGTTACGTGTGAGCCGGGCGGTTTGATCGGCTACGGTGCCAGGCAGCACCAACCGACGAAGGAGAAACGTGCCCGATCTTGAGCTTTTCTGCACCATCCAGGCCGACCTCGGCATGAAGATGATCGGCGACGCCCCCGCCGGCAGGCGGATCGATTTCCCATTCAATGGGGTCGCAACCTCGAAGCATTGGGAAGGGGAGCGGCCGGTCACAGGTATAGATTACGTGACGGTCCGCAGGGACGGGAATATGGTCCTCGACATCCACGGCGTCATCGGGGAGAAGCGCGAAGCCGTTTCTTATCGGGGAACCGGGGTTTCTATCGCCAACCCTGATCGATCGGCAAACCCCAGGGAGTTGCTGGTATTCGAGACTGGAAACGAAGATCTCGCCTGGCTCAACAACGAGATCGGCGTAGCCCTCGGCTCAGGTGCCGACGGCAAGATCGGCCTCGAGGTCTACATAGTCCGGAACTAGCCGGAGCCGTGCGGGGCCCGGTAATCGGGCTTCCGTTTGGCGAGGAAGGCACTGACACCTTCTGCATGCTCTGCGCTCCGCCCGAGACGGTCCTGTTCGGTCCGTTCCATCTCGAGCGCGGTGTCGAAATCGGAGCCTGCAGCTTGACGGATCAGCCGCCTGGTGGTGACCAACGCATCAGTGGGTAGGTCGGCGAGTTCGGTTGCGTATCCCTTCGCTTTCGCCATGAGTTGGTCTGCGGGGAAGGTACCGAGGCAAAGCCCCAGTTCTCTTGCCTCCTCGGCCGGAACCCGCCGGTTGGTGAGGGTGAGCTCCAGAGCCCGGGACACGCCGAGGTGATGGGGCAGCCACCACGTGGTCCCGCTGTCCGGGGCGAGTCCGATCCCGGCGAACGCCGACATCATGAAGGCGGTTTCGCTCATTACCCGCAGGTCACACGCCAGAGCCAAACCAAGGCCCGCTCCGGCAGCGGCGCCGTTGATCGCAGCAACGGTGGGTACCGGAGCGTTGAGAAGGGCATGGACGGCGGGATGGAAGTTGCGGTCCAACACCGAGCCGAGTCGGGGGCCGTCCCGCTCGTAGCCGGCAGCGATTTCGGCGAGGTCGGCCCCGGCGCAGAAGGCCTTGCCCGCCCCGGTGACGATGACAGCCCGTGCTTCGCCGCCCGCCCGCGCAATTGCACCTGCCAGTTCGGCGGTGAGGTCGCCGGTGACCGCATTGAAGGAGTCGGGGCGGTTGAGGGTGACGATGGCGATGTCGGCGTCGAGTTCGTAGGTTACGTTCATAGATCCTCCGGTGCGCCAGCGTACATAAGAGGCGGGAATGTCAAGGAATTACGCCGGTTTGGCCTATCGTTAGTCAATCGTCGCCAATACCGACGACGTCAATCGTCGACCCTAAGGAGGGGCCACGTGAACAAATCTGAGATGGCAGATAAGCTCGCCGACAAGGCGGACATCTCCAAAGCCAAGGCTGCTGAGATTGTGGAGCACATCTTCTCCACGAAAGATGGCGAGGGAATTATCGCCGTCGAACTTGATGCGGGCCGCAAAGTGAACCTCAGCGGGTTTGGCAACTTCACCCTGAAGCGGCGCTCGGAGCGCCAGGGTCGTAATCCGGCGACAGGTGCGACGATCACAATCGCCGCCAAGAACTACGCACACTTCTCGGCCGCCAAAGGCCTGAAGGACAGGGTTGCCGAGTAACTGAAACCGACTCCCAAACCGATAGGCCCTGTCCACGGACGGGGCCTATTACTTTGTGACCATGCTCGACCCCGACAGATGGAATGCCCCGGTGGCAATTGCACATCGCGGGAGCAGGCATTTGTGGCCCGAAAACACGATGCTTGCGTTCTCCGCGGCCGTCGAGGTCGGTGCCCGTCATCTCGAGACCGATGTCAGGGTGTCGGCAGACGGGATCGTCCATTGCGTCCACGATGCCTCTGTAGATCGAACCACCGATGCGTCCGGGCCTTTTTCGCAGTTCACCAGCCAGGAAATCGTCACACTCGACGCAGGTTTCGGGCATGCGACGGCCGATGGGTTTCCGTTCCGGTCGGTCGGGGTGCGGATCCCGACTTTCGAGGAGCTCGCCACATCTCTTCCCGACGTCCATATCGTGGTCGACCTCAAGGAAGACGCTGTCGTCGAGCCTTTGGCCGAACTGGTGCGCAGGCTCAACATCGGCGAGCGACTTATCGTCGGCAGCTTCTCCGATGCCCGGCTCGTCCGCTTCCGCAAACTCACCGAGGGAACCGTGCCGACTTCGGTCGGTTCTGCGAGGGCGAGGTCGTGGCTCCTCGCCTCCCGTCTCGGACAGAGCCTGTCCGGCCCGGGCAGCGCACTGCAGCTACCGCTGCAGAGGAGGGGAGTACGCGTCGTCGACCGCAAGCTCGTCGACGCCGCCCACTATCGCGGCCTTCAGGTCCACGTCTGGACCATCAACGAGCCCGCCAGAATGCAAGAGCTGATCGATTTGGGTGTAGACGGCATAGTCACTGACCGAATCGACCTTCTGATGGAGATCCTCGAGTAACTCTCCCACCGACCGCAGCTGTCCCTCCCGCTCACCGGGCCTGGACTAGTTTGCCTTCCTGGAGGTCGAGGATTCTGTCGGCGTAGGTGAAGCCGTCGGGGTCGTGGGTTGCTGCGATCACTGCGGTGCCTGCAGCCGCGGTTTCGGAGATGAGGCGCCACACCAGGTGGAGGCGCTCGAGATCCTGGTGCGAGGACGGCTCATCGGCGAGGAGCAGGGCGGGACGGCGGATCAGGGCCCGGGCGATTGCGGCCCGTTGCTGTTCTCCCAGCGATGCGCCCGTGGTCGGCCGGTCGAGGAGGTGTCCGATCTCCAACTTCTCGGCAATCTCGTTTACGTCGTTGTCGTCGTCGGCGAGTCGCCCGGGCAGGCCGATGTTCTCACCCAGGGTCAACTCGGGAAGCAAGCCCAAAGATTGGGGAACCACTGCGACGTTCTCCCATCGCTCGGGGGACTCGATCGACCAGTTGAGGCTTCCGCGGTCCGGTTCCTGCCAGCCGGCGAGGAGGTTGAGCAAAGTGGTCTTCCCGGAGCCGGAGCGTCCTCTGATGATCACCACCTCTCCCGGCTCGACTGTGGCGGCGAGCCCGTCGAGGACTACCACCTCGGTTTCTCCTCGGTGGAACGACTTGCCCACGTTCTGGAGGCTCAACAGGCTCATTTCTTGACCATCCCGTGTTCGATTCGAACAACTCTGTTGGCGATATCGACAACCTCCGGGTCGTGGCTGGTGACGACAAGGGTTGTGCCCAGGTCGCGGAGCCGGGTCAACGCCTCGACCGCCAGTCTTGCCGACTGGGTGTCGAGCTCGGCGGTGGGCTCGTCGGCGAGCACCACGTCGGGGCCTCCGGTTACCGCTGCGGCGAGGGCGACCCGCTGCTGTTGGCCAGCGGAGAGGTGTGACGGGACCTCACCGGCGAGCTCGGGGATTTCGAGGTGTTCGAGGATTGACATGTCCAAACTGGCGTGGCGGACACGGGCTGCCAGTTTGAGATGGTCCACAACCGTCATGTACCCGAGCAGGTTCGCCGCGGGGTCCTGGAACACGAATCCGATGTGCTTCTTGCGCCACTTCCGCCGCTGGCGGGCATTCATCGCAAAGATGTCGGATCCGGCGATCTCGACCGATCCCTGATCAGGCCGGTCGATCCCTGCCATGACCCTGAGCAGTGTCGACTTCCCTGACCCGGAAGGGCCGGCGAGCACGGTGATCTCCCCGGGCCGGGCCTCGACATCGACGTCCCAGAGCGCCCAGACCAGGTCGGCGTCGGTCTGGTATGCCCGGCGGATGTCGCGGCAGATCAAAGACCCGTTATTCGCCATGTCTGAGCAGCTCCGAAGTATCGGCACCGTCGGCGGTGCGCTGGGCGAGGATAGTTGCGACGATAGAAACCAACACTGCCACGACAACCGAGATGACAACGAGGTCCATCGCTCCGACCCATCGGGGAGGAGGAGGCGTCTCGGCGACGGCGTCGAGGATCCGGTAGAGCTGGCGTGCCGGGATCCTCCCGGCGATTACCCCGGTGAAGACACCGAGCAGGGTCAGCGATCCGACCTCGATCAGACCGGCCGCGAGGTGCTCCCGTCTGGTGAGGCCCATTCGCCGGGCCAGGGCGTAGGAGAGATTCCGTGCCCGCTGGCGGGTGTCCACGTAGAGGAGGACCGCCCCGATCGCGATCAGGCCGGCCAGATACGAGTAGATCTCGAGGAAGTCGAAGGTCCAGATGAGGGCGGCGAACCGCAGCTGGTCGAGCGTGGTGGAGGCAGCGGTGGTGAAGGCGAAACCGACACCTGCAGTCTTCATCTCCAACTCGACCTCGTCCTCAGTGTGGTCGAGCGTCCACATCAGATAGCGGCTGCCCGACAGCCGCCCCTCATCGTCGGCGAAAACGTTGACGAAGCGGTCCCGGTCGACGATCAGGAGGGGGCGGTTGCGCCTGCTCCCGGGGAAGGTCTCCAGTTCGTCGATTATGTTGACAGTGACACGTTCGCTCCTGATCAAGAGCTCACCGTCGTCGAATTCCTGGTCGACACCACTGGTGGCCAGGTAGGCATCGAGAGGGGCGCCTTCGCTGTCGCCGCGGAGTCCGTCGAGGATCGTCTGCAGCGGCACCTCCGCGTATTCCTCCTCCCAGAATGCACCCTGTTCAAAGGTGTCGTAGTCGACGGCGAGCACATCGACCTGCGTGCCGTCGAAGTCGACTCTCTCGGTCTTGATCACGACGGTGGACGAGTCCCCGAGCGTTCCCGGGGGCTCGATCGCCCCGAAAACCGGAGTGGAGATGTCGGCACCGATGAAGGTCTTGCCTTTAGCGTCGATTGTCGAGGTCGCCGAACGGGTCAACGAGCCCGCGTAGACGAGAGTTGCCACCGGGAGGGCTGCACCGGCGATGAGGACAATCACCAGGCTTGGCGCGCTGACGATGCGCCGCGACGCCAGATACGCAGCATGGCCCTTGGCTCCGAGCTTGCGGATCAACGGGAACAGGCGAATCACGATCTCAGAAACCAACAGCACCGCTGCGGTGAAGGTGAGGAGGGGCAAGAACAGAACGAGAGGGTCGACCGAGCCAACCAGGTCGTTCTCCTCGGTCACCACCGCCGAGTCGCCGATTGCGATCCTGACCAGGACCGCTCCCGCTGCGGAGGCAATCAGCAGCGGAATCCGCCATGTCATCTTGCGCCGGGATCTCGGTTTGTGGTCGAGCAGGGTCTTCGCTCTCGTTCCAACGATAACCGCAACCGCCAGAAGCGAAAGAAGCACCGCGCCGCCGACCGTCCATGCGGAGATGAGGCGGAAGCCAGGGTCGACGTCTGGAGATGGTCCGAGCCCGGAGATTGCGAGGTTGGCCACACCCCAGCCCAGCGCCCCGCCGGCCAGCATCGGGATCAGGAACTCCAGAACGGCCTTGAAGGCGATTCCACCCGGGCCGACGCCGAGTGAGGAGAGATACTGGAGTTCGAGCTTGCGACGATCTACCCAGTACGAACCGGCGGCAGCAACCAGCCCGACAGCTGCGAGGAGCACAACTGCAGCAAGTGGGATGATCGAGGTGCGCAGTGCCGTTGCCAGCGATGACACCCTGGCGGTGACGGTCGGCAGATCGGATTGGATTGCCGACGAGAACGGCCTCAAATCGTGGATCGTCTCCTCGGCCGCGGTCATCGTGGCCGCAGCCCGCTCCGCCCCGGGAACGGTCAGGCCGTCCACGTCGATCGGGATCTCCCAGTCCCCGGTTCCACCGAAGGACCGTGAGAAGACGCTGCCATAGAGCGCGCTTTCGAACTCGAAGAAGTCGGTGTCGATCAACACCAACGGAGGGGGAAGGTCGCCCATCACATTTATAGCGAGGACACCCTCGAGGAAACACCAGTAAGGATCAGTCGTGCGATCGTAGAGGCCCCTGTACACAGCTTGAACCGTGAATTCGTGCCGGTCTCCTTGAACGTTGAAGATGATGGTGTCGCCGGGTCCGGCGGCCAGGTTTTCGGCAGCTACGTCGTCCAGGTATGCCCCCGGGCCGTGCTCGCCTTCCAGCAACTCGATGTGGTCCCGGAACTCGTCGCGGGCGGCGAACCGGAAGGGGATGGTCAGACCGTCGCTTGAAGCGTTGCTTGCGGTGATCAGGGTGCCTTCGAGGTAGAGGCGAGGTGGCAGGAATGCCGGGTCGTGGGCCGTTGCCTGCGTCAGTTCCTCACGGACCACGTCGGGGAAGTCGTAGTTGTGGGTAAGACCCCCAAAGGATGCCGGACATCGTCCTTCCAGCTCTTGCTGCAGAGCGGCACTCGAAGCAGACGACAGGAAGAGGGGGGTGAGAGCGGCGACCATCCCGAGGATTGCGGTCGCTCCGATGACTGTGACCAGGACCGCGGGCCGGGAGAAGAGGAGGATAGGGGCGCGTAGGAACGGAGGAGTCCTCAGCATTGTTGCCTCCCCCTGTTGGTCCTAGCCGTGACTGATAGGTTCATCCGCACCGGCCGGGCATCTTAGGGGGCTACCGTCGCGAGGATGCTGCGGACTATTGCCCACGTTCTACTCGCGGTCGAACTCGGCGCAGGCTTCGGCGCCGCCTCAGCTGAGTTGGTCTCCACCACCTCTAATGCAATTCAGGTGGATCTGCGTGTCGAAGTCACTCAATCAGCAGAGACGGTCATCGCCCATCTGGTCGCCGAAGGGGAGTCGCCGCTGGCACTCCCGCTCCTCCAGCGTGAGCCCGGGGTCTTTGGTATCCGCACCGAGCTGAAGGCAGTCAACTACAGGGTCGTCTTCGAGCTCATCGGGCCGGACCCGGCGCGATCGGAGCCGACATCCCTGATGGAGCTCGGTGTTGAGCTTCGGGCGGTTGGAATCGAGAGCACGACAACAACCGATCCTGAGAATCTGCCCGAAGACGTCACCCGGTGGCTCTGGCTCGCAATCGCCTTCGGAGCTGCCTCGCTGTCGGCGCTCGCGTTCTGGGTTCTGGGTGGTGATTCACGTCAGGCCTCTTCAAACGACGACTCGACGGAGTCGGCTGACGACGACATCTGACGCGCCTCGGCGATTCTCGTGCTGTTGAGCCGGGGCAGCGCGTAAAAGAACATCAGGGCTGTTGCTCCGGCTGCGACCAAGAACGGAATCCTAAGAGCCCAGTCCCGTCCGGCGATCGGCTCCATCACCGAGACCAGGACTCCCCCCAGGATCGCGCCGATCGGCATCATGCCCCAACCCAGGAACCGGTAAACGGAGTTGACCCTCCCGAGGAGATTGTCGGGGATCAACGATTGCCGCAGTGACACGGTGATGATGTTCCACAACATCACGAATATCGACTGAACGGCGAACATCACCCAGACCACGATGGCGGACGAAGTCAGTCCGATGACAGCAAGGGTCAGTCCAAAGGCCCCGATCGAGACGAACAGAGACGCTCCCTGACCGATCCTCTCCGAGATCTTCGGGGCGAGGAAAGACCCGAGAACTGCGCCGGCCGCGGCCGCGGTGAGCAGGATTCCGAATTGGGTTGCGTCGAGCTCGAGGACCTCCTGGGCAAAGAGAACTGCAGTGGCGAGAGCAAGGGTGGAAAGGGCGTTGATGATGCCCAGGGAAATTGCCATTGGTCGAAAGAGGGGGTGAGACCACAGCCACTTCACGCCCTCCTTCAGCTCCTCTTTGAACGACGGACGCTCGCGTGCCGGTATTCCGGCGTTCTGCTTCGCCCGGAACTGGCCCGAGATGCTGAATATCAATGCCGCTGAAACCGCAAACGTGGCGGCGTCGACAAAGAAGGGAAGCGAGAAGGCAACCGCGATCAGGAAGCCGGCCGCAGGTGGTCCCGCGAAGGAATTCATCACAACTTCAGCTCCCCAGAGCCGCCCGTTGGCGCGCTCCAGGTTCGACTTGGTGACGATCGATGGCATCAACGTCTGCGCCGAGTTGTCCCGAAGCACCTCGGCCATACCGAGGAGGAGGGCGGCACCGTAGATGACCGCAAGGAGGAAGGCGCTGTTTGCCGGTGTAGCCGCGGTCCCGGCGGCGATCTCGTCCGGTCTGGCAAGCTCCGACTCAGACGCCAGCACGGCCACCCCGACACCCAGCGTGATCAAGAACCGGAGGATGTCCATGGAGCTGATCAGACGCTTGCGGTCCACCCGGTCGGTTATCACCCCGGCGGGCAGGGAGAAAACGAGCCAGGGGAGGCGGGTGGCAACGCCAACCAGGGCGATGTGGAGCGGGTTACGGGTCACCGCGGAGGCCAGCCACGGGTAGGCGACAGCACCGACGCCATCGCCGAAGTTGGTGACAACCGACGCCGTCCAGAGCTTCCAGTAGTTGGCTCCCAGCTTCTCCTTCATTCCGTATCCTCCCGGTCAGGCAGATGGGGACGGTCGGTCGGGTAGAACGCGACAAGCATTCCATAGGTAGTTTCACCGTCCCGCACATCGGCAACGAACTCCTGGGTGAGCTCACCCAGTCGAAGCACCCACTCCCGGGCCCGCTCCTCGGGGATTCGGGCGTAGCGAAGGCTGCTCATCATCGGCATCTCATCGTCGTGGGTGTGCGCGGCGTTGGCGTAGTCGGCAGCCGCCGAGGTCAGGAAGTAGTCGGGACTGATCCCGACGTCGATGTCTTTGACCCGTGAAGTGAGGAGGAAGGTCCGGGCGACCCGGCCATAGTATTTGGCCTCGATCGCCCGCACCTTCTTAGTGCGGACCACCCGGATAAGCCCTGCTTCTTCCAGTACCTGCACGTGGTGGCCAACGGTTCCTTTCGGCTTCCCCAGGGTGTCAGCGATTTCAGAAGTTGTGGCCGCCCGCTCGGTCAGAAGGTCAGTGATCTGCATCCGGGTCTCATCGAACACCGCCTTGAACATCTCGACAGAATCGACCTCCAGGGTCTCCTCCAGCTCATAGTCCGGGACCAAATGGTCGGCCATTCCCGTATGGTCGACTATTCCCGACCATTTGTCAATTCAATTGCCGGCCGACTTCGACGGGATTGGCTCCCTGGTCCTGAATTTCTCCGCGGGACGGGGGGATCAACTTACGCCGTGCCGTGTTTTGGGGGTGATGCTCGTCGGACAGACGCCGGTCGGCCGGGCTGCCGCTCCACGTTGGTCGCCTCTCAGAAGCCGAAGGTCCCTGCCGGCCCGGAAGGGCCGGTAGGTAGGAGGGAGAGATCCAATGAGCTGGGAGATCGAGTGTCTAGGAGAGCGTCAGCCGAACCCGCTCCAGGTCTTCTTGATAGGTGATCTTGATGTTTTGGGGGTCGCCGGGGACCACTGCTACTTCCAGGTTGGTGAAGTTGCGGACTACGTCGGCGGTGTCGTAGCCGGTGAAGCCCGATTGGTTGGCGGCGAGGTAGGCGGCTTTTAGTTCGGCGCCCCAGAAGACCTGCGGTGTCTGCACAGCCACTGCATGCCTCACCGGGGTATGACCGTCTCGGTCGATCAGGGCTGCCCGCGGGGCCAGGCCGGGGACGGCGCCACCATGGACGGAGGCGGCCTCGAAGAGCTGGTCGATCAATCCGGGGGTGATCGCAGGGCGGGCGCCGTCGTGGATCCCGATCAGACGGCTGGGCGGGACGGCGGCCAGGCCAGCGGTTTCACTTTCGGTGCGGGTCGCCCCGCCCTGGACGATGTCAATATCGAGGTCCATTGCCGTCAGGTCGTCGATCTGGTCTTCACGGGCGACCAGCACGCAGAAGTCGACTGCCGCCCTGACTACCTGCACGGTAAGGGCGATGAGGGGACTCCCGGAGATATCCGCCATCAGCTTGTCGGTGCCGAATCTCGATGACGAGCCGGCAGCGACAATGACCATCGAACGACGTTTCATTCGATGCAGACTACTTTTGCCTCCATGCGACTGAGTGAGACCATCTCTGCATTCCTCGAAGGCGGCGGCGACGACCGGTGTGATCTGGATTCCTCAGGCAGTCCCCGAAACTGGGGCCTCGGTCCGGATGCCCCACCAGCGGCGGTAATCGTGACCGCGGCGACCGATGCGCTGAAGACCACCCACTCCGGATTGGTGACCGGCTCACTCGACCGCAGCGGGGTGTGGGAGATTGCCGGCGTTTCGCTGCACCGTGATCTCGTGACGAACCTCGAGGGTGCTGACTCTGTGGCCGAAATTGTGGAACTGCTCAGGGTGAGCGAGGTCGGGCTGGTCGCTATCGAGAGCGACGGCCTCTGAGAGCCCAGTAGGTCACAAGCGCGGCGAATCCCCCGGCCAGGGCGGCACCTTGCAACTTCGACTCGTTGAGCCGATCGCGTAGTGACACGGGGTTGAGGAAAGTCCTTATCTCCCAACCCTTTTCTTTGGCATGCTTCTCCAATTCGGCATCCGGGTTGACCGCCACCGGGTGCCCGACGAGCTCGAGCATCGGGATGTCGGTAGCGGAGTCGCTGTATGCGTAGGAGGCGGCGAGGTCGATCCCATCCCGCTCCGCAAGCTCGGCCATGGCAACCGCCTTCCCCGGTCCGTAGGCATACTGAGCGATCTGTCCGGTGTACTTGCCGTCGGGTCCAACTTCGGCTCGGGTGGCGATCACCTCATCGATGGCGAGATACCGGCACAGCGGTTGGACGATCTCCTCGGGGCTCGACGAAACGACGATTATCCGCCTCCCTTTGCCCCGATGGCTTTCGATGATGGCCAGAGCCTCGGCGAAAACGAGGGGCGGGACGATCCCGCTGACGGTCTCTTCGACCATGGCGACGATTTCATCGCGGTCCCAGCCTGCGGTCAATGACGCCATCTCGGCTTTGACCCGCTCCAGCTGCTCGTGGTCGGCGCCGAACAGCTGGTAGTAGGCCTGGGCGATGCCCGCCTTCGCCAGGGTCCTCCGATTCAACATCCCCGCCTTGAACATCGGCTTGGTGAAGGCGAGGGTGGATGACTTGGCGATGATCGTCTTGTCGAGGTCGAAGAACGCTGCTTCGGTCACGGTCTTCAAGTTAGCCGGGATCTGGCCACACCAACCCTCTTGAAGTCGCCTGCCCCGCCCCATACCTTCAGAGGATGGGGAGTAGGAGACGTCAGGTTCTGGGGGTCCATGCCGAGGACCCGGTGCTTTCGTGGATCGGCCCGATCGGCCTGGCACTGGCGGCAGGGACGGCACTGATCGTCGACGTCCGCACCCGGTACCTTCCGGGCACGAAGACCCTGGCCCAGCTGATGGTCGACGGCCCGACCCTCCTCGACCTCAGCCCGGGCCGCCGCGGGGTGGCCACAATCGCATCTGGCGCGATGACCGGCGACCAGTTGACCCATGCGGTCGAGATTCTCGCCGGTCGCTGGCCGGCACTCGTCGTCCGCTCCGACGGGAAGTTGTGGCCGGGACCGACCGTGCCGTACCGGGCGATTCTGCCCGGCTTCCTCGGGCCCGGAGCAGCGTCCCCGTCAGTCTGGCAACCGGCGACCGGCGTATCGGTGCCGTCCCTGCCCGGCCCGGTTCTGCCCCGTCTCGGCCGCCGCCCGGTGATGGCGATGCTCGAGGGCAAGACCCCGCAGGCGAGGCGATGGGTTGATTCTTGGCGGGGTATCTGGGAGATGCCATGGGCCTAGCCGACCGGGTAGCCACCCTCGTCGCCCGCGACGGCGCCACGTCGGTCCGTGGTGAGGTAGCCGAGATGGCCGGGCGACTGCTCGCTATCGAAGCGCCCCTCAGCCCCAACATCCTCGTTGGCGATGTTGTCGACCGGGTTCTCGGTCTGGGTCCATTGCAGCCATTGATCGACGACCCCCGGATTACAGACATCCTCGTCAACGGGCCCGGTGAGATCTGGGTCGACCGGGGGTCCGACCTCGAGCTCGTCCCCGTCTCGTTCGCCTCGGTCGCCGATCTCATGGCCACGGTGGAGCGAACCATTGCCACCCTCGGCCTGCGCGTTGATCGAACGTCGCCGATGGTCGATGGACGGCTGCCCGATGGCTCCAGGATCCATGTGGCGATACCCCCGGCAACCGTGGACAATCCTGTGATCGCCATCCGCAGGTTCCGCCCTACAGTCCGCGACCTCCCCGCCCTCGTCTCGCTGGGAGCGGTGAGCGATGGGTGCGCGGCATTCCTCCGCTCTTCGGTAGGGGCCCGGAAGACAATTGTCGTGTCCGGAGGGACCGGGACCGGGAAGACAACGCTGCTCAATGTGCTTGCAGCGGAGATCCCCCGCAATGAGCGTCTGGTAACAGTCGAAGACGCAGCTGAACTGGACTTTCCCGGTCACGTCGTGCGCCTCGAGGCCCGGCCTGCAAATGCGGAGGGTTTCGGTGAGGTCAGTATCCGTCAACTGCTGCGTTCGGCCCTCCGGCTCCGCCCGGACCGGATTGTGCTCGGCGAAGTCCGCGGACCCGAAGCACTCGACCTGGTCACAGCATTGAACACCGGTCACCGCGGTTCGATGTCAACAGTCCATGCCAACTCGCCCGAGGAGGCGATGTGGCGGTTGGAGACGCTGGCGTTGCTCGACGGTGCGGCATCACCCGACGCAATTCGGCGCCAGCTCTTCGCGGCGGTCGACCTGGTGGTGCAGGTGGCCCGCTCCGCTGAGCGTCGGTACGTCTCCTCGCTGTCCTCGGTGGGCAGCGACGGCCACATGGAGGAGATCGATGTCTGAGTGGCTGGTGGTCGCATGGGCACTATCAGCCGGGATGGATTGGAGAGTTGTCGCACTCCTTCTTGCTTCTTTGATCTTCCCTTTGTGGGCGCTCGCCGGCCTTGCCATTCACGTGCTGGCCAACCGGCCGGGCACATCGACGAGGTCTGCTCTTTTTTGCCAGGCGGTCGGGCGAGAGCTCCGCAGCGGAGCACCTCTTCGGGGTGCGATCGCCGAAGCCGCTCGATCAGTCGAAGCGCATGCGATCAGCGGGTCGCTCGACTCGGGGAGCCTCCTCGAAGATGTGATCCCCGACCTCAGGGCTGAATTTCCCGAGATCGGCCAGGAGATCGGAGCCCTGGTGGCTGCTATCGCCGAGACCGGCTCGGCAGCGGCGCCTTTGTTCCAGGAACTCGGCGATCTCGCACTGGCCCGCGTGGAGACCACCGAGGATATCAGAGTCGCCACCTCTCCCGCCCGTGCCTCGATAGCGGTCCTCGTCGGCCTTCCCGCCCTCTACATCGGCTACCAGTTGTCCACCGGCGCCATTGGCGATCTTCTGGGAGATCCGGCGCAACAGGGGGTGGCGTTGGTTGGGATTGGCCTCGCCGGTGCCGGTCTCCTGGTGAGCGTCCTTCTGGTCAGGAGGGCACTTTGAGCTATCTGGTTGTGGGGTCGTTGGGTCTGAACTTCCTCGGATTTCCCGGCGCCGTTGCCGCGGTCCTCGTCCTCGGTCTCCGCCGCCACTTGCCTCGCCGGCGCCGGGAGGACGATCTGCGGCCGATCATGATGGTGCTGTTGGTCGAGCTTCGCGGGGGTAGGTCGGTGCTATCCGCGCTCCAATCGGCTGCAGGCCGATTTCCCGAAGCCGGGGAGCTGAAGAAAGCGGTCCGTGTGGCCTCTGTCGCCGGATTGACGGCGGCCGTGGAGGAGACGCGGGGAGGCCTCCGCTTTCTTCTAATCCACCTTGCCAGGGCCCAGGCCACAGGTGCATCGGCCGCCGACGCGGTGAGGAGGTTCCTCGATGACGACCTCGCCAGGGAGCGGGCCTCGAGGCAGGCGAGGCTCAAGGCACTGCCGGTGAGACTGATGCTGCCGCTCAGCCTTTTGACGCTCCCCGGGGTGGTGCTTCTTGCTTACGGCCCCACGATTCTTTCGCTTCTGGATGGACTGGTGGCGCCTTTTGACTGAGCACCAGGCCGCCGAGAGAACCGCACTTCCTCCCGTCGCCGGCCGGTTGCCGGACAAGGAGAGGAGCGCAAATGCGTTTATGGACAAAGCTGGTGCTGCTGGCACATGATGAGCGAGGGCAGGGAACCGTTGAGTACTTTCTGGTCATCCTGGCCGCAACTGCCCTGGCCATCATCGGGCTCAACTGGCTGCAGTCGGGCAGCGGCAGCGGCCTGCTCGGCGGGCTGTTCGGGAAGGTAATTTCGTGGGTGGTCGGAAAGTTCTGACTGAGGAGGGCTCGGTCACCGTGGAGTTCTTCCTGGTTCTCCCTCTCGTCGTCCTCCTCCTGGTGGCTGGTCTCCAGTTGGTGTCGGTGGCGAGGGTGAAGATCGAACTGATCGGGGCTGTGCGGGAGGGGGCACGGGTGGCGGCAACGACACCCGACCCCTCTCGCGCCGTCGACGCGGTGGTTGGTGCTCTCGACCCGGAGATGGCTTCCAGAACCCGGATCTCGGTCACCCGGCCGTCGGTCCCCGGTCAGATGGCCACGGTGACCGCGACGTTCCGGCAGGTTGTCGACTTCTTCATCCTCCCCGACCTCGAGTTCGACATTCCAGCCCGGGCCACAATGCGCACAGAAAAGTGAACCGGGCTGACCACGGGTCCGCATCGGTGGTTGCAGCCATGCTCATCGCGTTGGTGATGGCGGCGCTCGTCGGCCTCGGGTCCCTAACCGTCCTGTATGGAGTGAGGGCCGAAGCGAACAATGCAGCAGATGCAGCAGCCCTGGCGGCGGCAGTCGCCACCTATCCGCCGGCCGGAGCGGGTGATCCACGAGCCGAGGCAGCCCGCTACGCCGGTGCCAACGGTGCGGTAGTGGTGAGATGTGATTGCCCAATCGACTCCGGGCTCGAGGTCAGGTCGGCGACGGTGATCGTCGAAAAGGAGGTGACGGTCCCGTACTTCGGCACCCTCAAGGTGCGAGCGGGGGCTACCGGGGAATTCGACCCGATCTCATGGCTCGGAGGCTGACGCAGGCTGTTGCGCCGGATACCATCGGCGGTCATGGTCTCCCGTTCTGAAGCAATCCGGATGCTCGTCGAACTCGCCCGTCTCACGGCGCTCGAGGAGGGGAGCCCACAGGCGTTCAAGGTCCGGGCTTATGAGGCGGCGATTCACGGGTTAGAGGGCTATGACGGCGACCTGACCCAGGCAACCAAGGCCGACCTGGTGAAGATCAAGGGTGTCGGGAACTCGACCGCCGACAAACTCATCGAGCTCGAGAAGACGGGGTCCGTCGCCAAGCTGAAGATGCTGCGGGAGAAGTACCCGCCGGCCTTCGTCCAGCTGACCCGGATTCCGGGCCTCGGCCCCAAGACACTGAAGACGATCCGCCGGGAACTCGGTGTCGAGAACATCGACGACCTCAAGGCCGCCATCGAACAAGAGCGTCTCCGCGATCTGCCCGGTCTGGGCAAGACTTCGGAGGAGAAGATCGCCAAGGCTATCGAGCGGCTTGGCCTCCACGGCAAGGATCGACGCACCCCCCTCGCCGAGGCGTTGCCCTTGGCCCGTGTCCTCGCCGAGAGGCTGCGCGGGCTGGAGGGAGTTGTCGACGTGGTCCCCTGCGGTTCGGTTCGTCGTTTCGCCGAAACCATCGGCGACGTCGACCTGGTAGTGGCGACGTCGCAGCCAGAGGTGGTCCACGGTTCGGTTGCGGGGTGGCCCGAAGTCAGCGAAGTGATCGGGTCCGGAGACACCAAGACTTCGGTATTGACCAGGGAGAGTTTCCAGGTGGACGTTAGAACCGTCACTGTCGATCAACTCGGGTCGGCGATCCTGTACTTCACCGGGTCCAAGGCGCACAACATCGCTCTCCGCCAGCGCGCGATCGATCGCGGTTGGCTGCTCAGTGAATACGGCCTGTTCGACGGAGAGAGGGTGGTCGCCTCGAAGACCGAAGAGGACATTTACGGGGCCTTGGACATGACGTGGGTTCCGGCCGAGATCCGGGAAGGCAGCGGTGAGGTCGACCTCGCAGCGGAGGGCCTGCTTCCCCATTTGATCGCTCGCGATGAGATCCTGGGAGACCTGCACTACCACTCCGACCGGTCGGGCGACGGTCGCGCCACCCTCGAAGAAATGGTGAAAGCTGCGGTCGGCGCGGGATACCGGTATGTGGCGTTCACCGAGCACGGGGAGGATCTCGCCATAAACGGTTCCTCCCGCGAGTTGATGCTCGAGCACCGCGACCGGATTCGCCACCTTCAGGAGCGTTACCCCGACATCCGACTTCTCTTCGGGTGTGAGCTCAACATCGGGCCCCGCGGACAACTCGATTACGACCCCGAGTTCAGGGCGGAGTTCGACTATTGCGTCGCGTCCATCCATTCCCACTTCGATCTCGACCGCGACCAGCAGACGTCGCGCATCCTCATCGCCCTGAGCGACCCGTCGGTTGACGCGATCGGGCATCTCAGCGGGCGCAAGATCGGGCGACGTCCCGGCGTCGAGCTCGACATAGATGTGGTTCTCGAGGCACTGTCAGTGACCGGGGTTGCATTGGAAGTCAACGGTGCCCTCGACCGCCTCGATGCCGACGCCGGGGTGTGCCGCCAGGCAATGGCCTCCGGGGTAGACGTCATGATCGACACCGACTCCCATCACCCCTCCGACCTGGTCCGAATGGACTACGGCGTCGAATACGCCCGCCGCGGTTGGGTGACCACCGACCGGGTTGTCAACGCCCGCGAACCCGAGGCGTTCATCGAGTGGCTGGGTCGGCGCCGGGGATAGCCGTACCGCTAGGTTGGGTCATATGGCGCGGATCTACGTTGTCACCAGAGGAACCCGCAGGGTCAACGCATTCACCAGCTGGGTGGCCCGGCGGGGCCTGGGAAAACAGGTGGTGCTGACCACAACGGGTCGCACGTCGGGCAAGCCCCGATCAGTCCCGGTATCCCCGCTCGACATCAGAGGAGTCGGTTACATCGTCGCCCCGTATGGCGAAGTGGATTGGGTCAAGAACGTTCGCGCCGACAGGACCGTCTGGCTTCGCCACGGGCGCAACGATCGCAAAGTGACTCTGGCCGAGGTACCTGTGACACGGCGCGGGATCCTCCTCCATCAGTACTGGAACGAGCAAAGGATCACCCGCCCCTACTTCGACGTCCCCCGCGACCCGAAACCGGAGGACTTCGCCGTGGTTGCCGACAGCCATCCCGTCTTCAAGATCGTCACCTGAGCGTCCCCGAATACGATGCTTGTAATTTGAATCCGAAACGGTGAAGCTGTGAGCCTTGGCGTCACCAAAGGAGCCCGCTCAGGTGATAAATACCTTCGTCCTTGACACTTGCGTCCTGCTCGCCGACCCCCGCTCCGCCCTCCGATTTGATGAACACGATGTGGTAATCCCACTCGTGGTGGTCGAGGAACTGGACCGGATGAAGACCCGGCTCGACGAAGTCGGAGCGAACGCCCGGGCCGCGATCCGCCTTCTCGAAGACCTCGGCGCAAGCCGCGAGGGCGGGCTTCGCGAACCGGTAGACCTCCCGAGCGGTGGCTCGCTCCGTATCGAGTTGAACGGCGTGACGTCGGATCGCTTGCCCAGGGTCCTCGACCCGACGACCCCGGACCACCGCATCCTCGCCACCTGCCTCAACCTCCCCGACGCCGACAACCCCGTGCTGGTCACCAAGGATGCCGCCCTCAGGATCAAGGGTGCGCAACTCGGTGTTCCCGTTCAGGACTACCGGGCCGACACCGTCCCTGTCGAGCAGCTGCACTCCGGAATCGTCGAGTTCCGCACCGACGGGCTCACCATCGACAGGCTCTTCGAAGAGGGCAAGATCGAGCTCGCCGGTGTTGAGGCGATGATCAACCAATTCGTGGTCCTCCGGGAGGGAGCCTCACGTTCGGCCCTGGCCCGGGTGATCCAATCCGACCCGACGCTGATTGTGGAACGGGTCCCCACCCATGCCAAGGCGTTTGGGGTCGAGCCGAAAAACCTTCGGCAGACCGTGGCGCTGCACCAGCTGCTCGACCCTGACATCCCTGCGGTCTCGATGATGGGTATGGCCGGCACAGGGAAGACGTTCCTGGCCTTGGCCGCCGCACTGGAGCAAGTTCTGGAACAAGGGCGATATCGGAAAGTATCTGTCTACCGCCCCCTGGTCGCGGTCGGCCGACAGGAGGTTGGCTATCTGCCCGGTGACCTGAACGAGAAGCTCGCCCCCTGGATGGCCGCTGTTCACGACAATCTCTTCGCCCTCTTCTCCGACGCCGGCGTCGACGGGGCACGGCACGCTATCGACGAGCTGATCGATCGCAACGAGTTGGAGATGGCCGCGGTCACCTATCTCCGGGGACGTTCCATCACCGGCGAATACGTCATCATCGACGAGGCGCAGAACCTGGAGCTGTCGACACTGAAGGTGATCCTGACCCGGATGTCCCGTGACTCCAAAGTTGTTTTCTGCGGCGACCTCTCCCAGGTGGACAACCCCTACATCTCCCCGTTCGGGGGCATGGCCGCCCTCATCGAGAAGTTCAAGGGCTCCCCCCTCTTCGGCCACGTCACCCTCGAACGCTCCGTCCGATCCCCCCTCGCCGAAATGGCCGCGACGATTCTCTGAGACTGCAAGGGGGACGACCCCCCTTGTATCCCCCCGACAGGTTGGGTTGCGTCTGGTTTGGGCTGGGATACACGAGGTGACTTCGGTCGGGTTGGTGATTCGGACTGTGAAATTGCAAGGGGGGGCGACCCCCCTTGTATCCCCCTGACGGGTTGAACGTGCTCGTCTCTCCCTCCGCTTGCGGAGGGAGTGGCGCCGGACCGATAGGGCCGGCGACGAGGGTGGGGCGTTCCCAACAACGGCACTCGAGCTCCCGGCCCGAGGGGAGGACGGTTGTCAACCAGGGTTGACACGGGTGATTTGTCAACCTACGATGACAGCATGGATTCGACTACCGGACTTGCTGTCGAGGACCGCGAGCCAGCGCAGGGCTTGCAGGCTGTGGTGGCGTTGCGGCGACTCGCCGATCGGCTGGAAGGCACCTACGTCGATTCGGCTCGGACCGCGGGTTGGACCTGGCAGGAGATCGGCGACGCCCTGGGAGTGTCGCGACAGGCAGTACACAAGAAACACGGGAGATAGAGCGATGTTCGAAAAGTTCACGTCCGAGGCACGGCAAACGGTGACCACGGCAGTCGAGGAAGCCGAAAGCCGGGGAGATACCCGCATCGGGACCGAGCACCTGTTGATTGGTGCCTGCCGCGTTGGTGTCCTCGACAGGTTGGGAGTCGACGCGGCAACTGCGCGGCGGGAGTTGGGACGCCTCGACACCGAGGCGCTGGCTTCGGTTGGAATTGATCCGGGAGAGGCCACTGGGGGCCCGGATGCCCGTTCCCGGGGCCGGCGGCTCCATCGGCCCTTCACCGGTGCTGGCAAGGGGGCGCTGGTCCAGGCACTCAAAGAGGCCAAGGCTGTCGGGAGCCGCCGGATCGGGCCAGAGCACATCACTCTCGCGATCACCCGTCTCCCCGAGCACGACCGCGCCATCAGGGTCCTCCGCAGTGCGGGGGTAAACCCGGGCGACGTCCGCCGAGCCTTACTCGAGGGAGCGCGCCGGGCGTCTTGAGGTCTAATCCTCTGAGCCGAGACCCGTAAATAGGTTTGCGAGCACCAGTTCCCTGCGGAGGTTGGCCTGGATGTCGACCACCGCGTCGAGAGCCTTCTCCGCGGCAAGGACGGCACGGCGCGGGCTGACGTCGGTGAGGGTGGTCAGGTCGAGGTCGCGGTTCCGGACCGGCCCGCCCAACTGCAGGGAGGCGGAGTCGGAATACCACGACGCCAGAATCTCGAGACCGCCGATCAGAAGAGACTGTTCGATCCGCCGTCGTGCCCGCTGCTGTGCGTCTTTCGCCAGGTCTTTGTCGATGGACTTCTCGACGAGGGGTTTGATCGCATCGATCACAACCGAGGCGAGACGCTGGCCATCGCCGGGATGCGGTGTGACCTTTTCGGGGATCGCCAGCCACATCGCCCGGAACTCCGCCACCTCCGGCCGTGACATCAATGAAAGCGCCAGCCCGGGACGCCCCCCAGCGACGACTGCAACACTTTCGGCTTGCGCCGGTTCGATCCCTTTGCCGGTGAGAGCGGCAATGAGCTGATCGGAAGGCACCCGACCCATGTGGATGGTCCGACAGCGTGAGGCGATTGTTGCGGGGAAATCGTCCTCGCTTTCTGCGACGAGAAGGAACGTGACCGGGGCGATAGGCTCCTCGAGGGTCTTGAGGAGCGAGTTAGCGGCCTGCTCCGTCATCGCACCGGCGTCAGGAATCAAGAACACCGTCCGGTCTGCTTCAACAGGGGCCATCGATGCCCTTGTCACCATCGACCGCGCTTGTTCGACCCCGATCGATGTGGCGCCCTCCGGTTCGATCACGATGAGGTCGGGATGGGTCCGTGCCAGGGTCAGGCGACAGGTCCGGCAGGGGTCGTCGTGGTGACCGGACCGATCACACAACAATCCTGCGGCAAATCGGACCGCAAACGAGTCCTTGCCCACGGATTCGGGCCCGACAAACAGATAGGCCTGGTTGGGAACCTCGAACTCCCGTTCCAGGAGGTCGGCTACGTCAGCATTTCCGATCAAGTCGGCGAAGACTGTCGTCATGTCAGCTGTCCCATGATCTCTGCAACCACGATCTCCAGGCCCATGCTGTTGTCGATGATCTTGACCCGCCGGGGCTCGGTCTCGGCGAGCTGTTGGTAGGCGCCGCGCACCGCGCGATGAAACGAGGCCTCCTCGCTTCCAATCCGGTCGGGCCGGCCCTGGCGCCCGAGGGCGACATCGACATCGATGTCCAGGACGAACACATGGTCGGGTTCGACACCCTCCAATCCCGTCTCGTTGATACTTCGAACGGTCTCGGTCCCCAGTCCACGCCCGGCCCCCTGATATGCGACCGAAGAGAAGTATGTCCTGTCGCTGATGACCCATTTCCCGGCGCTCAGGGCGGGGGCGATGACTTCGGTCGCGAGTTGGGCGCGTTGTGCGGCGAATAGGAAGGCCTCGGCCCAGGGTGTCATATGCTCGCCGTCGAGAAGCAGCTTGCGGATCTCCTCGCCGAGTGCGGTGGAGCCCGGCTCCCTGACCATCACCGTCCCATGGCCGAGCGCCTTCAGCTGTTCGGAGACAGCTGTGGCGACGGTGCTCTTGCCGCTGCCGTCCCCGCCTTCGATGGCGATATAGGCACCCATCAAGTGGACCGCGCTGGGTTGGAGATGGGGCGGTTGCGAGTAGTCGGTGGCATCGAAGTACCACGCTAATGCCGCAGATTCGGTGTGGGTCGTGTTGACATAGCCCCACTAGTTGGGGTCAACTCAGACCGAAAGTGTTATGACAAAGAGTCTCGTAATCGTTGAATCGCCGACCAAGGCGAAGACAATCTCCGCGTTTCTCGGAGCCGATTCCGTCGTGGAATCTTCTATGGGCCACATCCGGGACCTGCCTCGGTCCGCTGCTGAAATCCCTGCGAAAGCAAAGGGAGAGGCGTGGGCGCGTCTCGGGGTCAACGTCGACAACGACTTCGAGCCGCTCTACGTGGTGCCCAAAGAACGGCGCGACCGGATCAAGAAGTTGAAAGCGCTGCTCAAAGACGCCGACGAGCTCTTCCTCGCCACCGACGAAGACCGCGAAGGCGAATCGATTGCTTGGCATCTGATCGAAGTCCTCAAGCCGAAAATCCCGATCCATCGCATGGTGTTCCACGAGATCACCCAGAGCGCCATCGACGAGGCGTTCCGCAATCCCCGCCAGCTCGACGATCGGCTCGTCCAGGCCCAGGAGGCCCGGCGCATCCTGGACCGGCTCTACGGCTATGAAGTGTCGCCCGTCTTGTGGCGGAAGGTTCAACAGGGCCTGTCGGCGGGCCGGGTGCAGAGTGTCGCCGTCAGAATCATCGTCGAACGCGAACGGGAGCGGATCGCCTTCACGGCTGCCGGTTATTGGAGCATCGACGCCTCCCTGGCGAAGACAACAGATCTCGACCTGCCCTTCGATGCGTCGCTTCTCGAAATCGACGGGACCCGGGTGGCCACCGGCAAGGACTTCGATCGTGAAGGCACACCCAAGGCGGGTGTGCTCGTTCTCGACTCCGATTCGGCAACGGCCCTTGCCACCGGGTTGACCGACTCGGAGTTCACGGTCCGTTCGGTCGACTCCAAGCCATACAAGCGAAGCCCGTATCCGCCGTTCCGGACCTCCACACTGCAACAGGACGCCGGCCGTAAGCTCGGGTTCTCCTCGTCGCGGACCATGTCGGTCGCCCAACGCCTCTATGAGAACGGCTACATAACCTATATGAGGACCGACTCGATCGCCCTCTCCGAGACGGCGGTGATCGCGGCCCGGTCACAGATCGAGAAACTGTATGGCGCCGAATATCTGAGCCCGAAGCCCAGGGTCTACTCGGCGAAGGTGAAGGGAGCCCAGGAGGCCCACGAGGCGATCCGGCCCTCGGGGGAGACCTTTCCCACACCCGAGCAGGTTTCCGCGAAGGTGGGTCAGGACGAGGCCCGTCTCTACGACCTCATCTGGAAGCGAACGGTGGCCTCCCAGATGGCCGACGCCAAAGGCTTCACGGTGTCGGTGCGAATTGCGGCTACTGCGGCCGACGGCAGGGAGGCCCTCTTCAGCGCAGGCGGGCGGACTATTACCTTCCCGGGTTTCCTCAAGGCGTACGTGCAGGGGAGTGACGACTCGGCCGATCTCGACGATAAGGAGACCAGGCTCCCCGAGCTCGCCCCGGACGACCCCATCGCTGTCGAGCGACTCGAGCCTGTCGGCCATGAGACCCGTCCCCCCGCCCGCTACACAGAGGCTTCACTGGTCCAGAAAATGGAAGAGCTCGGCGTCGGGCGACCTTCGACCTATGCGTCGATCATGTCAACGATCCAGGACCGTGGCTACGTCTGGAAGAAGGGTTCGGCGCTGGTCCCCACATACACAGCGTTCGCGGTTGTCACCCTGCTCGAGGAGCATTTCCCGAAATTGATCGACTACGAATTCACCGCAGGGATGGAAGACGATCTCGACCGGATCGCCTCCGGTGAGGAAGAGTCGGTGCCGTGGCTGCACCGGTTCTATTTCGGCGACGACGGCCTCAAAGAAAAGGTTGCCAAGCGTCTCGATGAGATCGACCCCCGAGTCATCAACTCGATTCCGGTTGGATCCGACGACCAGGGCCGGAAGATCGTCGCCCGGATCGGTCGATACGGCCCTTACGTCCAGCGTGAGGAGGAACGGGCCTCGATCCCGGAAGATGTCGCGCCCGACGAGCTCGACGTCGCGATGGCTGTCGAACTGCTGGAGACCCAGAATGCCGGCGACAAGATCTTCGGCACCGATCCTGTGTCAGGGCTCGTGGTCTTGGGTAAGACCGGCAGGTTCGGCCCCTATGTTCAGCTTGGCGAACAGGAGGAGGGGAGCAAGGAGAAGCCGAAACGTGCCTCTTTGTTGAAAGGCATGGAGATCGACGCCCTCGGTCTCGATGACGCTCTGCAACTGCTCTCGCTTCCAAGGGTCATCGGCGAGGATGAGGATGGGGTCGAAATCCTCGCCCTGAACGGGCGTTACGGGCCTTACATCCAGCGGGGGAGCGACCGGCGCAGCCTCGAATCAGAGGAGCAGCTGTTCACGTTCACCCTTCCCGAGGCCCTGAAGCTTCTGGCCGAGCCGCCGAAGCGCCGGGGACAGAAAGCAGCCGGGCCGCTCAAGGAGCTCGGCGAGGACCCCGTGTCGAAGAAGCCGGTGACTGTCCGTTCCGGGCGCTTCGGTCCGTACGTGACAGACGGAGACGTGAACGCATCGCTGCGTCAGGGCGACAGCCCCGAGAGCATCACCCTCGATCGCGCCGCGGACTTGCTTGCGGCCCGCAGAGAGCGTCTCGCCGAATAACGCCTGGAAATAGGCACGCTCCAGCAATTACTATTCCGTCGCCGCCGGAGTAGCTCAGTGGTAGAGCAATTCACTCGTAATGAATAGGCCAGGGGTTCGACTCCCCTCTCCGGCTCCAGAATTCCCTATGAGGCCGAACACCGGTAGCGTCTCTGGGAATGGCAGATCAGGCCGCTTTCGCCGACGATGCAATGCAGTACTCCAAGCAGTTGTACGCCGCTGCGATGCGGATGACCCGGAATCCGTCGGACGCCGAGGACCTCGTCCAGGAGACTTTCCTGAAGGCATACCGCGCCTATGACAGCTTCACTGCCGGGACCAATCTCAAGGCGTGGCTGTATCGGATCCTGACCAACACGTACATCAACAAGTACCGGAAGGCGGCGCGTCGCCCCGATGAGGTCGATCTCGGAGACGTCGAAGACCTCTACCTGTATCGGAGGATCGGGTCCGAAGAGTCGGCTGAGGCGTCGCGGACGACCGAGGACCGGGTGCTCGACGGTCTCGTCGAGGCAGACATCAAGAGAGCCGTGGAGAGCCTCCCCGAGAACTTCCGCATCCCGGTCTTGCTTGCCGATCTCGAAGGTCTGTCCTATCAGGAGATCGCCGACATCCTCGATATTCCGATCGGTACCGTTATGTCCCGACTGCATCGTGGAAGAAAAGCGATGCAAAAAGCGTTGTGGGAGTTTGCAAGCAAACGCGGACTGCTCCCGGAGAATGCGGAGAGGCCATGACGGACAACGACTGCGTCGACACCGGCGCGCACAATTGTGACGAAGCCCTGGAACGTCTCTACGAGTATCTCGACGAAGAGATGGACGAGGCGACGGCTGACGGGATCAGGTCTCATCTCGATGGCTGCAGCCCTTGTAACGGCGGCTTCGACTTCGAGCGCCGGCTTAAGGTCGTGGTCAGGGAGCGGCTGTCCGAGGAAGTCCCCGATGTTTTCTTGATCAAACTGCGGAAGGCCCTCGACGACGAGGCGGCTCATCGTTGATTGCGCCCCGGATCCCTCCCTTCGCAAGGTTCGACTCATCGCCCGGGCGTGGGTATTCTGAGCCCCGATGACGAAATCCGCTCGCTCCGCTTCGCTCTCCCTCGCAACGCTGCTGGCTCTGGTCCTGCTCGCCCTCCCCGTGTTCGCGACCGAGGGGGACGACCCCGAAGAGGTCGGGGAGACCCCACCGGTCACCTCTGATATCAGTCCTGCCGTCGAAGTGACGACACCCCCTCCCGACGCTGCCATCGCTGATTGGACTTATCGCTATCTCGTCCCGACGGGAATCGCCCTGGCCCTCCTGGTGGTAATCGCCACCACCGGTCGGTACTTCACCAATGTGGTGAGGAAGCGATACCGAATCGTCGAAGAGTGACCGCGCAGTCTCAGACCAGCGGCATCACCGGTCGGATTGCGGGCCAATATCCCCTCGCTGACACCTATCACCTTGCGGCTCTCGATGCCGAAATGGCGAAGATCACACCAATCGTCTCCGAACTCGTTGCCGCAGGGACCGGCCTCGCCCTGACCGGTGCGCCCAGCACCACAATCATCGACCGCACTGAGTGGGTGGATCGAAATCTCGCCAGTTTCAAACACCTCATTGAGCCCGCGACCCGCAAGCTGACCGAATCACGGGACCCGGAACAGGCTGCAACGGTCGAAAAACTGGTCGACCGGGAGAGCAGCGCCCTGCTCAGCGTGTTGTCGCGGAGGGTACTCGGCCAATACGAACTGGTATTGCCCACCGGCGAGGATGGGGACAGCGTTGTCTATGTGGGCCCCAATCTCCTCCAGATGGAGCGGATCCATCAGTTCCGGCCGTCGGAATTCCGTTTCTGGGTCGCTCTGCACGAGTTGACCCACCGAGCCCAGTTCACCGGGGTTCCCTGGTTGCGTGGCTACTTCCGCGGCCTTGTCGAGGAACTCGTCGAAGCTTCCGGCCCGGACCCGGGACGTCTCGGGTCGATACTCGGTGAGGTGATCGACCGCCGCCGCCGGGGAGCGCCGATGATCGACGAGAGGGGAATTTTCGGTCTGATTGCCACCCCTGAGCAGACCGAGATCGTCGACCGTGTCCAGGCGCTGATGACTGTGCTCGAAGGGCATGGCCACTACGTGATGGACAGGATCGGGGCCGACCACCTCAAGTCCCAGGCGAGGATGAGCCGGGTTCTGAAGGAGCGAAGGAAAGACAAAAAGACTGCAACCTTCTTCCGGATTACCGGCCTCGAGATGAAAGTAAATCAGTACGCAAAGGGTGAGAAGTTCATCAAGACGGTGGAGCGCGAGGCGGGGTGGAGCGCGGTCAACCTGGCTTTCCGGGGAGCAGGTTCGCTCCCGACCCTCGATGAGATCGAGAGCCCGAAATCGTGGCTGAACCGCGTCGCCTGACCGAACTTGCCGATGCGATCAACCAGCAGGCCCGTTTTCCGGAGTCTCCCCACGTAGTCGCCCTCTCCGGAGGAGCAGATTCTGCAGCGCTCGCTTTTATCGCCGGCCTGGCCTCGAGCGCAAAGCCCCGATGCGTCCATGTCCACCACGGGCTCCCGGCCTCCGACAGGCTCGCCGGATCGGCACAGGACATTGCCCGGGCCTTGGACATGGAATGTGACGTGGTCGACGTCGTCGTGGCGGAGGGCGCCTCGCCAGAGGCGATGGCTCGCGAGGCCAGGTACCAGGCCCTCGAAGGGGCGATCTCGGGTGAGGAAAACCTGCTGTTGGGACATACCCGAAACGATCAGGCGGAGACCGTCCTCCTCAACCTGATTCGGGGTGCGGGCATGAGGGGCCTCTCCGGCATGCCGTATCAACGAGCGTCGCAGATTTATCGCCCGTTTCTCGATGTGACCAGGGACGAGACCCGTGAGCTGGCCACACTCCTCAGCTTGCCATTCGTCGACGACCCGACCAACACCGATATCGCACTACGCCGCAACTTCGTGAGGCTCGAGCTGATTCCCCGAATGGAAGAGCTCAATCCGAGCCTGGTCGACTCCCTCGCCCGTACCGCCGAGCATGTTCGGGGCGACTCCGAGTTTCTCGACAGATTGCGACCTGCCCCGATCGAAAACGACGGGAAAACGGGGCGGGTCGCCGCCGGAATTCTCCTGACTCTCGAACCCCCGCTCAGAGCCCGGGCAATCGCAGCCCTGGTCGGTTCGTTCCGGGAAAAGGCAACGGTCTCGGGCGCAGAGCTGGCCAGGATCGAGAAGGTGTTGACCGGCGCCAGCACGGGCGCGGAGTTGGAGGGCGGGCTCTCTGTCACCAAGCGCGGTGCCTATCTGGTTGTGACTCCGGGGACAGCGGGCTGACGGTTGGCAGAACTCCGATATATCGGGCTACCTTCTAAGCCTCACCGAACTTGAAAGTGCATCCATGGACATCAAACCCCTGATCACCACCGAGGAGATCGAAACCAAACTCACAGAGTTGGGCGCTCAGATCACCGAGGACTACAAGGGGGAGAGTGTCCTGCTGGTCGGCGTATTGCGCGGGGCATTCATGATCATGGCCGACCTCGCCCGCAAGATCGACCTCCCAGTCGAGTTCGACTTCATGGCGGTCAGCTCATATGGCGCATCAACGCAGACTTCCGGTGTGGTCCGGATCCTCAAAGACCTCGACGAGGAAATCGAAGGACGCCATGTTCTCATTGTCGAGGACATCATCGACTCCGGCCTCACGCTGAATTACCTGCTGAAGAGTCTCAAGGTACGCAAGCCCGCCTCGCTGGAGATCGCCACTTTGCTCCTCAAGGAAGGGATCCAGCGGGTCCCGATCGACGTCAAGTACGTCGGCTTTGCGATCGGGCCAGAGTTCGTGGTCGGCTATGGCCTCGACTACGCCGGCAAGTACCGGAACCTTCCTTATGTGGGAGTGATGGGCCCTGAACTTCTCTAATTCGGGGTTCGTCTACGGCGCTATCTGACGTAGCATTGAGGCTACGAATTTTTTCCTCAGCCTTGAAACGAGGTAGTTGTGAACCGAACCTTGCGAACCCTGCTCATCTATGGGGTCTCCATTATCATGTTGGCCCTGGTCGCACAGTGGTGGTTCGACACGGTTGCAGGCCCCGAAGAGGTAACGCTTTCGGACTTCGTCTCGGCCATGGAAGAAGGCGAATTCGCCGAGGTCCAGTTCCTGGAGCGCTCCAACGAGATCCAGGGTCGCACGGAAGGGAATACCAGCGACACACCGGAAATTGCGTGGGATCGCATCGCCCCATACCCGGACGGTTTTGAGGGGGAACTCACTGCAACTGCGATTGCAACCGGCACCTCGGTATCGGTCGATTCCCAGCCCCCCGGTTTCTTCGACTACCTGATCAGCTTCTTGCCCTGGCTGTTCCTTCTCGGGTTCATGGTCTTCATCTTCATGCAGATGCAGGGCGGGGGAAACCGCGTCATGCAGTTCGGCAAGTCGAAGGCGAAGCTCGTCGGTAAAGAGCAGCCGAAGGTGACCTTCGCCGACGTCGCCGGTCTCGAAGAGGCGAAAGAGGAACTCGAGGAGATCAAGGACTTCCTCGCCAACCCGGACAAGTACCGGCAGATGGGAGCCAAGATCCCCAAAGGCGTCCTCCTCTTCGGCCCTCCCGGTACGGGTAAGACCCTGCTCGCCAGGGCAGTCGCCGGCGAGGCGGGGGTCCCCTTCATGACCATCTCCGGCTCCGACTTCGTCGAGATGTTTGTCGGTGTCGGTGCGGCCCGGGTCCGTGACCTCTTCGAGCAGGCCAAGGCAACCGCACCAGCCATCGTCTTCATAGACGAGATCGACGCCGTCGGGCGCCACCGTGGCGCCGGGCTCGGTGGTGGCCACGATGAGCGGGAACAGACACTGAACCAGCTGCTCGTAGAACTCGACGGGTTCGAAGGCAACTCCGGGGTGATTGTGATGGCTGCCACCAACCGGCCCGACATTCTCGACCCCGCGCTGCTGCGGCCCGGGCGCTTCGACCGACAGATCGTCGTCGATGCACCCGATCTCGAAGGACGGGCCGCGATCCTCGAAGTTCACTCCAAGGGCAAGCCACTTGGCTCGGAGATCGACCTCATGGTCCTCGCCCGCCGCACGCCGGGCTTCACCGGCGCCGACCTCGCCAACCTCATCAACGAGGCAGCCCTGCTCACGGCACGCCGTAAGAAGAAGAAGATTGGCATGTCGGAACTGGAAGAGGCGATCGAGCGGGTAATTGCCGGTCCGGAGCGCAAGTCGCGGGTCATGACGGACGAAGAGAAGAAGTTGATCGCATACCACGAGACCGGCCATGCCCTCGTCGGCTTTGCCCTGCCCAACACCGACCCGGTCCACAAGGTGACGATCGTCGCCCGGGGTCGATCGCTCGGTCACACCCTCGCATTACCCACTCATGACCGTTACCTGATCCGCCGGTCCGAGCTTGTCGACCAGCTGGCCATGTTGCTCGGCGGTCGCACGGCCGAGGAGATCATCTTCGCCGACCCGACCAGCGGTGCCGCCAACGACATCGAGAAGGCAACCCAGATCGCCCGCCGGATGGTCATGGAGTACGGGATGAGCGACAAGCTGGGCCCGATGCAGTATGGGAAGGCGAACGGTGAGGTCTTCCTCGGACGCGACTACTCGCGTCAACAGGATTATTCAGACGAGGTAGCTGCGTTCATCGACGAAGAAGTAAGGAAGATGATCAACGCTGCCCATGAGGAGGCTCGCGTCATCTTGAGTCATCATCAGGAAGCGATGGAGCGCATGGTGGCCGAGCTGCTCGAACATGAAACGGTCGATCGGGAGCGGGTCGCCGAGATTTTCTCTGACATTCCTAAGTGGGAGCACACCGAGAGCGGGTCGCTGCGAATCCGCTACCCGGAGAACCCGGTGCTGCCTCAGCCCCGTGACGAGGAGCAGGTGGCTGCGGCGAAGAAGGCAGAGGAGCCCGAGGACTCCGAGTCTCCGCTCCCGGCGCGTGCCAAGAAGGGTTTTCGCCCCAGGGGCCGCCCCGCAGACGCCGGCGCCTGACGCTCCGTCTCAATTCGACCGATTGGGGTCAGACCCGACGGACTTTGAGATCACCGGAGACGAGTTTCACCTTGAGGTCGACACTCCCTGCCAGGGTTCCTGAAGGCGCGTCCTGGGGTTCGGGGAGGATGATGTCGCCGGACAGAGTCGTGGCGTCGAGGTCGACACTGCTCCCTGCAGGAATCCCGATGTCGATCGAGCCGGACATCGACTTGGCAGCGAAATCGTCGCCGCCGAATCTGCGGACTTCGACGTCGCCTGACATCGTCGAGGTGGTAATCGGTCCCCGTGCCTCCCCAATCTGAATATCTCCCGAAGCGGTGGAGACAGAAGCCCGGTCGCCGATCGAATCGATGTGGAGGTCGCCTGAAGCGCTGACAAAGTTGAGTTTTCCGCTGACCGTGCGACCGTGGACGTCGCCGCTTGCGGTCTTTACGGTCAGGTCGCCGGTATCGGTGAAACGGATATCGCCCGAAGCTGAGTTGACGTTGAGTCGGGCTGACACCGGATCGCACTCCAGGTCGGCGGAGGCGACGTTGACATCGATGTCGATGCCGTCAGGCACCTCGATGGAGAGATAGACCGATCTTCCCACCCCGATGTGGATCCGCTTCGAGATCTGGGTCGAACGAGGCTCAGAAGACACCCAGACGGTAGACCCGTGTTGCTCCACGACGAGGTTCTCGGTGTCTCCGCGGCCTCTGATCACGATGACGCCCTCCCGGCCCCGTTTCACCTCGATCTTCCCAGAGGCGATCCGCACGTCGAGAGCACCATCGCTGCCTACCTCGAAGGACTTCTCCATCAGAGGTGGATCTTGCGGTTGATAGATTTCTTCGGGTTCGCCGGCGGCGCGGCCGTGCGAAGTGCATCCACCACGTAGGAGTTCACCGAATCGCCCGCATTCCGGGCGGCATCGGCGATGATCTCCTTGAGGTAGCCGGGGATCCGCAATGTGATCCTGGCCTCGTCGAATCCCTCGGCCTCGGGTGCGTCGGGCGCCTCGGGTGGCGGCGGAGGCGGGGGAGCGGCGGCGGCGGTCACGAGTAGCTCCGGGTCACCATCCACCAGTCGGATCTCGACGGCCTGGCCGGTCAACTGGGAGTTGATCTCGGCCATGGCCGTCTCGACTACACGGAACATGGTTTGCCGCACTGCGGGGTGGATCACTTCGAGAACTTCGCTGATCAGGTCCACTTTGAGCGGGTCGGCGAATCGGAGTTGGCTTTCGACCTGTTGTTCCAGTTCGACGAGTAGATGGTCTATTTGCATTTTCCTATCACCTTGTCTTGCGGAAGTGCCTGATGCGCTCGTTGAGTTGTGCTTCGAGGCTATCGGTGGATCGTATCCAGATCATTGTCCTTCTCCTTCTATGCTTGGTGATGCCGGTTTGACTATCTTGTGACACCATATTGACATCATTATGCCGTCACTGTGACAGTTTGTCAAGGGGGCCAGTCGAATAACCGGGTTAGGCTTCCCATATGGCAGAGATCGACCAGAGCAAAGTGGATAAGGGCCGGATCGAAAAGGCAGTGAGGGAGATACTCGAAGCCGTCGGCGACGACCCGGATCGAGAAGGCCTGAGAGAGACACCCGAACGTGTGGCACGGTTCTATGCCGAGGTCTTCGCCAATATCGGTACCGACCCCGGGGAAGTAGTGGACGCCTTCTTCGGCGACGAGCACTACCAGGAGATCGTCATCGTCCGCGAGATCCCGTTCTACTCGATGTGTGAGCACCATCTCGTCCCGTTCCACGGTCAAGCCCACGTCGGGTACATGCCCCGGGGTCGGGTAACCGGGTTGTCGAAGCTGGCCCGCCTGGTCGACGGCTTCGCCCGAAGGCCGCAGATGCAGGAGCGGTTGACAGCCCAAGTCGCTGACAGCCTCTGTGAGCGCCTCGACCCACTCGGGGTGATCGTCGTCATCGAGGCCGAGCACCTATGCATGTCGATGCGAGGGGTCCGCAAGCCGGGCGCCAAGACCGTTACCTCGGCAGTCCGCGGCGTGATGGAGTCGAACGCCAAGACCAGATCGGAGGCGATGGCGCTCCTCTTCGGAACCGGGAGATAGCCGTCAGCGTCTGGAGGACCGGGGGCGCCGAGCACTCCCTGGCCCGGGGTTTGCTGGTCGGGATCCTCAACGTAACCCCGGACTCGTTCTCCGACGGGGGCGACTACCTAGATGTCGACACGGCCGTTGCCGCAGGTGAGGCGATGGTCGCCGATGGGGCAACGATCATCGATGTTGGCGGGGAGTCGACGCGCCCCGGGGCCGGGGCGGTCCCCGCAGGTGAGGAGGCCGAAAGGGTGCTTCCGGTAGTCAGGGCCCTCGTCGATCGTGGAGTCACCGTGAGCATCGATACCTCCAAACCCGAGGTGGCGGCACTCGCCATCGCGTCCGGGGCATCCGTGATCAACGACGTCACGGGTTTCCGCGATCCGGACATGATCGAGCTGGCCGCGGTCTCCCGGGCCGGCGTCATCGTGATGCACATGCTCGGTGATCCCCGGACCATGCAAGCCGAGCCCCGCTACAACGACGTGGTCGACGACGTGAGAGCATTCGTCGTTGGCCAGGCCCTGCGCTTGATCGATTCTGGGGTCGACCCATCCGCTGTTGTCGTCGATCCTGGCTTCGGTTTCGGGAAGACCACCCGTCACAACCTCGAGCTCGTCAAACGTCTCGGTGAGATCGTGGCTTCCGGATTCCCGGTGATGCTCGGAGCTTCACGCAAATCGACACTGGCGAAACTGACCGGGGAGGAAGACCCCAAGCGACGCGACGGGCAGACGGCAGTGCTGACCGCCATCGGATTCGACCGCGGTGCACGGCTATTTCGGGTTCACGACGTGGCCCAATCCCGGGATGCGCTCCGGATTGCCGCCGCTATCGTGAATCCGGAGACATGGGAAGAATGGCAGCAGGACTAAAGCCCCGGGGATTCACCTGGGTGATCAATGAGCGCCTGGCTGTTTCAGATCGTGTCGGTGGGTCGGGGTTCCAGCACCGCAAAGTGCGCCGTGAAGAGGAAATCACCTGGTTGGTGGAAGAAGCCCGGATCAACACCGTGGTCTCGATGCTCGCCGGAAACCAAAACGTGGCGGCCTACCGCGAGGCAGGAATCGCCACCTACACAGTGCCCCTCAACGGCTCCATCGGCCAACGCGACCAGATCGTTTTCTTCAAGACTCTCGACATGGCCATGGCACGCAAGAAGTCACGCGTTCTCGTCCACAGAGAGTCGGTTGACGACACCGTCGGCGGCCTTCTCGGCGGGTTCCTGGTCAACTCCGGGATGGTCGAAGACCCGATTCTCGCCCTTGCGGTGATTCAACAGATCCTGGGCAGGGCGCTCGGCCCGGAAGGTCGCTCGCTGATTCCCTCCGTCATGAGTTGATGACCGACCGGATCCGCATCTCCGGTATCGAAGTGCTGGCCAGACACGGGGTCCTCGCCTTCGAGAAGCAGAACGACCAGAGGTTCCTGATCGACCTCGAACTCGGCATCGATCTCGGGCCTGCTGCCGCCAGCGATCGGCTGGAGGACACGGTCGACTATGGGGAACTGTCCCAGCGAACTCACGATTACGCCGCCTCGAACAGCTTCGACCTGATCGAAAAGCTTGCCCACGGCATCGCCGATCTGGCGATGGAGTACCCGAATGTGGTGTCGGTCGGGGTGACGGTCCACAAACCGGATGCGCCTATCGAAGTGCCGTTTGTTGATGTTGCGGTGACTGTCAGCCGGGAGAGATGACTCGATTCGCCATCTCGATGGGGTCGAATCTCGGTGACCGTATCGGACATTTGCGTCGGGCGATCGACGAGCTCTCCGAAAGCGTCTCGATCGAGGCTGTCTCCTCTCTCTATGAGACGGCGCCGGTTGGGGGGCCCGGCCAGGACCCCTATCTCAACGCGGTCGTTGTGGTCGCGACTGAGACCGACCCCCATGCGCTGCTGGCACTTCTGCACCGGATCGAGGTCGGCCAGGGTCGGACAAGGGAGGTGCACTGGGGCCCGCGCACCCTCGACCTCGATATCGTGGCCACAGACGGAGACCGGGTCGACGATGGCCCCGAGTTGATCGTGCCGCACCCTCGCGCCGGCGAGAGGCGCTTCGTTCTCGAGCCTCTGGTCGAGGTCTGGCCCGACGCCGAACTCGGCCGGGCCACCGCCTGTCAGCATCTCGCTCAGTTGGAAGGTCAGGATGTCGACTACCTCACGCGGGAGTGGGTCACAGCATCGCGACAGGGTCGGATCTGGGTCGGAGCGCAATTGGTCGGCTTCGCCTTGATTGGCCTGGCCGTCGTCTGGCAGGGCGCTCTCCCGGAGACTGTCACTACATGGAGCATCGGTGGGGCGATCCTGGCAGTGGCCGGGGTGGGGTTGATGCTGTGGAGCGCCCGGAGCCTGGGGCGAAACCTGACCGCCTTGCCCGAGCCGGCGGCAGGAGGTGGGCTGGTCAGCTCCGGCCCGTACCGGTGGGTGCGGCACCCGATGTACACAGCGGTCGTGTCGTTGTTTCTCGGTGTCTCATTCCTCTTCGCGACTTCAGCCGGAGCAATTCTTTCCGCCCTCCTCGTCGGCTTCTTTGCCTTCAAGTCGGAGTATGAGGAGCGCCAGCTCCGGATCGCATATCCGGGCTATGGCTCATACCTCGAGCGGGTACCGGGCCGGTTCCTCCCTTCACTCCTTGCCAGGTGACCCTCGCCTCTACCCCGACATCGCGACTCGTGCTAGCTTTGAAATATGCGAAGAGGCCGCGGCCCGCCGACGCTCCTTCTGCGAACTGATTCGATCAGAACACAGGAGGTTCATTTAGATGGCCAAACGGTCCCGCAAAAATCGCAACCAGATCCCCGGCTATGACGAAAGCCGTCCTTCGCGTGACGAGCGCACACAGGAGCACCGTCGGGTACGCCATGCCGCACATCAGATGCTGCACATGGTCGACGACCCCGAAGAAGTCGTCGGGTTGCCCGAGGTACGTCGGAGCAGGACACCCGAAGTCCCCGCGGTGACAGCCGCCCCGTCCAAGCGCTTCCGGGTCTGGAAGACAAAGTTTTGGAAGCGGAGGGACCGTTATCAAGACATGAAGGCAGACCTCGATTCGAGTTGGCCGGTGATCACCTCCGAGCAGTTGCGTCACTACCAGCCCTAAATAGCCAAACACCCCGACCGCTACCCTTGCGCAGGTGACAGGTAATCGATGCGGTTGGTGATCGTCGGCCCCGGGCGGGCCGGAGGATCGATCGCGCGGGCCGCCCGCGCTGCCGAACACGAAATCGTCGGCGTCGTTTCGCGGTCTGGCGATGACCGACTCGGTCCACCGCTGGCCATCGACGACGCATTGCCATCGGCCGACCTCGTTCTGATCTGCGTCAAGGACGACCAGATCGAATCGGTCGCAAACTCGTTGGCCGGCAAATTGGGTGACAGCGCTGTGGTTGCCCATGTCTCCGGTTTTGTCCCGGTCACCGCCCTCCAGCCTCTGGCGTCTCCGGGCGTCTCAATCGGCGGTTTCCACCCGCTCCAGACCCTTCCCGATCCCGAGCGCGGCGCCGCGGCGCTCGCCGACTCCTATGTGGGCATAGGTGGCGATGACCTCGCCGAGGACACTCTGATCCTTTTCGCCATCTCTTTGGATATGAAGCCGTTTGCCCTCGCTGACGCAGTGCGGCCGCTCTATCACGCCGCCTCAGCGGCAGCAGCCAACTTCGTCGTGACCGCCCTGGCGACAGCATCCGATCTCTACGAAGCTGCCGGTATCGAACCTGACGTCGCCGGGCCCCTCGTATCCAGGGTTGTCGACAACGTGTTCGAGGCGGGCGGCCGGCAATCTCTCACCGGGCCGATCGCCAGGGGCGACACCGACACGGTGGTCGGCCATCTGGTGGCGGCCCATCAGGTTTCGGAGTCTGTCGGCACGCAGTTTCGCCTGATGGCTGAGGCAACTGCGATACTTGCGGGCCGTTTCAACGAGGTGAAAGATTGGAAATAGTCGAGACCTTCGCCGATACCAGGGCGCTCTACAAAGGGCGGATTGGACTGCTCCCCACGATGGGGTACTTCCATGAAGGCCACCTCTCTTTGATGGACCTGCTCCGGGGGCAGTGTGACACGCTTGTTGTCTCCAACTTCGTGAACCCGACCCAGTTCGACAAGGAGGCCGACCTCGCTGCCTACCCCCGCGATGTCGAGCGCGACGGTGAGATGGCGGCTGAGCATGGAGCCGACATCCACTTCGTCCCTTCGGTCGAGGAGGTCTATCCCCCCGGTTCGTCGACCGAGGTCACCGTTGGCGCCGTAGCCCTGGGGATGGAAGGGAAGTACCGCCCGTCCCATTTCGTCGGCGTGGCAACTGTTGTCGCGAAACTATTCGCAGGCCTCCGCCCCGATGTCGCGGTTTTTGGCAAGAAAGACGCCCAGCAGATCGCCGTGTTGAAGGGCATGGTCACCGACCTCCGCTTCCCGGTCGAGATCGTTGCCGCCCCCCTCGTCCGCGATCCGGATGGGCTGGCTCTCTCCAGTCGCAATGTCAGGCTCACCCCGGCCGACAGGGAGGCTGCTCTCGCGATCAGCCGCGGCCTGTTCCAGGCGGCGATGCAGATCGAAGCAGGGGAGAGGGACCCGGCCCGCCTCGAAGGGACCGTCTCGCGCTCGATGACAAGGCTTGGCACCGACTACGTGGAACTGGTTGCGGCCGACACCATGGAGCCGGTATCTGTCCTCGACGGTCCGGCGGTGCTCGCAGTTGCCGCCCATGTCGGCGAGGTCCGTCTGATCGACAACCTCTCCATCGAGTGGGTCAATGGCAAAGCCAAACCCGACAGGGGGATGATTCTCGAAGAGCCGAGCCGTCTCGGTACGCTGCACTGACCGCCAGTTAGGGACCTCTTGACCGAAGCAAACGAACCACCAGAAGCCCTGCAGGCGACGCGCCAGGAGCACCACCAGGAGATCGTCGACGGAGCGGGCTATCCGACCCGGTTCGAGCGTTCGGTCTGGGCATCTGATATCAACGAGAAGTTCGAAGGGCTCGAGCCGGGAGCACATACCGAAGACCGGGTAGCCGTTGCGGGCAGGGTGATGCTGCACCGCTCGTTCGGCAAGCTTCAGTTCGCAACGGTCAGGGACATGACCGGGACCATTCAGCTGTTCGTCGACCGCGGCCACATCGGCGACGACCTCGCTGCCGAGTTCGGGCGGGTCGACCTCGGCGACTGGGTGGGTGCCTCGGGAACTGTTATGACCACCCGGAAGGGTGAGCTCAGCGTGCAGGTCGATGACTTCGTCATCCTCCAAAAGAGCCTTCGGCCGCTGCCGGACAAGTTCCACGGACTGCAGGATGTCGAACAGCGGAGCCGGCGGCGCTACCTCGACCTCATGGTCAATGAAGAGGCACGGGACGTCGCCCTCAAGCGGGCAAAGATCCTCTCGGAGTTGCGCAGGCAGTTCGAACATCGAGGGTTCGTCGAGGTCGAGACCCCGATCCTTCTCTCCCAGGCGACAGGTGCAACGGCGAAGCCATTTGCGACCAATCATCACGCACTCGACGTGGACATGTTCTTGAGAATTGCCACCGAGTTGCATCTGAAGCGGCTCGTCGTCGGAGGCCTGGAGCGTGTGTTCGAGATCGGGAGGATCTTCCGCAATGAGGGGATCGACTCGACGCACAATCCCGAGTTCACCATGCTCGAGGCGTACCAGGCCCTTGCCGACTACGAGGACATCATGGTCCTGGTCGAGGAGGTGATCGCCGCCGTTGCTGTCGCTGCGACCGGTGCCACCGAAATCACATATGACGGCAAGCCGCTGTCGCTGGCGACGCCATTTCGGCGGGAGGCGATGACCGAACTCGTCTCGACGGCACTTGGTGAGGAAGTGAGTCTGGATACCCCCAGCGATAGGCTCGTCGAGTTGGCCCGGGGTGCGGGTATCGAAGCTGAAGATGGGTGGGGGCCGGGGAGGCTGATCTTCGAGATCTATGACGAGAAGGTCGAACCGACGATCTGGGAGCCCACCTTCGTGACCCATTATCCCGTTGAAGTGTCACCGCTCTCCCGCCGCAATGCGACCGACACCCGTCTCGCCGACCGCTTTGAGCTGGTGATAGCGGGAGCCGAGTACGCCAATGCCTTCAGCGAACTCAACGACGCCGCCGACCAGTTGGCCAGATTCGAGGCACAGGCAGCTGCCCGTGAGGCCGGCGACGCCGAGGCCCACCCCATCGACACCGACTACATAGAAGCCCTTGAATACGGACTGCCCCCAACCGGAGGCCTCGGCATTGGAGTCGACCGCCTCGTGATGCTCCTGACCGATCAAACCCACATAAGAGAAGTAATCCTGTTCCCGACGCTGCGACCTCTTTAACTGCTGGCCGACTTCGACGCTGTTGCTACCTGGTCAACAATCTGATCTCCGCTTGGGGGACCACCCTCGGTTATCGCGCCCGGTTGGGTGATGCTGGTCGAACAGACGCCGGTCGGCCAGAGCTGCCGCTCCGTGTTGCGGTCCTCGCGCCTATCGACTGTCCTCCCGCATGCGGAGAAAGGTAGGAGGGAGAGGTCTCCTCGGGCTGGGAGCTCGAGTGCCGTTGGTGGGATCGCCCCACCCTCCCCGGCCCCTTCGTCGCCGGTACTCCCTCCGCAAGCGGAGGGAGAGATGACATAGCGAGGTGCGCTAGTCCCGTGCTCGCTCGACTCTTGCCAGCAGGAAGCTGCCGAGCTCGGTGAGGATCTCGTTGGCGGGGCCTGGTTGTATTGATGCGAGGGCGGCATCGGCTTTGGTGAGGCGGTCGGTGGCTGCAGTCAGAGCGTCTTCGATGTGGCCGCCGCTGCGGACCAGGGAGATGACTTCGTTGACTGCGGCGTCGTCGTAGGGGATGCCGGGCTTCAGAAGCTCTCGAATCCGTTCCCCGTAGGGGCCGGCTGCCGCTGCCAGGACCGGCATGGTGAAAGTGCCCTCGCGGATGTCGGATCCGGCGGGCTTGCCGATCGTGGATTCGTCGGCGACCAGGTCGAGGGCGTCGTCGGCGATCTGGAAGACCATGCCCACCTCCCAGCCCCAGGTGGAGAGGGCTTCGACCGTCTCGGGAGGGGCGTCGGCAGCCATGGCTCCGAGGCGGGCCGAGGTCCGCACCAGTGACGCAGTCTTCCCGCCGATCACTTTCTCGTACTCTTGGTAACCGTGGGTGAAGTCGCCCTCGAGCTGCAGCTCACGGGTCTGGCCCTCGACCAGCTCGGCATAGGTGGCAGCGAGGAGACGGACCGACTCCTGGCTCAGATGGGTGGCCGCCACTTCAGACGCCCGGGCCATCAGGAAGTCCCCGGCGAGGATTGCCACCGTGTTCGACCAGTTGGCGTTGACCGATGTCGCCCCGCGTCGGGTATCGGACTCGTCGATGACGTCGTCGTGATAGAGCGAGCCGACATGGATCAGTTCGACTGACACCGCAGCTTCGACGGGCCGGCCGTCGTCACGTGGCCCGAACTCGGCGGCGAGAAGGGCGAGCAAGGGGCGGAACCTCTTGCCTCCTGCGAGCAACAGGTGCTGCGCGATTTTGGTCAGGTAGGCGTCATCAGCCGTGGCCGCTTCCAGCAGTCTCTCCTCGACCCTGGCGAGGGAGTCCCAGATTCGGGGAATACGAATGATGCTTTGGAGGTCGTCCATTGGTGCCGATGGTATTACGCAGTTTGTCGGAGCAGGATTCAGGTCAGTTAGGAAAGATGTGGTCGATGGTAAACTCGGGTATGCCAGGAATAGGAGTTAAAGGTGTTTGAACGGTTCACAGACCGTGCCCGCCGTGTGGTCGTCCTGGCCCAGGAAGAGGCTCGGTTACTAAATCACAACTACATAGGTACCGAGCACATTCTCCTCGGTTTGCTCAACGAAGGCGAGGGCATCGCCGCCCAGGCTCTCGAGAGCCTCGACATCGACCTCGCCTCGGTGCGCGAAGAAGTAGTCAAGATCATCGGCCAGGGGAAGCAGTCGCCATCGGGTCACATCCCGTTCACCCCTAGGGCCAAGAAAGTCCTCGAGCTCAGTCTCCGCGAAGCGCTCCAGCTCGGACACAACTACATCGGGACCGAGCACATCCTCCTCGGCCTCATCCGGGAAGGCGAAGGAGTTGCCGCCCAGGTCCTCCAGCAACTCGGCGCCGAACTCCAAAAAGTTCGTCAGACGGTCATTCAGCTTCTCTCCGGCCCCGGTGGCAGCGAGGAGCAGGGGCCACAGCCCGCAGGTTCCAGCGGGAGCCGCGAAGCCTCGTCTTCGGGCTCGACGGTCCTCGACCAGTTCGGCCGCAACCTCACCGGGCTGGCCCGGGAAGGAAAACTCGACCCGGTCATCGGGCGCCAGCGTGAGATCGAACGAGTGATGCAGATCCTCTCCCGCCGGACCAAGAACAACCCCGTCCTCATCGGTGAGCCGGGCGTGGGCAAGACCGCGATCGTCGAAGGTCTCGCTCAGAAGATCATCGCCAAAGAAGTGCCGGAGAACCTCGACGGCAAGAGCCTCTACACGCTCGACCTCGGTGCGCTCGTCGCCGGGTCGCGCTACCGGGGTGATTTCGAAGAGCGCCTGAAGAAGGTCCTCAAGGAAATCAAGAACCGGGGGGACATCATCCTCTTCATCGACGAGATCCACACCCTGGTCGGAGCCGGTGCCGCCGAAGGCGCCATCGACGCCGCCTCCATCCTCAAGCCGATGCTCGCCCGCGGCGAACTGCAGACGGTAGGGGCTACGACTCTCGAGGAGTACCGCAAGTACCTCGAGAAGGACTCAGCCCTCGAGCGCCGCTTCCAACCGGTCCAGGTCGAAGAGCCGTCCGTCGCTGACACCATCCAGATCCTGCTCGGTTTGAAGGACCGCTACGAGGCCCATCACTCAGTGCGCTTCACCGACCAGGCCATCGTCTCGGCGGCCAATCTCGCCGACCGCTACCTCGCCGACCGGTTCCTTCCGGACAAGGCAATCGACCTCATCGACGAGGCCGGCTCCCGCACCCGGATCCACCGCCCCAGCGACGACCCCGAAATCCTCGAGCTCGACGTGCAGCTGTCTTCGGTCCGTCTCGACAAACAGGATGCTGTTGGCACCGAGAACTACGAGCGGGCAGCAACCCTGCGCGACCAGGAGCGCGGCCTTCTCTCGGAGCGGGCCGACCGCGAAGCGGCAAACGCCGAAGGCGGATGGGTCATCGACGAAGAGGGGATTGCAGAAGTCCTCGCCCAGTGGACCGGCATCCCTGTTCATCGCCTCACTGACGAAGAGACAGCCCGTCTCATCCAGATGGAGTCGGAGCTCCACAAGAGGATCATCGGCCAGCACGACGCCATCGAGGCAGTCTCCAAGGCGATCCGCCGCACCCGGGCCGGGCTCAAGGACCCGCGCCGTCCGGCCGGTTCATTCATCTTCCTCGGCCCATCGGGGGTCGGCAAGACCGAGACCGCAAAGGCGTTGACCGAGTTCCTGTTCGGTCAGGAAGACGCACTCATCCAACTCGACATGTCCGAGTACATGGAGAAGCACACGGTCAGCCGACTGGTGGGCTCACCCCCCGGATACGTCGGTTACGACGAAGGTGGCCAGCTCACCGAAGCGGTGCGCCGCAAACCCTTCTCGGTGGTTCTCTTCGATGAAATCGAAAAAGCCCACCCTGATGTGTTCAACACACTCCTCCAGATCCTCGAAGAAGGCCGACTCACCGATGCCCAGGGTCGGATGGTCGACTTCAAGAACACAGTCATCATCATGACCTCGAACCTCGGTACCAGAGACCTTCACAAGAAGGCGGTCGGCTTCCACGCAACTGACAACCAGATGGACTACGAGTACATGAAGGAAAAGGTCACCGACGAGCTGAAGAAGCACTTCCGCCCCGAGTTCATCAACCGCATCGATGACATCATCGTCTTCCACGAACTCGAGATGGCTGAGCTGAAGGAGATCGTCGACCTGATGCTGGCCCGGGTCAGGACCCAACTGATGACGCAGAAGCTCGACCTGGTCCTCACCGACGACGCCAAGGAGCATCTCGGAAAACAGGGTTACGACCCCGAGCTGGGGGCGAGGCCGCTCCGCCGGGCCATCCAGAGGCTCCTCGAAGACCCGCTTTCGGAGAGGGTGTTGCTCGGCGAGTTCAAGGCAGGTTCGACGATCCTTGTCGGTTTCGAAACCGCAAACGAAGAGCTCACCTTCGAATCGTTCAACCCGACGGACACCCCACCGGTCGAATTGGCCGGCACCGAAGGGTCCGGAACGGCTTAAGGAAGCCGGCAGAACAGCCGAATAGACATGAGCTACAAGATTGCTCATGTTTATTCTTTCCCTCATCCTCGCCGTTTCCCTCACGGGTTCCCCAGCCGCAACCGAACTCGTCCCTGCCGGTGATGAAGCCCTTAGCTTCGACCTGGTCATCGACGGCTATAAGAACGGCTACATGACCGGAGAACGTCTCATGACGTTCGACAACTGCACTCTGGAACGGGACGCCGCATACACCTACGCCCTCCTGATGGAGGCCGCCACCAACGATGGTGTTTACCTCGCTCCCATCGATTGTTACCGCACTTTCAACGAGCAAAAAGGCGCCTTCAACCGGCGCTGCCCCTACGTCGACACCGCGGTATTCGGACCTGATCCGATTACCGGAGATCAGGTCGAAGTCGGCACCAAATCTGTTCGCGAATGCAGCGGCCCCCCCACTGCGCGCCCCGGGTACTCGAACCACGGGTGGGGTCGTGCAGTTGACTTCTCCGGGGGCAACAGCACGCTTGGATGTCGGGACCGGGGATTCATCTGGCTGCAATCGAACGCTTCGCGATTTGGATGGGTCCATCCACCATGGGCGCATTGCGGCCGTGTCACTGCCGAGCCCTGGCACTGGGAGTACGCCGGTCTCATCGATGTCGACCTCCTCCCCACGGTCGGCATCAGCCTCGATCTCGAAGGCGTCCTCGAGTAGATAAGCCGGCGCAGGCAGTTTGGGCCGAGCTCAACCTTCCGTAGGCGCCGTCTCACGGTTAGCGTCACCACCCATGGGCTTCGACGTGGTTGTCATCGGATCAGTCAACAACGACGTCACTGTTATGACCCCGCGTCTTCCCCGATCGGGTGAAACCGTCATCGGTACCCGTCATTTCATCGGTCCCGGTGGGAAAGGGGCCAACCAGGCAATTGCAGTCGCCCGACTGGGCGGCCGGGTCGGTTTGGTCGCCGTTGTCGGCACCGATGAGTTGGGAGTGACGATGCGGGCGGGGCTTGGCGACGAGGGAGTTGACATCTCGCCTGTCGAGATCGACGGGGGAGCCTCCACCGGAATTGCGGTGATCACCGTGGACTCAGACGCTGAGAACACAATTGTTGTCAGCCCGGGGGCGAACCGACTCCTCACGCCCGATGTCATTGCCCGCCATGCCGCCGCGATCTCCGCAGCAACTGTTGTCGTCGCCCAGCTCGAGGTTCCTGTCGAGTCGGTCCTGGCGGCAGCACAGGCGTGCACCGGGATTTTCTGCCTGAACCCGGCCCCGGCCCAAACTCTTCCTGGCGAATTGCTCGAGCTGGTCGACGTTCTGATCCCCAACCGATCAGAGCTCTCCGTGCTCGCCGGAAGGGACGAGTTCGTCCGGAACGACGACGTTGCTGCTGCCGCCAGGAGTGTCCGCTCCAACGGGGACACTGTGGTCACGTTGGGAAGCGACGGGGCAATGCTCGTCGGCAACGACTCCGTGGTGACCTTCGAGTCACACCCCGTCGAGGCGGTGGACCCGACCGGTGCCGGTGACGCGTTCTGTGGCGCCCTCGCCTACTCCCTGAGCCGTGGCGACGAAATCGAGCAGGCAGTTGGGTTCTCGGTCGCGGCCGGAGCACTCGCCGTGACCCGTGCCGGAGCTCAGGCCGGAATGCCGTCTCGCGGAGATGTTGAGGCACTCCTCCGCGGTTGATACGCTGCTGGGATCGCAAGGCCCATAATCATCGATACCGACCCCGGACAGGATGACGCTGTCGCCATCCTGGTCGCGCTTGCGTCCCGTGACGAGCTCGAGGTTCTGGCGATAACCGCTGTTGCGGGAAATGTCCCGCTCGATCTGACAGTCAAGAACAGCCTTGCACTGGTTGAGCTGGCCGGGCGACAAGACGTGCCGGTGTATCGCGGCTCCGTTCGTCCAATGGTCCGCGAGCTGGTCACAGCCGAATACGTGCACGGGCCCACCGGGCTCGACGGCGCCGATCTCCCCGACCCCGTTCTAGAGGAGGCCCCGGGCCACGCGGTGGACAGGATCATCGAGATCGTGGGTGCTTCGGAGCACCCGGTGACCCTCTGCACCCTCGGACCCCTCACCAACGTCGCACTCGCCCTGGTTCGCGAGCCGTCGATTGCTCAAGGCATCGAGCAGATCGTGATGATGGGCGGAGGATTCTTCGAAGGCGGGAACACAACCCCGGCGGCCGAGTTCAACGTCTATGTCGACCCGCATGCCGCGCACGTGGTCTTCACGAGCGGAATACCAGTTGTGATGATGCCTCTCGATGTGACCCACAAGGCCCTGACCACCCCGGATCGCCTGCAAAGGTTCAAGGACATCGGCACTCCGGCGGGTGCGGCTGTGGCCGGGATGCTGGGTTTCTACGATCGGTGGGACATGGCGAAATACGACCTTCCAGGTGGCCCCCTCCACGACCCGACTGTGATCGCATACCTCCTCGATCCCGGCCTGTTCACAGGCAAAGAGACCTCCGTGGAGATCGATGTCGTGCCCGGGCCAACCCTCGGTATGACTGTGGTCGATTGGTGGGGCGTCACCGACCTGGAACCAAACGCCCTCGTTATGAATGAGATCGACGCCGACGGCTTTTTCGACCTCCTCGTCGACCGCATTTCCCGCCTCTGAACCACGAAAGTCGTGGTCTCTTCTGCCCGACTTGGTAGGCCCGTTGCAGGGCGTAGGGTCGCTCGACCTACTAACCTGCACAACGGTCCGGGTTCGACCCCGACCACACTTAAAACAACGGAGGAAAGTTAAACGTGAAACGTTATATGAGGCTCGTCGCGCTTATCGCGGTATTGGGCCTGGTGCTCGCGGCTTGTGGCGATGACGATGGTGGCGACAGCACCACCACCACCACCGCACCCGCCGGTGAAGAGACCACCACTACCGAAATGATGGAAGAGACAACAACAACTGAAGCGATGGTCGACGGCGAGGCTGTCGTCACCTGCCTGGTGACCGACCTTGCCGGGGTCGATGACCGCAGCTTCAACGCCGCCGCATGGCAGGGCGTGCAGGATGCAGTCACCTCAGGTGGGGCAGCCGCCGACCCGATTCTCCTCGAGTCCGACGCTCAGGACGACTACCAGCCGAATATCGACCAGTGCCTCACCCAAGGGGCCCAGCACATCGTGACCGTCGGTTTCGAGCTGGGCGACGCAACGGCGACCAACGCCGCAGCAAACCCTGATGTCAACTGGACGATCGTCGACTTCGCATACGACCCCGAGATCCCGAATGTTCGTGGCCTGGTCTACCAGACCGATGAAGCCGCATTCGCAGCCGGCTACCTTGCCGCAGGTGTGACGGAGACCGGTGTTGTCGGGACCTACGGTGGGTTGAACATCCCGCCGGTAGCGATCTTCATGGACGGATTCGCCAAGGGCGTCGCCCATTACAACGAGGTCAAGGGCACAGACGTGCGTGTGATCGGCTGGGACATCGACGCAGTTGACGGGACCTTCACCGGTACCTTCGACCCCGCCGACCCCACTGTTCGCTCCACATGTGAGAGCATCCTCGACGAGAACGCCGACATCATGCTGCCGGTTGGTGGCGCGATCAACCTGCCCTGTGGCACCGCGATCCAGGACCGTGGCATCGCCGCGGCTCTCATCGGTGTCGACCAGGACGCATTCATGGCCGCTCCCGCCGAGTACCAGGACCTGTGGCTGACCACGATCGAGAAGGGCATCGCTATCCAGGTGCAGCGCTCGATCGAGGACCAGGCAGCTGGCGCATGGACCCCCGGGGTTTCTAACGGAACTCTCGAGAACGATGGTGTAGGCCTGTCCGAGTTCCACTCGTGGGCCGACCGGGTTCCTGCAGAGCTTGCTGCTGAGGTGGAGCAGATCCTCGCGGATATCGCTTCGGGAACACTCGACTTCCCGAGGTATGCACCCGCACCCGAGTAGTCGACAAACAATATCGGAACGCACCGGAGCCCCAGCACACGCTGGGGCTCCGGCCGTTCTAAGGTATCGTGCGGATCAGCTGGGAAGGAGACGGTTTGGCACTTGTTCTGGAAGGGATTACCAAGCGCTTTCCTGGTGGTGTCCTGGCCAATGACGATGTGTCCCTTTCGGTTGCTCCTGGTGAGGTCGTTGCCCTGCTCGGGGAGAACGGAGCCGGCAAGAGCACCCTGATGAACATCCTCTACGGCCTCTACTCGGCGGACAAAGGCAAGATCGTCATCGACGGCGAGGAAATGTCCCTTGGCTCATCGGCCGACGCCATTGCCGCCGGAATCGGGATGGTTCACCAACATTTCATGCTCGTCCCCGTCTTCACAGTGACTGAAAATGTGGTCCTGGGCCAGGAGCCGACCGGGTTCGGGGGCATGATCGACCGCGACGCCGCCCGCGCCACGGTGATGAATATCTCCGAGCGGTACAACCTCAGAGTCGATCCTGATGCGTTGATCGAGAACATCTCCGTGGGTGTCCAGCAGCGAGTTGAGATCATCAAGGTCTTGGACCGCGAAGCGCAGTTCGTCGTCTTCGACGAACCGACAGCGGTACTGACGCCCCAGGAGGTCGAGGAGTTCTTCGGGATAGTCGAGGGCCTCAAGGCTGATGGCAAGGGGATCGTGTTCATCACCCACAAGCTGGGTGAAGCAATCAGGGTCGCGGATCGGATCGTCGTGATGCGGGGCGGGAAGGTGGTGGGTGAGGCACTCCCCGCCGAGACCACCCAGCAAGACTTGGCCAATCTCATGGTCGGGCGGTCGGTCGATCTGACCGTAACCAAGGCCACGGCCTCTCCGGGCGAGCTGGTGCTGGAGGTCCGGGACTTGGTCGTGCTCGACAGCAGAAATGTGAAGGCGGTGGACGGCGTCAGCTTCGACGTTCACGCCGGTGAGATCGTGGGAATCGCCGGGGTTCAGGGCAACGGCCAAACTGAGCTGATCGAAGGAATCACGGGACTCCGCCCGGTGATGTCCGGTTCGGTGCGGTTAGGCCACACCGACATAACGGACGCCAATCCCCGTGATCTCCACCAGCTGGGAGTTTCCCATATCCCCGAAGACCGCCAGGAGAGCGGCCTGGTCCTGGATTTCAGCGTTGTCGAGAACATGATCCTCGATTCCTACTACGAGCAGCCGTTCTCGAGAGGCGTGGTCATGGACTGGGGCGCAACCCGGGAGATGGCCAAAGACCTGGTCAAGCAGTACGACGTGCGCACCCCCGGCATCGACGTCCCTGTATCGACGCTCTCCGGAGGAAACCAGCAGAAAGTCATCGTCGCCCGCGAGTTCGCCCGGGAGGTGGAGTTGGTGATCGCCGCCCAACCGACCCGGGGCATCGATGTCGGCTCCATCGAGTACATCCACAGTCAGATAGTCGCAAAACGCGATGCCGGGGCAGCAGTCCTGGTGGTGTCGTCTGAGTTAGACGAGGTCAGGGCACTCGCCGACCGGATCATCGTGCTCTTCCACGGCAAGGTCGCAGGTGAGTTCGCGCCCGATGCCGAAGTTACTGACATTGGCCTGGCAATGCTCGGTTCGGCTCCGTGACCGACACCCGTGCACCTGAGAGCGAGGCAACGCCTCCCCCGGAGCGCAGTCCGCTGATGGACCGTGCCACCGGGATTGGCACTTCGGTAGCCCGATCGCTGCTCCTGCCCACGTTGGCAGTGGTTACCGCCTTGATAATCGGGGCGTTCATCATCGCCTTCTCCGATATCGAGATCCTGAGACTGTTGTTCGACGACCCCGGTGCTGCATTCGGGCAGATGGTGGCCGAGGTGAGCGCAGCTTACCGGGCGCTCTTCCGGGGTTCTGTCGGGTCGGTGAATGCCCTCTCGGAGTCCCTGTTTGCTGCCACCCCGCTGATCCTCGCCGGCCTCGGCGTCGCCTTGGGCTTCCGTGCCGGGCTGTTCAACATCGGGGCGCAGGGCCAGATGCTGATGGGAGGTCTGGCGGCAACCTATGTCGGAATTTACGTGAGCCTTCCCGGGATCGTCCACATCCCGTTGACACTGTTGGCGGGGCTCGCCGGTGGGATGATCTGGGGTGGGCTGGCGGGGCTACTGAAAGCGCGGACTGGGGCCCACGAGGTCATTACCACCATCATGGGCAACTTCATCGCGGTGTTCTTCATGCAGTGGATCCTGACCACGCCCGGGCTCCAGGACCCGGGACGCAATAATCCAGTGTCAGCAGAGCTAGCGGAGACGGCTCGCCTGCCCCGCCTCTTCGGGGCCGACTACCGGGTGACAATCGGGCTTCTGATCGCGATTGCCTTCGTTTTCGTCGTCCACTGGCTTCTCTATCGTTCCTCAATCGGCTTCGAGTTCCGGGCGGTTGGCTCCAACCCGAGTGCCGGACGTTATGCCGGCATGAATGTTGCAGTCGTGGTGACTCTGGCGATGGCCCTCGCCGGCGGTCTCGCCGGGATGGCAGGTGCCAACCAGGTGATGGGACTCGAGCCGTACAAAGCATCTCCTGCGCTCGCCGGTGCCGTGGGCTTCGACGCCATAACTGTTGCCCTCCTCGGACGCTCCAATCCGATCGGGGTGCTCTGGGCCTCGCTGTTGTTCGGTGCGCTTGCCGCAGGCGGTAGGGAGATGCAGGGTGCGGCCCAGGTGCCGATCGATCTCGTGGTCGTTCTCCAAGCGCTGATCGTGATCTTCGTAGCTGCACCGGGAATGATCCGGACGATCTATCGGGTCAAAGGCCCCGATGAGAAGCCGACCCAGCTGACCACGGGGTGGGGATCATGACTGTGATGGACAAGGTGGACACCACCACGCCGGAGGTAGTGCTGCGGACCAGTGCCGAGGAGCGGAGAGCAACGATCATCGGTGTCGTCCTCATGGCACTCGCCGCGGTCGTCATGGGAATTTTCGCCTTCGGAGTGCCCCCGGACGCCTCTTCCACGTTCAATATGAGCCTGCCTACCGACTCCATCCAGGGAGTCGCGTGGACGTTCAATTCTCGCATCTTCTCAGCGGTGGCCGGGGTGCTCATATTTGCCCTCGGCGCCGATCGTCTCCGTCGCCGGAATCTGAAACGGACCAATCTCGCACTCGGCATCGGCCTACTTCTGTTCGTACTTGCATTGCTGGCATGGGCAGCCGCGGACAGCTCGTTCAGCCTGGTCGGGATGCTGCGATCGACTGTCATCTCCTCGATCGTCATCACCCTCGGCGCCCTGACCGGACTCACATGTGAGCGCGCCGGAGTCATCAACATCGGCATCGAGGGCCAACTGCTGACCGGTGCCTTTGTCGCTGTGATCCTGTCCAGCGCCTTCGGAACCTGGGCCGGGGTGGCGGGTGCGATGCTGGTTGGCGCACTGCTCGGCGCCCTCCTCGCCTGGCTTGCGATCAGGTTCAGCGTGGATCAAATCATTGCCGGAGTCGTCATCAACATCCTCGCCGTGGGCCTGACTTCCTTCCTGGCGAGCCGTGTCCTCGCCGAAGCCCAGGACCTCAACGCTCCGGCCCGGGTCACCTCGATCCGGATCCCCCTGCTTGCGGACATACCGGTGATTGGGCCGATGTTCTTCGATCACACGTTTTTCGTGTACGTGACCTTCATCCTCGTTGTCGCGCTCCACATCGGATTCTTCAGGACCCGTTGGGGCCTGCGCGCCAGGGCTGTCGGGGAGCACCCGAAGGCAGCCGACACACTGGGCATCGATGTCCTCAAAGTGCGATATCGCAATGTGATCGGTGCCGGTCTGATTGCCGGCTTCGGTGGAGCATTCCTCGCTCTGGCGCAGATCTCCAGGTTCGAGGAAAACATGACGGGTGGCATCGGGTTCATCGGCCTCGCCGCAATGATCTTCGGGAGATGGCTTCCCTTTGGCGCCCTCGCCGCGGGACTGGTCTTCGGGTTCTCAGGTGCGCTAGCCCAGAAGGTCGGCATCCTCGGCACTGGGATACCTTCGGAGTTCATGCTGATGCTGCCGTACGTTGCCACGGTCATCGTGGTCGCCGGTCTCGTCGGCCATGCCCGGGCGCCGGCCGCTGACGGGCAACCGTATATCAAGCAGTAGAGCCTTCGGAGGTCGCGCCCTAGGGAGCAGTCGTCGAGGTGGTGGCTGTGGTGTTGGTGGCAGCCGCCTGGGGGCGGCCGATGATTGTTATCTCGTCGATTGCCATCTCTTTGAACACGTTGCCTTCGGTGACTGTCGCCACCCAGGCGCTGGTGATCTCGAACTCGATCCAGTTGGCGCCGACCGCAGCGTAAGGGATCACCTGCTCACCGGGAACATCCTCCAACTCGTGTGCCACGTCGGAGATGGCGTCGGAGGCGGTGACGACGAGCCCTCGGGGCCGGTAGTTCTGCTGGAATCGGACCGGGTCCGCGAGGTTCCTCCACAATATCTGCTGGACCACCATCGGCTGGTCGAAGGTGAGCCGGATCGTGATGATCCCGGCTTCGGCCTGAAGCTCCTCCCAATTGACCTGGTAGGAGTCCTCGGTGCCCGAGGTGAGGTTGGCGCAGACGAACGACGAGATGCCTTCGACGGAGCAAGATTCGCTGATGACGGGAATCGGCCCGTTCTCTTCCACGGTCGGGGCAGTGGTTGAAGTAGCGGCGACGGTTGTCGACGTCGGGGTTTCCTCGCCACCGAGCACGTTGAAGGCGAGTGCAACTACAACAACGCCGAAGAGGAGGCCACTGATCGCAAGGGCGGCGCGGACACCAGCGGTCGCCTGGACCGCGGGACGCGGGGCGGTGGGGAGGGGCGCCTGGCTGAGTCGGGCACCACATTCCTCACAGTGACGGTTCGACGAAGGGTTGGTCGCACCGCAGGAGGGGCATTGGATCGAGTTCCCGGGGCCGCCGGTGGAGCCGCGCTCGGGGCGACGCTTTGGTTCTTCGGGAGGCTCGCTGAGCTGAAACGTCTCAAAGCCGCTGGAGCTGACCGAAATGATGTTGCCATGGGTCTGCTGGCCCAGAGGGTCCATGAAGGCACCACAATTAGGGCAGAACTGCTCGTCTGCAGCGACGCTCGCGTCGCACTGTTTACATCTGCGTACCGCCACAACCCTCCTTCGCAGTTATTGTGCCACGGACATGCTTGTCTTCGCCATCAGGACTTATGAACCGTGGACCTGGTCTTCAGTCCTCGGGGCCATGGCACTACTCCTGGCAGGAGCGGCAGTCTTGATTCTTACCAACAAACTGCGTAATCGTTAAACGAGACACTCGAAATAAATGGCTTTCCGATGCGACTCTTGTGGGCACAGCTCCCCGAAATGGATGGGGTTCTGCCCACAGTGTGGCGTTGATCGCCCTCTAACCGAGGAATCTTCGGTGGTGCGGCGCAATCAGAACGTCGCAACCGCGGTCGGACTCGACGAGGCGAGAGACACGATCGGGGAACGATTCCGCACCGGCTGGGGTGAGATCGACCGTGTCCTCGGTGGTGGAATCGTCGCCGGGTCGGTGATTCTCGTCGGCGGCGAGCCGGGTGTGGGCAAGTCGACGCTCCTACTCCAGGTGGCAGGTTTCGTTTCCGGCAAAGGCGGTTCGGTTCTCATCGCCAGCGCCGAGGAGTCGGCGCACCAGGTCGCAATGCGGGCGAAGCGTCTCGGAATCGAAGGCGACTCGATCCAGCTGGTCTCCGACGACGACACCGACGCGATTGTCGCCCTCGCCGAGAAGACGCGGCCCGACTTTCTCGTGGTCGATTCGATCCAGACTGTCGGGGTTCGCGAGCTGTCCGGGGCGCCGGGGGGCGTGGCTCAGGTGCGGGAGTCGGCGGCGCGTCTGGTTCGCCTGGCCAAGGAGTCGAGCATCCCGGTGGTGCTGGTGGGCCATGTCACCAAAGACGGCGGTATTGCCGGACCGAAACTCCTCGAGCACATGGTCGATGTAGTCCTCTATCTCGAAGGTGACCCAGACCGGGGTTTTCGCGTGCTCCGCTCGCTGAAGAACCGTTTCGGGCCAACCCATGTCTCCGGTATGTTCGATATGCAGAACGAGGGCCTCGTTGAAGTTGACGACCCCTCGAAGGTGTTCCTCTCCGGATGGGAATCGGAAGTTTCAGGGACGGTGGTCTACCCGGCGGTGGAAGGGCGACGCGCAGTCCTCGTCGAGATCCAGGCCCTGGTGACGGAGACCAACCAGGCCCAGCCCCGTCGCTCGATACGCGGCCTCGATCCGACCCGGGTCAACCAGGTGATCGCGGTGCTCGACCGGCACACCGGCCTCAAGCTCTACCAGCATGAGGTCTACGTCAACGTGGTCGGCGGGTGGAGGATCAACGACCCCGGGTGCGATCTCCCGGTGGCGCTTGCCATCGCTTCCTCCCGGGTCGACCGGCCCCTGGGGCGGGTTGCTGCATACGGCGAGGTCGGTCTCGCCGGTGAGGTGCGGGGAATCCCGTTCGAATCAAGGCGGGTCGAGGAGTTGGACCGGATGGGGGTTACCCGGCGGATCTCACCTGGCCCGGGGGAGCCGATCCGGCTCCGGGACGCGCTCAGTAGCGGTGGCCTTATCTGAGTGCCCTGATTGGATGGTCAGGTGATAGCCTGAGCCCCGTGGGTGGACAATCGATCCAGGAAATGCTCGAACGCCTTGCGCCCGGAACCCCGATGCGGCGTGCGCTCGAGCGCATAATCCAGCAGGGTAAGGGCGGTCTCGTCGTGCTCGGCCACGGCCCCGAGGTCGACGAAGCCAGCTCCGGAGGGTTTGCCCTGCGGTCTTCCTCGTTCACGCCGGCACGTCTCGCCGAGTTGTCCAAGATGGACGGCGGGATCGTCCTCGACGACTCATTGAACCGGATTGTCAGCGCTGCGGTGCACTTCATCCCCGACGGGTCGATCGACACCGACGAGACGGGGGCAAGGCACCGCACCGCCGAGCGGCTGGCGGTTCAGACCGGAAAAGCGGTGATCGCGGTCAGTGAGGGGCGCCACATCGCGACCCTCTTCTACAGCGGGCAGAAAGTCGAGCTGGCCAATCCGACCGAGGTGGCAGCCCACGTCAACCAGGAGCTGCAGAGCCTCGACCGCCTCCGCCGTCGCCTCGACGACGCCGAAATGCGTCTCACCCGTTTCGAGGTTTCCGGGCTGGCCACGTTTCGTCCCGTTCTCACCGTCATCCAGCGGGCGGTGTTGGTCGAGCGTCTCGGAGATCTGGTGTCAGCAAGTGCATCCACCCTCGGAGATGAGGGTCGGATCGTCTCCCTCCAGCTCCACGACCTCCTCACCGGGGTGGAATCGACGATCCGCCTCGCCCTGCAGGACTACCTGAGGCCGATGCGGTCGGGTTCGGTGCAAAAGGCCTATGCGACCCTGGCCGAACTCCAGGGCAGCGACCTGGAGGACCTCTCCCTGATCGGCCTGCAACTGGGGTTTGCCGACATCGACGACCCTGCAGAACCGCGTGGGCACCGTATTCTCTCCCAGGCGGGTCGCTTGCCCGATCCGGTGAGGAATGACCTGGTAAGACAGCTCAAGACGCTGGGACGGATCCTCAGGGCACACAAAGAGGACCTGATCTCGGTGGAGGGGGTGGGGGAGACCCGGGCCGACCAACTCCTCACATACTTCGAGCGTTTGCGGGCGATGGCGAATGAATGGCAGCCGCTGACGGGTTGAGGCTGGCGCCCGTTACAATACGTCTTCGTGGCAACAAAAACTGCAAGGTACTCCAACGGCGACAAAGTCGTTCACCCCCAGCACGGGGCGGCAACGGTCCTCAAGAAGGTCAAACAAGAATTCGCCGGCGAGAAGATCGACTACTACATACTCGAGATCGCCACCGAGCAACTCACCGTTATGGTCCCGCTCGACAAGGCCGAAGACCTGATCCGGCCCGTGATCTCGAAGACGAAGTCACGCGAGGTCCTGAAGTCGTTGAAGGAAGAGGCTGAGGAGGCCGGGTCGAACTGGTCTCGCTGGTACAAGGTGCTCACCGAGAAGATGACCTCGGGTGACATCTTCCAGGTTGCCGAAGTCGTCCGTGACCTGTCTTACGCCCAGCAGACCAAGGGCATCAGCCCGGCACTGAAGCGCATGCTCTCCAAGGCACGGACCACCCTGAGCTCGGAGATCGCCTTCAGCCTCCAGGTCGACGAGGAAGAAGCGATCAAGAAGATCGACCGGGCCCTGCCCGAGATCGAGATCGAAGACGAAAGTTGAGTTCGGAGCCCCCGGTTGCAACAACCAGGGTGGGCTGGGGTTTCGATGCCCATGCTCTCAACGACCGGCCACCCCTCCTCCTCGGCGGTGTTGAAGTCTCCGACACCTCAGGTCTCGACGCTACCTCCGACGGCGACGTCCTCGCCCATGCGATAGCCGACGCAATCCTCGGCGCCTGCGTCCTCGGCGACCTCGGTGAGCACTTCCCTTCCACCGACCCTCGATATCAGGGTGTCTCCTCGCTCGGCCTCCTCAGTGAGGCGGCGAGGATGGCGGCCACGTCTGGGTTTGCCGTATCCCATGTCGACGCCACCGTCATCGCCGAGCACATCAAGGTCGCCCCGCACCGCCAGGCGATCCGGGGAAACCTAGCGTCAGCGCTCGGAATCCCCCCCGCCGTCATTTCCGTCAAGGCAACCACCACCGACGGCTTGGGCTTCACCGGCACTTCCCAGGGCGTCGCCGCCGTCGCGGTGGTCACGGTGATCGCGACCCAATAACCCCCGTTCCTAAGGCGCAGCGACTCATATATGAGACGTGGGGGAAACAGAAAGCAAAGCGACTCCCGATAACATCACCTGCGCATGCTCCAGGTCTTCAACACGCTCGGTCACACCCTCCAGCCCTTCCAACCTCGTGATGAGGGCAAAGTCGGCATCTACCTCTGCGGCCCCACCGTGCAGTCCGAGCCCCATGTGGGCCACGGGAGATCGGTGGTTGCCTTCGACATCATCCGCCGCTACCTCACCTGGAAGGGCTTCGAAGTGACTCTGGTCCGCAACGTCACCGACATCGAAGACAAGATCATCAAAGCCGCCGAAGTGTCGGGTGTGCCCGTGGAGGAGCTAGCAGTCATCATGGCGCAGAAGTTCAGGGAGGGCTACGCATCGCTGGGGGTGCCTGAACCGGACCGTGAGCCCAAGGCAACCGAGACGATCGAGGAAATCGTCGGGCTGATCGAGACGTTGATCGAGCGCGGGCTGGCCTACGAATCTGAAGGCGATGTCTACTTCGCGGTCAGGGCCCTGGAGTCCTACGGGAAGCTCTCCGGTCACAACCCGGACGAGCTCCGTTCGGGATACCGCATCGAAGTTGGCGAAGCCAAGCACGACCCGCTCGACTTCGCTCTGTGGAAGGGTGCGAAACCGGGCGAGCCATGGTGGGACTCTCCGTGGGGCGCGGGGAGGCCCGGTTGGCACATCGAGTGCTCGGCAATGGCCTGGAAGTTCCTCGGGCACGGTTTCGACATCCACGGCGGTGGCACCGACCTCATCTTCCCCCATCATGAGAACGAGATCGCCCAGTCCGAGGGAGCCTCGGGGAAGACCTTCGCCCGATACTGGCTGCACAACGGGATGGTCAACCTGGGCGGGGAAAAAATGGCGAAGTCGACCGGCCGTCTCGTCGATCTCGACTCTCTCGCCATGAAGGTGGGCGGCCGCGCCCTCCGTATGCTGATGGTGCGCGCCCACTACCGATCGCCGCTCGAATACACGGAGGCACTTGTGGAGGAGGCGTCAGAATCGCTGGATCGCCTCGACCGGTTCCGTGAACGCGGGGTCGCTGGGGTCCCGGACCCCGAGGTGATGGCCCGCTTCGAGTCCGCCATGGACGACGACTTCGGCACACCCCAGGCGGTATCGATCCTTTTCGACGCGGTGCGTGAGGGCAACAAGTTGTACGATGCAGGCGGAGATGCGTCGGCGTTGCTCGGCGCCGTCGAGGAGATTGTCGTGGTCCTCGGTCTCGACGAAGGCACCCTCCCCGAGGAGACAGCGATCGACCTTGGCGAGCTTGCGTCCAGGTTCCACGTCGGAAGCGGCGACCTCAGTGCGACGGTCGGCGCGCTAATTGCGAAGAGGTCCGAGGCGCGTTCGGAGCGACGCTTCGACGACGCAGATGCAATCAGAGACGGGCTCGACGCCGTCGGCATCCTTCTGGAGGACGGGCCTGATGGCACCCGCTGGCTACGGAAGTAGGGTCGAGGGCCTTCATGCGGTCGCGGCTGCCGTCGCGGCCGGCCGGGTCGAGCGGCTCACTGTCGAGCGGAAACGAAGTTCTCGTGAGGAGATCGCCCGGCTCATCGACGCGGTGGGCGTGGTGAACACAATGCTCGTCGACGACACCCGCACTATCGCTGAGACGGAGGCCCCGCAAGGTGTGGTCGCCGACTGTACGCCGATACTTCCCGTCGAACTTGACTCCCTGGCCACAGAAACCGCCTCGGTCCTGGTCCTTGATCATCTCGAGGATCCGCAGAACGTCGGTGCAATTGCCCGGAGTGCCCTCGCCGGAGGCTGCTCCGGCCTGGTGATGTCGGGCCGGCGATCGGCGCCGCTGTCTGCTGCAGCGTTCAAAGCTGCGGCCGGCGCCCTGGAGCGCCTCCCGGTGGCGGTCGTCGGGTCGATCCCCGAGGCATTGCAGCGACTCAAGGCGAAGGGAGTGTGGGCGGTGGGCCTCGACGCCGGCGGAGACCAATCGCTATTCGGCCTCGCCTTGCTCACCGAGCCGGTGGCGATTGTGATAGGTGCCGAAGGGGAAGGATTGAGTCACCTCACCGCGAAACGCTGCGACGTGATCGCCGCGATCCCGATGAGAGCGGACACCGAGTCTCTGAATGCGTCAGTTTCCGCTGCATTGGGAATATTTGAGATAATGCGGGCTCGCACCTAGCGACGCAGGCCGGGTTAGCTCAGTTGGTAGAGCAGCTGATTTGTAATCAGCAGGTCATCGGTTCAAATCCGGTACCCGGCTCCGACTCCGAGCAGGAGTTTTGGCCATCTGACCTGAGGAAACCCGGCCCAGGGAATCCTTTGGATTTCTCTCGTTGGTTAGGTCATTTCGCACCATTTCGTGCCCTTTGTGACACCAGTGTGGTCCAGGTGTGGCGAAAAAAGTGCGGTCTGGCGGTCCCAGTGGGTCGGCTGACACATCACCAGGAGACACTCATGGCGATGAAGGCTTGGTGACCGAAAGCCATCCAGGAATTGATGTCAACACCGGCTGAAAATTGACCCGCTGGCATCGGTTGAACTTTGACCCCTCGGGCACCGGGTTTTGGTCACTCTGTGTTGTCGGTTGGCACTCTCTCTAGGTCGCCCTGCAACCTCGGATTGTGTAACGGGCCGACGTCTCGAATCAGGTTTCAGGAAAGGCGACCTGGCTATGGCCATCCTCATCGAGGGTCAAGGTCAGGACCAGTTCCCGTTCGAATCGGGGATTGCCGCCATCATGGATCGCCCGCAAGACGAAGACGTCGAGTCGGGCAAGCGACTCGTCGAACGAATAGCTGGGCGGTGAGTTGCCCGTCCAGAAATGATCCGGCGGGGCAAACGACGACCAAAGTGTCCCTCCAACCCCATTTGCCCTATCCATGAAAATCATCATGAACTTCCGGGAGAGCAGAAGAACTCCGGGGTCGGACGGCTCCTCCATCTCCTTGAGTTGAGCGAAAGTCGTCACTTCGCTCAGTTGGTGTATCCGCTGTGGCGAGCCGACGGCTCCATACCCGCCGCTGGCCGGCTCGGTAGTGTCGAGTCTCAGGTTGAAGAACGAGAGTTCCTGTACCACAGGGGAGAAGGTCGAGATCGGGACCTGATAGCGCATTCCGCTCTCCCCGGTCGCCTCGATGCGGTACCCGTAGGAAACGGGAGCGTCGAGCCAGGCCAGCTTTGGAGGATGGAAGAGCAATGAGCCTGCGAACAACACCGCAGCTGCCGTAATGGCCGCTCGCAAGGGAGTTGAGTTTTCGTCGAGCCAATCTCGAAGACTGCGCCGGGTGAAAATGATCAAGAGACCGATCTCGAAAGTCAGCCATGTGAGGAACCAGAACCCTGTATACAAAAATGTAACGAGGTGGAAGAGACTGGCGATCGGGAGCCACCAACGCATGAGTTTGTAGTGCATCGCCGCCAACACCGATCCCAACTCTATGGCCAGGGTCCCCACGAGCAGCGGTGAGTTGAAGTTCGATGCGAAATTCGACATCTGTCGCGAGAAGGAGCCGTCACCCTGTCCCAGCCATCCCGCGGTGTATCCGCTGAGAGGAAGGTTGGAGATGTCGTTCGTGCTCAGCCAATCAATGGCGAGTTTCGACCTACCAGGGATAAAGAAGTGAGTGGCAATGGCGGCGCTGAGAATCAGCAGTACCGGTGATGTGTCGATGGAACCTGTGAACACATAGAGAAGATGCGCTGCAGCGATTGCCAACAAAGCGATGACCAGCAGCTCGTCGATGTTTTGGGCAGCCGTGGTTCCGAACGGATACTCGAATTGACCGGCGATCACACGGCTTTGCAAAGCAAAGAAGCTCAAGAACACGGGACGGTAGAAGCTTGCCACCGCGAGCACGACCAGGACAAGACGGTCGAGAAGGTGTGCCTGGTCCAGAAGGTAGTTGTATTCGTATAGAGAACCTTGCCACGTCAGGACTACCAGGAAAGCCGCCGCCAAGGCCCTCAGCACCGGGCCTCGGTCGAGCGCGGTCCAACGAGCCCAAATTCGACCGGGCCATCTCCAGGTCACCGAGGCCAGGCCGACGAGGGCGGCTAGGAACGGAATCAGACTCGATCGTATCGCCCCGGTGAGGAGAAAGGGATCGTCGAGCGAGGCGACGTTCATATCGGAAAGCACGCGCGTCGCGTTGTCCAGGAGCGCGTACAGGGCAAACATCCCGACGATCGCGAGAAGGTCCCGCGGCGAGTCTCCACCAAGCAATTGGGTGCGAATTGTTGCTGGGGCCGTCATCTTCGTTTAACCGACACACCACTTGTTACTTCTCGTCAGCTTGCTGGCCGTATCGTGAGACAATTCCGGCGAGTTCTTCAGCGCTGATTCCGGGGTCGATCGACGGGATCGGTGATTCTGTCACCCCTTCTTGTTCGAAATTGGGTTTTGTGTCGACGACTTGAGCCAGATTGGCGATTGTTCGCTGTTCAAACAGGTCGCGAGGAGAAAATACGATGTCGCGCTTTCGTGCCCGCGCCACGATCTGAACGTTGATTATCGAGTCGCCCCCGAGCTCGAAGAAATTGTCTTTGATGCCAATCTCGTCGACCTGGAGCACCGACTGCCATATCTCGACCAGTTCTCGCTCGATATCGTTTCTCGGGGTCGCGAACTCTCCGGTGCTTCTCGTGGCTTGCGCTCTGGGGTCGGGAAGTCGGGAACGGTCGATTTTTCCATTTCTCGTGAGCGGCATTTCCTCGAGCGGGACGAGAAAGGAAGGCGACATATAGGCCGGGAGGCGATGGGCGAGGAAGGCGCGCAGCTCGCCTTTGGTCGGGCGAGCGGCGATGGGGACGTAGTAGGCCACGAGCCTTTGTCCTGGTCCCCGGTTGATCCCTGCGTCGCCATCGGACATCCGATAGCCAATCTCATCGAGGGTCTCCCTGACCTGACCGACGTCGATCTCATCGTCGAGCTCATCGAGTGCGGCGTCACGAGTCTTGTGCCCCAGCCTGACATCCCATGCGTACGGGACCGCATAATTGTGATATCCCCGTTCGGTCTTGTGTACGAAGATTCCTGTAGCGTTTATCAGGCAATTCGTCGACCTGCCCGTGTCCGATGGTCGAACCCAGGGTGCCCGATCGGACAGAAAGGAATAGACCTCGGAGAGTCCGACGTCGACGTACCGGTAAAAGTCAACGACGCGGACTCGTTCGAATACGTCTTCCGTCTCAAAGATCTGGCACGGAAGTACTTCGGCGGCGACCCCGCCGGACCGGTGATAAGCCTTTCGAGCTTCGATGATGGCTTGGTCGACATCAGATGGATCAGTTATCCCGATCCGGAATAGGTCCGCGAGGCGTGTCTCGAAGATCTGGCCGCGGGACAGCCCGGTGATGACTGTGTCGATGCCTCGGTCGGCGGCGAGGTTCAAGGCAAGCGTGTAGATCGTTTTGAAACAACCCTGACAGACATTGCTGAAGGTGGACAGGCTCTCGGCAAACATTGCATTCATCCCCGGCGTTGCAGCCACAACCAGCTCGAGGCCGAGGTCGTCACATGCCCTGCGCATGTTTGCTTTTGCGCCCTCGGAGATGAATCCGTTGTCCAGGGTGAAAACCAACGGCTGCAGACCCATCTCGACGAGTTGATACAGGGCGTATGTGCTGTCTTTGCCACCACTGAGCAGCATCAGACAATCCTGTCCTCCTGGTGACTTGGGTTTATCCATGAAAATTTCGGCAAAGTCGGATAGATCCCCGAAGTAGCCGTCGGCATGGTGGCGAAACTCGTCGAAGAAATGACAGGTGGCGCAGACCCCCGATGCATCCTGATGGCCCCCCGGAGCATTCTTCGATAGACCACACCGAACACAGCCGCCGTCCGTCCTCGAGCTCATTACCGTTGTCTCGGCTGACACCACATCGACGAGCACACTTCCAATGTCAGGGTGACCGACCAGGACTGCCTCGATCTCTCCGAGTTCGATGCGGTGTCCACGAATCTTGACCTGGTCGTCGGCGCGACCGAGGAATTGAATGGCACCATTGGTGTCCCAACGGGCTCGATCGCCGGTCCGGTACAACAGTCCCCCGGTTTCGTCTCGGGGGTCGGGGACAAACTGTTCTGCCGTCAATTCTGGACGATTCAAATATTCCTCTGCGACACCAACCCCCGCGATGCACAGTTCACCGACCACACCCACCGGAGTTGGTTTCAGATCGTGATCCAGAATGTAGACCCTGCTGTTGGCGATCGGCCGCCCGATGGGCACCGACATGGCCTTGTCTCGTTCGGGGTCGAACCGATGGATCATGCAGCCGACCGTCGCCTCGGTCGGCCCGTATTCGTTGTAGATGGTGAGACCTGGTGCGGCGGAAGCCACGGCCCGGGCTAGATCAGTTTTAAGATCCTCGCCGCCGAGAATCAGCTTCCGAATACGTTGTGTAGCCAGATCGTTGGGAGAGAGCACCGAAAGGTGAGAAGGCGTCAGTTTGACTACATCGACTTTGTCCTCGCGGAATACTTCCCGAATCGCAAGGCCCCCCTCGCCCGTTTCGGGGTAGACCACCACCCTGCCCCCGGTTACGAGTGGAACAAACATCGATGTGATCGTTAGATCGAAACCCACCGACGAGTAGAGGGGAAAATCAACCGAATCTCCTGCGCCGTACTCCCTTTGCGCCCACATCACATAGTTGGCGAGGGCGAGATGTGAAACGACCACGCCTTTGGGTTGGCCGGTTGAGCCAGATGTGTACAGCACGTAGGCCGGGTCGGAGGGGACTGCCGACAAATCGTGATGTGAGAATGGTTCGGGCATCGCCGGTTGCGACGGGTCGATGACCGGAAGGTCGCTCGGGCCGGGATGGTGACTCTTGGCGGCGATGATCAGGTCCGCGCCGCTGTCTTCGACGATGTAAGAAACTCTTTCTGCCGGCGTGTCTGTATCGATGGGAACGTAAGAACCGCCGGTCTTCAGGGTGGCCAGCACCGCGATGAGGTAGTCAGCTGATCGATCCAAGTAGATCGCCGCTCGTACCTTTGACTTCCGGCAGCGCTGGCGGAGTACTGCAGCGAGACCATCGCTGGCCCGCTCCAATTCTGCATAAGTGATCGATCGGTCTCCGTCTTCTACTGCGACTCGCTCACCGTCGGCAGAGGATCGGGCCCTGATCGCATCGAGAATCGTGTTGTGATGCCATTGCTCTTCGGTGTCGTTGAACTGTTTCAGTAGCTGATCCGCTTGCGGCGGTGGGAGGAGGTCAACACCGGCGATGGGCTGGTCGAAGTCGGAGAGCATTGCATCGAGCATCAATTCGAAATGCTCCAGGAGGAGACGAGCCCGGCTTTCGTCGAATATTTCGGCGTCGAGGTCGAAAAGGAAGACGTACTCGCCGGTGCCGTCAAAGTCGTGTATCTGGAGCCGCACTGCATGATCCGCATCACCGTGGCCGGGATGGATCCAATCGGTTCTCACCTCGAAGTCTGCGAAGGGGCCCAAGGAGGCATTGATGAAATTGATGAGGACAGACCGGGAGCGGTTGATCTCCGCGCGGCTTGTTCCCGGGACGGTGTGCGATAGGACATAAGAAGACTCAATAGTTGCCTTGTGCAGCAGGCTGCGAAAAGTGTCGTGTGCGTCGAGTGTGACGGCGTAAGGGAGCACTTCGATGAATAGGCCGGCTGTGCTCTTGAGCCGCCTTGATGGACGGTTGTGTACCGGGGTCAGGATTGACAACGACATTTCCCCGGTCGCCCGGCTGAGATAAGCGAGGAACAACGTTGTTGCAAGGTCGTACTCCGAAAGTGGTGTCAATGAGTTGTCGTCGTTAGCCACCAGTTGGCGCAACCGATTGGAACGCTCAAAGTCGAGGTGCAATTTCCACCGGTCGGTTCTCGTAGTCGCCCGTGTCGGTGGGTCGATGCCGTAGAAAGACAGGGGGGTGGGTGTCTCGGCGGTCTTCTCGGCCCAGAGGTTGGTTGCGTTCCGGTACGCATCGGTATCACGAGAGGAACGCTCGTATTCTGTGTAAAACCGGAACTCCGGATACTCGGACCGTTCGTCGGTGGGAGAAGAGTAGATCTCTGCCATCCTGCGGTACAGAACCTGGACCGACCATCCATCGGTGGTCAGATGATGCTGGTTCAGATACCAGATGAATCGGTTCTCTCCGAGCCCGAGGAGGGCTGACCGGAAGGTCTGCTCGTCTAGTTTGAACTGCGCCCGGGAGTCAGTTTCGATCCATTGTCGGGCCGCACGCTCCGGATCGATCTCAGCGGAGAGGTCCACTACCGAAATTGGCTCCGGCACAAATTCGAGGACTCGGCTGAACGGGACCGATTTCTCGCTTTCGAAAATCATTCGCATCGCATCTGTGCCTGCAACCAGAGATTCAAATCCGCTGACGAATCGGGGAACATCGACGGCACCAAGGATGTGAAAGGCGACCGCCATGTTGTACAGCGGAGTATCAGGATTGAGCTCCTGTCCACTCCAGATCAGGTACTGAGCACGAGTGAGGTTCGAGCGTCGCTCGATGTCACTCACCCAAATCGGCGGGGCGGAATCTTTCATGAGCCCCCGACTGTCTCGGAGGACTTACGGCTCAGATAGCCGGCAAGGATCGAGACCGTTCGAAAGTTTTCGACGGTTGCCTCCTCGCGAGGCACCTCCACACCAAATCGCTGTTCGATAAATCCGATCACCCGGGTGACCCCGAGCGAGTCGATTATCCCGTCGAGGAGCAGCTCATCCTCGTCACCGAGTGGAGTTGTCTCACCGATGAGTATCTGGCTGGTTATGAAGCCTTTCAGCGCCTCGCGGGTTTCACTTTCGTTCATTCTCTCTCCGGTTCTCTACGTAACATTGAATCTGCCGCGAGTGCTTTGCGATCGATTTTCCCAGACGTTGTTCTGGGGAATTCCGAGCGCGTCTCGATGTTCATCGGGAGTGCATACGGTGGCAGGCTGGCGCTCATGAAAGAGAGCAAGGCGCTGGCGTCGACCTCGTCGGCCTCCCCGATGATGACCGCAGCGCTGATAATGACGGCTCCGTCGTCGGATTCGACACCAAATACAGCAGCCTCCGCAACGTCTGGATGGCTGACGAGGACGGCCTCCACCTCGTCGAGCTCGATGCGATAGCCGCGAGACTTGATCTGTCGGTCCCGCCGCCCGTGAAACTGCAGTTGCTCGTAACGATCCCAACTGGCCAGATCTCCGGTCCTGTTGAATATGTCGGGAAGGCCCGAAAATTGACGGCGAAAGTAGAATGCCCCTTCGTTGAGGTCGGGTCTGCCCCAATAGCCCTTCATCACCGTAGGCGCCCTGACCAAGAGCTCCCCTACCTGGCCGGTCTGCACCGGGAAGTCTTCATCGTCGACAATCAAGACTTCCACATTCGAGTAGGGCCGACCGATGGGAAGGCTCTCAACGTTTTGGGCAAGGGGGGTTTCCACCTCATAATGAGTGCAGCCGTTGGTCTCGGTGGGACCGTAGACATTGAAGAACCTGCAGTCCGGCAGCTTCTCCATCAGGGTCTGCAAGTGCTTTATGGGCATCGGTTCACCACCGAACAGGATTCGTCTCAACGAAGAAAAATCCAAACTATCCATTGCCCCGGGACTCGCCAGTTGGATCAGGGCGAGTGGCACCGTGTAGAGCAGGGTTAGCCGTTCTCGGGCGACGAGGGACGCGAAACTGGCGGCCAGCTTCATGTGCTCTTCGGGGACCATGACGACGGATGCGCAAGCACGGGCCCCCCCGAAGAAGTCGAGTGTGGAAAGGTCGAAATGGAGGGGTGCGTAGTTGCTGATGATGTCATCCGGGCCGATCTCGTAGGTACTGGCCGTGACCTCGGCCCAGGAGAGAGCGCTGCGATGGGTGTGCATGATCCCCTTGGGCACTCCTGTCGAGCCTGAGGTGTAGAGGATATAGCAGAGATCCAGCTCGGTAAGAGTGGTAGCTGGCCTGGCGACGTCAACACTGAGGTCGTCCCAGGCCAGTGTCCTGCAGTTCAATGTGGAGTCTGAGAGGCCTATGACCGCGTTGAGCTTCACTCCCAGTTCTTCCAGATCGGAGATCTTTGATGCCCGACGGTCCTCGCTGACGAGGACATCGATATTGCAGTCATTGACGACATAGGCGAGTCTCGACGGGGGCGAAGTGGGATCGAGGGGAACATAGACCGCGCCGGCGGTCATGATCCCGTATATCGCGACGCCGGACTCGACACTCTTGTTCAGATAGACCCCGACCCGGTCCCCCTTGCCAACCCCGAGATCGAGCAGAGTATTGGCCAGGCGATTGGCGCGGTCCGCCAATACTCCGTAGGTGATGGTCACACCACGACAGGAAAGGGCAACCTTTTCTGGGTGTCTCGCGGCGGCATCGGTCAAGAGGTCGGGAAGGGTATAGATCACTGCACCTCCCTCACAGTCCGAGAAGCCGAGACATGATTTGTCGCTGAATATCGGAGGTTCCGCCATAGAGCACGCCGCCAACCGAATCTCGAAGGTCACGTTCGACTCCTGCTTCAGTTATGTAGCCTCTGCCGCCGCTGACCCTGACCGCGTCGAGACTTGAATCGAGGAAAGCTTCGGCAAAATAGAGCTTGGCCATTGCCGATTCGATTTGAGCCGGCTTTCCAAGCGACTTGAGCCACGCAGCGCGGTAAAGGAGCAGCTTTGCGGTGTCGAGACGGAGCCTCATGTCGGCCACCCGGTTGGAGACTGATTGAAACTGGCCGATCGGCTTCCCGAACTGTTTGCGGGTGCGTGCGTACTCGATCGTCGCTTCGAGCTGGCGTTCCATCGAGCCGAGATGGCTGGTGAATATCAGGCTGCGTTCCCACTCCAACGACTCGCCGGAGATACTCACCCCCGCACCCTCGGGGCCGAGGCGCGCCGATTCGGGGACCCAGCAGTCGTCGAATCGCAGGTCACCCATCGGGATGGTGCGTAACCCCATTTTCGAGCGGGGGGCCTCCCGGGTGAACCCCGCGGTGTCCGACTCGATCAAGAATGCTGAGATGCCCCACTGGCCGTGATCCGGGTTGGTGTTGGCGAACACCAAAGCGACATCACAGATAGGGCCCATCCCGATGAAACTCTTCACGCCATTGAGGATGTACCCGCCGTCTCTAGGCAGGGCAGCGGTAGTCAGAGCGTAGGAGTCGGAGCCGGAGTCGGGCTCGGTCAAGGCATGGGCTCCAAGCAGGGAGCCGGAACAGAGACCGGGGAGAAACCTCGACTTTTGCTCTTCGGTTCCGAATCGGAGGATGGGCTGTTGAACCGTCCAGATTTGACCGTTGACGGCCAGCGTCAGTCCGTTGTCCCTGCAGCCGTAACCGAGCCCTTCGAGAGCGAACACGGTCGTCATCACATCCCACCCCCTTCCACCCAACTCCTCTGGGAAAATGGATCCGAGGATGCCGAGGTCGGCGACGCGATTCCACTTCGACCGGTCGAATGTGGCAGTTTCGTCACCTTCGGTGATTCCTCCGTTGAGGTCGGCTGCCGCAGCTTCAACGATGGCTGCACGTAGCTGCACCTGCGCTTCGGTCCAGGAGAATTCCATGGCTAGGTGTCCGTGAGCCGTCGACGGAACAAGCTTCGCGCGTTGGTTGTCGCAACAACACCAAATCGACACCAATCGACCAACTCAGCCCCCCGTGACCGGCACCGAACGAGAATTGTCCTCGGCCCAGTGATAAGGCGAATAAGGATCACCTGAGCCGGTCTCAAGATCGATGGATAACCCGATGCCGAGCCTGCGCGCATGATTGAGAAGGAGACGGAGAGCCACGTGGTCGGTGAGAGCCCACCCGGTCGAGTCGAAAACAGTGAGGCGGTCACGTAGTGGCGCGAGCGCGTTCCGGTCTTTGACCAATTCAGCGAGGCTCGGGCCTAACTCCTCTCGGGAAAGCCGCTGGGATTCCCCTTCCTTGATTGCCTGATCGGGGAAATCCGGACATACGACCGCGTCGCGAAGCATTTCAAGGGGAAGCTCGAACTTCCCGGGAAAGTCAGACCCGACGGCGTTGATATGAAGCCAGGGCTGATGGTTGGTCACGGCGAAGACCGGTCCCTCGCCGATTGCGACTGACGTCGAAGTGCAGAGAATGTCAGATTCGGCAACGATTTCTCCCACCGCTGCCTCGTAGACTTCGACTTCGTCGGTGGCGAAATCGGCGACACGATCAACCAGCGTCGATGCCCGGGACTCGACACGATCGTTGACCATCACCGTCCGCACCGGGAAGGTCCGGATCATTGCATGAAGTTGGCTAACGGCTTGTGCGCCGCAACCAATGAGGCCGACAATCGCGGAGTCAGGTCTTGCGAGAGTCTTGCTCGCGACAGCGGAAGCCGCCGCAGTGCGGAGAGCGGTCAGGAATGTGGCGTCGGCGACACCGATCAGGTGCCCTGTCGTGGTGTCGTAGGCGCTCACTGTTGAGAGAATCGTCGGGACACCGTACTTATCAGGGTTGCCAGGGTGGTAGCCGACGATCTTCACAGTCACCGAATCACCGGTTTCCATTAGGGGCATCCACTCGAGGAGACCGGCTTCCGGTTTGCTGTAGTGGAAACCGCTGCGAGTCGGTGCTTCCACCATCGAGCTGTCGTAGTCACGAAGCTTGAGGGTGAGCGACTCGATCATATCGTCCATCAGACGATCGAGGCCCACGTCGACGATGATCTTCGCCACGTCTGCCGCTGCAACTATCAGTGTCTTCATTTGCTTCCCTCGAGCTCGGCTCCGCCTCGAGCGTTCTCGGCCTGCGGCCTCTCGCCGAACCTGTCGACCATCCAGGTGACTATCGACTGGACGAGCTGTTCTCGATGCGTCGGCAGGGTGAAGGTGTGGGTCGCATCGGGGATGTACAACACAGAGATGTGATCGCGGTCGAATCCGGGGAAGGCATCGCGCAACTGGCTCTCGTAGTTGTACGGCTGCGGACCGAAGCCCGTGTAGACGAAATGGATATAGGTGCCGCGTGCGGTCAACGAGTCGATTCGACGAGCAAATTCATCTTTGCCCATGTCTTCGGGCTGAAAGACCAGGACATCGTCGGGTTGTGTCTTGGGGTCGGCCGAGCCACTGAGCCCGAGTCGCCTCACGAGATATCGCTTCCAGCGCCACAGCTGGAGAATACGCTTGGTTTGACGGGTAATGGTGAACCGGGCCGTCGGATATGCATAGCCGTCGATGAGGACGCATCCGCGGACCCGCGGATCGGCTGACGCGGCTTCGAGAGCATTGTATGCACCGGTGCACAATCCGATAACCACGTACTCATCGACACCGGTTTGTCGCTGCAGGGTGTCCATGGCCTCGACGATGTCAGTGATGGACTGGTCAATGTACGACCTTTCCACAGCCGACCGGTCACTGTCGCCTATGCCGGACATGTCGAATCGGATCGAGCTGAAATGATTCGCGGCCAGCGTTCTTGCGATATTGACGTTGAGCCGGTTGGGCCCGACCCTATGAACCAGTCCGGCATTTATCAGGAGGACGATTGGGCTTCCAATGGTTGGGACAGCCTCGGGACCCGCCAGGATTCCGAGCATCCGTTCATCAGGCCCTAAGAAAAGCGGTCTCTCCGTCACTTTTGCCCTCCCAGCAGTTCAACAATCCTACGGGGAATCCTCGTCGGAAGCAGAGCCGAATTGAATGTGGTCAGGTCGGTCCAACTCCCGGCGTCGTCGACAACCTCGATCTCGACCGTCCCCAAGCTCGCCTTGTTGAGCTCGCGATACTGGCTTTGATCTTGAGAGATCACTGCTGTGACGGTGGTATAGGAACCCCACTTCGTCGAGGTCAGGTCGAGATCCTCTAGTTCCTTTCGGAGATACGGTGGATAGGGCGAGCCGAGCAGCTCGTGGCCTGAATCACGGGCAGCGGCCCTCGGGCTGTTCCGGGCGAAAAACGCCTTGTGCATTTGTTCCAGGGACGCCAGGTGCGCCGCACCGGAAACTACCGGATCCCACATCACCAGCCGGGTCATCTCCGCGTCGGGGAGAGACGCCTGCGCGGCTAGTGTGGCTCCGAGCCTCAGACCAACGATGGTCACCTTTTGCGAATCGGTGAGACGTCGCAGTTCGACGATTGCCAGACGAATATCATTGATCCACCCAGCAACCGAAATGTCTCCAGGTTCTCCGTCGGAGTCACCGGTTCCGCTGTAGTCGAATCGCAGAACAGCGTGATTTTCTTCGCCGAGCTGGCGTGCCAGATTGCGAAGCGCCCAATGAGTCTTGTAGTACTCCCAGCCGAACGGGGGACAGATCAGCACAGGTCCCCTAGTCAGATCCGTTGCTTCAGGACGATGAAAGACACCAAAGAGACTCTTTCCACTACCGAATCGAATTGGCTGGTCGCGGCGATGTCTTCGGGCCCGAGCCGGACTGGTTGCCTGAGTTGGCAGAAGAGTGTTGGTCTCGTCGGTGGGACTCGATGACTGATCCACGAGGAACGCTGCATAACGGAGACTATTGAAGAGGATGACATTGGGGCTGATCGTCACCCCGGTCGACGTGAATATGCGAGCTATCAGGTGCATCGAGAGCAGAGAATGTCCACCGACGTCGAAGAAGTTGTCTGTGATCTGCACCCGGTTGTGCCCGAGAAGGGCGCGAGTCAGCTCCAAGACCAGTTGTTCGGTTTCCGTGGCAGGGACCTGCCCGTCCCGGGTCTCGATCTCGCCATGCTCGGGCAAAGGCAAACGATTCCGGTCGACTTTCCCGTTGGCGGTTAAGGGGATGGCCGGTATCGGAGAAATCACCTCCGGAACCAAATAGGTAGGCAGCTGATCGGACAGGAAACTACGAACCCCCGGAGGATCGACCTCGGTGCCGGCACGGGCTACATAGAAGAGGGATAGCTCGAGGCCGCCGGCCCCGTTCTCGGATACCCGAACTGCGGCAGAATCGACATCGGGATGCCGGGCGGCAACGGTCTCGATCTCGCCTGGCTCAACCCGCCGTCCCCGGATTTTCACCTGGGAGTCGACCCTTCCTATCAACTCGATCACGCCGCTCTCGTCATAACGCGCCAGATCTCCGCTGCGGTACAGCCGGGTTTCACCTCGACGCGGCAGGTCGATGGTTATGAAGTTGTCGGCAGTGAGATCGGGATTATTCAGATATCCGTGGGCCACTCCGGGCCCACCGATAAAGAGCTCACCAACCGCGCCGACAGGTACGGGCCGTTCCTGGCTATCCAGGATGAAAATATCAGTTCCGGGAATGGGACGTCCCACCGGAATCAGGTCGCGGTCGGCATCGTCCGTCGTGACTTCATAAGCCGTTGCCCAAACTGTGGCTTCGGTAGGTCCGTACTCGTTCATTAGAAGCGTCTCTGGAAGCGTGCGGTGGTGTTTCCCGGCGAGGCGAGGTGGACAGGGTTCGCCGGCGACAATCGCCACTTCGAGCGAGGCCAGGAGCACCGAAGCAACCGAGTCGAGCATGAGATCGTAGACGGTGGGCAACGCCAACAGATGGGTCACCTCGTGGTGCCGGATGAGTTCCCCGAGGTGTTGAGTGTCCTGTTCCATTCCCGACCCCGGGAGTACCAACGATCCTCCCCGGGCCAGGGTCCAGAAGATCCCAACTATTGAACTGTCGAAGAAGAGAGGCGACAGCAAAAGGAAGCTCGAAGGGGCACCGGGGTAGACCTGATCACGAACTTGTGTTGAGTATGCGAGACTCCCGTGGCCCACTTCCACGCCTTTGGGCGATCCCGTGGATCCCGAGGTGTAGATCACATACGCAATATCTTCGGGGTCGGGTTCGGTTGCGTCTCCGCTTTCAGGGGCGGGGTCATCGATCCGACCGTCGGGCTCGATTGTCAGCGTTGGCACTCCGGAGCCGACCCGGCGCTGCTCTGCGAGGGAGCTGCCCAGGATTGCGATGGCAGCCGTATCGATGAGAATCGACTCCATCCTGATCGGGGGAAGGCCCGGGTCCACCGGAACGTAGGTTCCTCCGGCCATCATGATCCCGATGATCGCGACTATCGCACCGGGCGTCCGATCCAACGTGCTGACGACTTTCGAACCGATTTCGACATCCATCGCACGAAGCCGATCGCGCACCGCGCCGGCTCGTTCGATTAGTTCTTGGTAGGTGATGTCGATTCCGCTACCGGTTATGGCGACCGTAGCCGGGTTCTGGTCGGCGGCTTTGACGATGTCGTCCAGAATCGTCTTTTCTGTAAAACCTGGCCCAGCCGGGTTCCATCCGTCGACGATTAGGCCTAGCTCGTGGGGGGGAAGAACAGACAGCTCGCCCAGGGACCGAGCGGAAGCAGTGATCAATCTCCCGAGAGTGTGAATGACCTGGTGGAGCATCCTCGAGGCCACGGCCGCGGGGAATCGTTGCGGGTCATGGAGGAGGACCAGTTTCATCTGGTCGTTCGGAAAAACCAAGAGCGCTAGCGGATAGTTGCTCCGTTGCTCATAAATCTCGTCACTGATCTGGAGCTGCCCTGTTTTGCTCACGCCGGCCAGATTCTCCAGGACAACGAGAGACGTGAAGAGTGGATGACCGGGTTTGGTCTCGGCCCAATCCTGAATTTCGGGCAGCGGGACCCAATCGTGTTCGTCCATCTGAAGTTGGTCCCTGTGCAACCCGGTCAACCAGTCGAGGACGATGCTCTCGGCATCGGTCTTCACTCGTACCGGAACAGTGTTGATGAACAGTCCCACAGTTTCCAGAGAGTCTTCGACCTCGGGTGGTCGTCCCGAAACCGTGGCTCCGAAAACAAGGTCTTCGTCGCCCGAATAGCGATTCATGACAAGCGCCCAAGCGCCTCGGACCAGGGTGTTCAAGGTTAAGTTGTTGGCACGCACAAACGCGGTGATGCCTCTCGTCAGATCGGAGGGCAACAAGCATGAGGCCTCCTCCTGGTAGTCGGTCCATGGTGAGGCTGCTGACCGGGAGAAGCCGTCCAGGTGATTTGGTTCTGAGACACCTTGGAGGTATCCGGTCCAGTACGCCTTTGCCTCGGAGCGGTCACGCTCGGTCAGATGTTTGACAAAGGCCTGAAATCGCGGACCGGGTGCAGAATTGTGAGGATGGCCGGAGACAATTCGTCTGTAGGCATCGAATACGTCGTCGAGCACAATGGTTGTCGACCACCCGTCGATGGTCAGATGGTGATGAGTCCACACCATGCGGAACCGGGACTGCTCGAGGATGAATAGCTTCACCCGCAGCAGCGGTGCATCGTCCAACCGGATCCCATTAGACCGGTCGCGAGCCAGGTATTCCGCGATTCGGCCCTGCTGGGCGTACTGATCCAGGCTGGAGAGGTCTTCAACGGAATACGGGACCTCGACCCGGCCACGTACCAACTGCAGCGGGTTCTCCTGGCCCTCGGAGACGATGAGGGTTCGCATCGCCGGGTGGCGGTCGGATACCGCAGACCAGGCTGAGCGAAATGCATCGACGTCGAGTTCACCTTCGATCGAGCAAACATATTGCTGGATATATACGCCCGACTCGGGAGCGAGCAAGGAATGATACAAGATGCCCTCTTGGGTCGGAGTGAGCCGAAAGAGCGCTTCGATATTCTCGGTCCCGGTCATTTCATCGTGATCTTGCAAACTTCGCTCCTCCAGCGAGATCCTGTCCCTAAAGGACGGTTCGCCCTCCCATCCACTACTGTGCCGATACAGCTGTTTCGTAACCAGCGATGCGTTTGGATGTCAATTTATCAGGAGATCCCGGTTGGACGAGTGGAAGGATTTCTTCGTGCAGGCTGAGCGCGAGTTTGGAATCAGCCTGTTCGTGGGGTTTGCCCATGATTCTGAGGAACCTCACCTATGGCTGACTCCTTCGGAAGAGGCATCCCTGGGAGACCGCGCTTCTGGTCGGAGGAGGCTCGATTTCCTCATCGGCCGGGCCGCGGCACGTCGTGCTATAACAGCCGCGGGGCAAACAGGCAGTGAGGTGTTGGTCGGAGAGGCCGGAGCACCTGTTTGGCCGGACGGCCTGGTGGGTTCGATCTCGCACTCGGCCGGGCAGGCGGTGGCGGTGGTTGCCAGCCGTTCGATATCATCGGGGTTGGGTGTCGACATGGAACATCGTCGGGCAGTCGACGACATCGAATCGCTGGTCGCTTTCGGGAGCGAGCTCGAATGGCTGGAATCGCACTCTACGTCGGCCAGGGCCGACCGGCTCCTGGAATTGTTTGCGGTTAAGGAATGTCTCTTCAAGGCCGTCTTTCCCAGTTACGGGAGCTTCTTCGGCTTTGAGGCGGTGCGACTGAAACCGAAGGAGGGTCGTAAAGGCTTTGAGGCATGCTTCCCGGAGGCCCTGAACGGTTTTGAGCACAATGGTTCGATCGAGGCGATGGTGTCCTGGCACGAGAATGTGCTTCTGGCGCTGGTCGCCCTAGAAGCATAACCTGCCAATAGTCATCTGTCCCGGCGTCGGCTCCGAACAATTATCGTAGGGTGTCCGATTAAAGTTGCGGGAGAGGATGGAAGACATCGTGGGGTTATTGAATGCGGCCTCGGTGGCCGGTGCAG
>JBGTNX010000074.1:0-22068 GCA_041742825.1 Acidimicrobiia bacterium | reverse complement strand
ACACCGTCCTCTGCACCGCAACTCTTCCCCCGGTCCCCCAGGTACCGGCTGCTACCGTATACACCTGGCAAACTCCAGATGCCCAGGGCTGCTGGAGCCAGACTGGCACCGGTATTTATCCGCTCCAGGTTCGTCACCTCGATCCGGGTAGCACGACCGACCGCGCCGGTTTGAACCGGTATGGAATGCGGGCCAACGGGCCTGCCGGTACCAGCATCTTCGCTCTGGGTGACTTCTCGATCTACAACAACTTCAGCGGTTCCACGACTTCTTTCTACCTTGCCGAGGTGCCTAGCTACTACAACGGGAAGACGTTCGTGGTCGAATTGTTCGACGCCGGCGAATCGTCTCAGAATGGGACCCTCCAGGTTATCGACCCAGCCGGGCCGATCAATTCTCCCTTCAGTGCCGGAGAGTGCCGCCTCTACTCCCGAAACAATCCCACCGCAACCTGGACTCTGCAACAGACCATATCGGCCGGTTCTCCATGCCAGGAGTTGGTCACACCCAGCGAATACAACGACCGCTGGCTCAAGTTCGAGATGGATCTTCCTCCCACCTACGCCTGCACCGACTGCTGGTGGAAGATGAACTACGTATACACGTCACCGGTGAACGACACCACCACATGGCGTGCGTACATGATCGGGAACCCGATCCACATCATCGACTGAGCCGGTCCTGGCGTTGTCTAATCTTGCCCGGTGACTACACCACCTGAATACATGCCCGCGCTGGTGACCCCGTTCACCAGGTCCGGGAGCCTCGATCTGCAGGCTTTTGCGGGCAACGTCCGCCTTCTCTCCGCAACCGGGATGGCCGGTTTCGTCATCGCCGGATCCAACGGTGAGGGCCCTTACCTCGAACCGGGAGAACGGCTCAAACTGGTCAAGTCGGTGCGCCGCCGCAAGGCATACTTGATGGTCGGCATCTCCGGTGAGTCGACACGGATGGCACTCGCCCAGGTCGCCGAGGCGGAAGAGGGTAAAGCCGACTCGGTGCTGGTGATGACGCCAACCGCCTCGGCGCGGGGTCGCTCCGAGGCGATGCTCGAGCACTACAAGGTGATCGCCGACGCTTCGACCCTTCCCGTCTACCTCTACTCGGTGCCACCGGTGACGGCGTACAGCATGCCAATCGACATCGTCGCCAAGCTGTCCCGGCACCGGAACATCATCGGGATGAAGGACTCCTCCGGCGACGTGGTCCGTCTCCAGTCGATCCTCGACGCCACTCCGGCGGGCTTCATCCTCTATTCGGGCTCCTCAAAGGCCCTGACCGGGGCGATGGCGGTTGGGTGCCACGGTGCGATCACCGGCTCGGGAAACTACCTCCCCCGCCTGGTCCAGGAGGTGCTCGCCAAGGCCAAGGAAGACCCGAAGTCCGCCCGTCGCCTCCAGAAACGCCTCAGTTCGATCAGTTCCGAAATCGAGGCCCACGGGGCACCGGGCGTAAAAGCAGCAGCCAAGGCCGCCGGCCTCGAACCGGGCTACCCGAGACTCCCCCTCACCCGTCTTTCCAGAGGCCACGAAACCTCCCTGATCAAACTGATCAACTAGAGGCCGTCTTCTCGTGCTGGGACGCCTGAGTGCCGTTGGTGGGAACACCCCACCCTCCCCGGCGACTTCGTCGCCGGTACTTCCTCCGCAAGCGGAGGGAGAGATGAATCTCGATCGGAGGTACTCCCGCGATTTCGGCTGTCCTCCCGCTTGCGGGAGGAACGTCCCTGCAGCCGCCGAATAGGCGGCTGGAGGTAGGAGGGAGAGATCCCTCACGCTGGGAGCTCGAGTGCCGTTGGGGGCGACCGCCATACCCTTCGGGATTTGAGCGATTGCTCAAACTTGGTGGAATTCGACTATCGTTGGCTGCAGTAAAGACGTGACAAGGAGCATCAGCGATGTCAAAGTTTCTCAGTGAGGAGTGGGCCCAGGAGGCCTCGAACGCCCTCAACAGCCACGAAGGGTTCAAGAACGCGATTGGGGCAGCCGACCTCGGTATCCAGTTCAGCACCACCGACGCCCCGGGCGGCGAAGTCGACTACTACCTCTCCACCTCCGGCGGCAATGCAACTCTCGCCCTGGGCACACTCGAAGGCGCCGATGTGACGGTGAAGCAGAACTACGACACTGCAGCCGCCATCGCCAAAGGCGAACTCAACACCCAGACCGCCTTCATGACCGGCAAACTCAAGGTTTCGGGCAACCTGGCCAAGCTGATGATGCATCAGAACGCGGTCCAACAGTGGAGCGCTGCAGTAAGCGACATGGAAGTGGAGTTCTAAACTCTGTCGTCCGGGCCGGGTCTCTCACGACCCGGCCCTTTTCTTGTGTCGAACTGTCGAAACGGGCACAAACCATTCGTCATAAGGAGGTAAGGCGTCCCCAAAACAAGGAGAAGAGATGCCACGATATGCCGCCCTCATCTACTCGGCCGCAGACACCGAGGGAGTCGAAGTCTCCGAGGAGGAGACGGGCCGGATCATGGATGAGTACAACGAGTTCGGCAAGAACGCCGGCGAGGCTGGAGTCCTGGGTGGAGGTGAAGCCCTCTACGAAACCAACACTGCAACAACGATCCACATCCCGACTGGCAAAGGCGGCGAGCCGGTATTCACCGACGGGCCGTTCGCCGAGACCAAAGAGGTGCTCGGAGGTTTCTACCTCCTCGACTGCGCTGATCTCGACGAAGCGCTCAAGTGGGCCCAGCAGATCCCGGGCGCATGGGACGGCAAGGTCGAGGTCAGGCCCTGCGTCGACTTCGGCTCATAACGATCGGATCGGGGTGCTCGGGCCTGCCCGGTCACCCCGAACCCGTCGTCAGATCAAACCCAACTCGAGGACCGCGTCGCGCTCCTCGACCAGTTCAGCAACCGAGGCATCGATCCTGGCCCGCGAGTAGTCATCGATTTCCAGGCCACGGACGATCTCCCAGCCACCATTCCTGGTAACACAGGGGAACGAAGAGATCAGGCCCTCCGGCACACCGTAGGAACCGTCCGAAGTCACGCCCATCGACACCCAGTCGCCTTCGGGGGTGCCGGCCACCCAGTCGTGAATGTGGCCGATGGCAGCGTTGGCCGCCGAAGCGGCCGATGACGCTCCCCTGGCCTCGATGATCGCAGCTCCCCGCTTGGCGACGGTCGGGATGAACTCCTCGTCGACCCAGGTGTGATCGTCGACCACCTCGTAGGCGTTCTTGCCGTCGATCTCGCAGTGGAAGAGGTCGGGATACTGAGTTGCGGAGTGGTTGCCCCAGATCGTCATCCGACGGATCGACGACACCGGTTCGCCCGTCTTCGCAGCAAGCTGGCTGATGGCACGGTTGTGGTCGAGGCGGGTCATCGCAGTGAAATTTGCCCGATTGAGCCCGTCGGCATTCGCCGCCGCGATCAGACAGTTCGTGTTGGCCGGATTACCCACCACGAGGACCTTGACGTCGTCAGATGCCGAACTGGCTATCGCCTTGCCCTGGGTGGTGAATATCGCCCCGTTCGCCGAAAGCAGGTCGCCGCGTTCCATTCCGGCCTTACGGGGCATGGCACCGACGAGAAGGGCGAAGTCGGCCCCGTCGAAGGCAGCTTCGGGCCGATCGGTCTGCACCATCCCGGCGAGCAAAGGGAAGGCACAGTCTTCCAACTCCATCGCAACCCCTTCAAGCGCCGGAAGCGCGGGGGGAATCTCCAGCATCTGCAGGACCACGGGCCGCTCAGGGCCGAGCATTTCGCCAGCGGCAATCCGGAACAGGAGGCTGTAACCGATCTGTCCGGCAGCGCCGGTCACGGCAACTTTTACAAGTTGATTCATAGTCTCTGAGCGTACCTGCTCGTCACGGATCTGGTATTCGGCCGTCAGGTGAAGTCGAGGCCGATATCCAGTTGCGGAGCGGAGTGGGTTATCCACCCGACAGAGATCACATCGACTCCGGATTCGGCGATCTCCCGGACTGTTTCCAGGGTGACATTCCCCGAGGCTTCGGTGGTCATCCGGCCGTCGACCATGGCGACCGCTTCGGCGAGCATGATCGGCGCCATGTTGTCGAGGAGGACGGTGTCGGCATCGGTCTCCAGGAGTACCTCGAGCTGTTTCAGACTGTCGACTTCGACTTCGACCGTCACCGTGTGGCCGTAGCGGGAACGGGCCGCATCGACGGCTGCGGTGATCGAACCGACCGCCACAATGTGATTGTCCTTGATCAGTACTGCGTCGTGGAGACCGAACCGATGGTTCGAACCCCCGCCCATGCGAACCGCATACTTGTCCAGCACCCTGAACCCGGGCATCGTCTTGCGAGTGTCGGAGATCCTGGCAGCGGTCCCTTCGACGGCGTCCACCAGCAACGCAGTCTGGGTCGCCACCCCCGACATCCTTGCCAGGAAGTTCAGGGCGGTCCGCTCCGAGGAGAGAATGGAGCGGGTATTCCCCCCGACGGTTGCCAGCACCCTCCCCGCCTCGACCCTGTCGCCGTCGCTGACCTTCGGAGCGAACTCGAGCGACGGGTCGAAAGTCCTGAAGACGTATGCGGCTACCTCGAGGCCGGCGATCACGCCCTGACGACGGGTCCGGAACTGGGCAGAGGCAGTGGCATCGGGCGCAATAGTGGAGTTGGTGGTGATGTCACCGGCGGAGCCGAGGTCCTCTCTCAGCGCAAGCGCCACGATTTCGGCATACATCTCCTCGGCAATCATGTGAGTGGAACCATATTCACCAGGGTCGGATCGACCAGGGTTCGATGTGCCTGGAGAGGGTCGGGCTCGGGATAGTCAGCCCGATAGTGTCCACCCCGCGACTCGCTCCGACGGAGGGCGGCAAGCACGATCATCAACGACAACTCGACGGCGACCCTGCCCGCAATTGTCCTGCGGAGGATCGGCTCGAGTTCCATCAGCCCGTTTCGGGCATCCCACAGACCCGACCCGATCCTGACCAGGCCCACCCGGTCCCACATCAGCTGTCTGAGGTCGTCGAGGGCGGGGCCTGCCACCAGCGGAAGATCGATCGCCTCCTCGGGGGCCCTCGGCTGGCCTTCGACCTCCACCAGGCCGCTGCCGACGTCGGTCGCCACCCGCAAACCGAACACCAACCCTTCGAGCAGGGAGTTCGAAGCGAGGCGGTTGGCCCCGTGGACCCCGCTCGAGGAGCATTCGCCGACGGCCCAGAGGCCGGGGACCGACGTCCTCCCGTTGAGATCGGTGTCGATTCCCCCCATGTAGTAATGCGCCGCAGGCGAGACCGGCAGGCGGTCGGTCGTCGGGTCGAGACCGACCGAATGGGCATGAGCGAAGACCGTCGGGAACCTTTCGGAGAAGTCGTGGATCGCAGTGCAGTCGAGGTAGGCGCCGCCCAGGCCCTTGTCGTATTGCCAGAAGATCGCCCTTGCCACGATGTCTCGGGGAGCGAGCTCAGCCATGGGGTGGTATTGGTCCATGAAACGGCGTCCATGGGCGTCGACGAGGCTGGCGCCCTCGCCACGCAAAGCCTCGGTGAGGAGGGGCAGGGGGTCTTTGCCGGCAAGGAGGGCCGTGGGATGGAACTGGACGAACTCGAGGTCGGCGAGCCGGGCCCCGACCCGGGCCGCCATGGCAATTCCGTCGCCGGTGACACCGAGGGGGTTGGTGGTCCGCGCAAAGAGTCGCCCCGCTCCCCCGGTGGCGAGGACCACCGCGGGAGCGAGCAGGACCGAGCGGTTGGGCCCTTCAGCCACAACCACCCCGGCAATCCTTCCTCCTGCCTCGACCAAATCGACAACCCTCGCCTCCACGATGGAGACGTGGTCCGCCGAGTCGACGGCGGCATTGAGGGCGCGCATTATCTCGGCGCCGGTGGCGTCGCCGTCGGCGTGCACAACTCTCCTGGTCTGGTGGCCGCCTTCTCGCCCGAGATGAATCTCCCCGTCTGCATCGCGGTCGAACTCCGCTCCCATCGCCAGCAGTCTCTCGATGGCATCCCGCCCGCCTGCGGTCAGCGCATCGACGGCCGCCTGAACGGCAAGGCCTCCGCCTACGGCCATGGTGTCGGTGGCGTGTTGCCCGGGGGAGTCGTCGGAGGCGAGAGCGGCCGCGATACCTCCCTGGGCCCACCACGTCGAGCCCATCTCCGGAGCGTTGACTACGTATGCCTTATCCAGGCCCAAGGCAACGGTCAGCCCGGCTACGCCGGCCCCGACAACGAGGGGTGCATCGAGGCGGGTCATTTCCATCATCTCGAGCCGTCAGTCCTGACGGCCGACCTCGAGCATTCTCTCGACTGCCGCCCTGGCGCGATCGGCCACCGCAGGGTCGATTTCGACCTGGTGGGTCATGGTCGCCAGCGAGGTGCGGATGTTCTCGAGGGTGATCCTCTTCATGTGGGGACAGAGGTTGCACGGCCGCACATATTCGGTCTCCGGCGTTTCGAGCGAGACGTTGTCCGCCATCGAGCACTCGGTGATCATCATCACCCGCGCCGGACGGTTGGTCTTCACCCATTCGATCATTCCGTGGGTCGATCCGACGTAGTCGGCTTCGGCGAGGACGTCGGGCGGGCTCTCAGGATGGGCGATCACCTGAATTCCGTCACCGTACGCCTCACGGTGCATGGCGACCTCTTCGCCGGTGAACCGTTCGTGGACCATGCAGGAGCCCTCCCATAGGATGATGTCGACATCGGTCTGGGTGGCAACCCACATTCCGAGGTACTGGTCCGGGGTGAAGATCACCCGATCGACATTGAGGGACTCCACCACCGCCACCGCATTCGAGGAGGTGCAGGTGATGTCGGACTCGGCCTTCACTTCGGCAGAGGTGTTCACATAGGTGACTACTGGCACCCCCGGGTATTCCGCCTTCAGATTGCGGACGTCTTCGCCATTGATCCCGTCGGCAAGCGAGCAGCCGGCCTGGAGGTCGGGAATGAGGACGGTCTTCTCGGGGGCGATGATCTTTGCGGTCTCGGCCATGAAGTGGACCCCGGCGAGAACTATCACCTCGGCATCGGTCTCTCGCGCCAGGTAAGCGAGCTTCAATGAGTCGCCCGTCACATCGGCAGCTAGGTGGTAGATGTCGGGTGTCATGTAATTGTGGGCCGCGACGATGGCGTTCCGCTCCACTTTGAGCCGGTTGATGTCGTCGATGATCGGCTGCAGCGCAGCGACTTCTTCTTCGGGAAGCACATCCCCCGGCCTGGTTATCCGTAGCGCTGTTGCCATCGGGGTGAGTGTAGGACCGACCCAAACCTTCCCCCATCCGGCGGGCGGTGCTCAGGCCTTGAGTTCGCCGAACAATCCGATCCCGCTCTGCGCGACCCCCCGCCAGGTGGTCGGCCAACGGAACTGTGGAAGGACTCAGGATGAGGGCACCCACGAAAGCTATCCCCCCTGACGCCGACACGACGACACTCGCCAGCCCGGATAATTTGGTCGTATGGCAAACATCGTCCCGATGCCGGGCCCACCGACGAGGGACGCGAGCTCCGGCAGTTGCAGAGCCCGACGGACTCGGCCGCCCCGAGCGGCGCGCCACCAGATACAGGACACCGGCCAGTGCCATGACCGCAACGCACATCGTGACTTTCAAGAATTCGTCTCCACGGGTAAACCGTGCCAGAGCCTAGAACCCAATGCACATCACGGGGACTGGGCTGAGAGCATCCGGCGACCAGGAGGAGGATCGGGATCAAAACCCGGCCCAACGTTGCCTTCGGCCCCGAACCCGGTCGACGTCTCAAGCCCATATTGTCGGTTCAAATCTCCATCGGATCAACTGCGCGCCCGATGTGGCAACATCCCCATATGGACGAAGAGTGGTACTACTGCATCGAGCACAAGACTGTTGAGCCGAAACTGGGTTGTCGGATCACCACACGGATCGGGCCGTTTCCGACCCGTGAGGAAGCGGGCAAGGCCTTGGAGCGGGTCGCGGAGCGCAATGATGAGTGGGAGAGTGATCCGGAATGGAACGACCCGACGGACGCCGGGTGACCTCTGCGGCTTGCGCTGGGCCAGGCGGGTGAGGCGATGCTGATCTCATGGTTCGACCGGATCAAAGACAGTTTCTTCTTGATTCCGGCCAGCATCATCGTCTTCCTCGGTGTCCTCTCCCGTATCGCCATCGCTCTCGACGGTCTCGCCACGGAGGACAACTCGATTTTCCCGTGGCTGGTCCCGACCACTGTCGACTCGGCGAGGTCGATTCTGTCGACTGTGGCTACGGCAACTGTGACAGTCGCCGCAATCGTCTTCTCTATGACGGCTGTTGTCGTCCAGCTTGCCACCAGTCAGTTCTCTCCGCGGGTGACCCAGGGGTTCCTGCGCGACCGTTACCAGCAGGTGACAATCGGTCTCACCATCGGCACCTTCGTCTACGCCCTGTTTGTCCTGGTCGCAGTAAGGGGCGGGGAGGAGACCATCAGGACCACCCACGACATCTCGGTGACAATCGCAGTGATCCTGGCAGTGGTGTCGATGGTCGCCATCGTCTCATTCATCGACCGGATCATGCGAAGTATGCGCATCGACACCATCGTGCGGACCCTGGCCGAACAGACCCAGCGCTCGTTCCAGGACCTCCCCGACAGGGATGTTGTTGCCACCGACTCCGACCCCTCTCCCGACGGCGACTCGCTTTCCAGAATGGCAGTGACCAAGTCGGGATGGGTCCGCTCGATCGACATCGGTGCACTCCTCGACGCCCTGCCAGACGGGACCATTGTGCGCCTCGACATCCGAACCGGTGACTACATCGCGGCGGGCGAGGTTGCCGCCACGATGTGGCCCGAAGTCGAGGAGGCAACCGAGTTGGCGCTGGGCCGGGCCATCGACCTGGGACGAACCCGCAGCATCGAATCCGACCCTTCTTACGGGATTCGACAGATGGTCGATATCGCCCTCCGTGCATTGTCTCCCTCACTCAACGACGCCACCACCGGCGCCGACGTCGTCCACCACCTGACCGGGCCGATGCGGACTCTCCTGCTCAACGACCTACCGGGACGGGTGGCTAGCAACGAACGCGGTTGTCGGGTCTTCATGCCTCGGGCCCTCACCCACTCTGACTACGTGCACGGCGCCTTCCGGGAGATCAGGCTCAATGCCATGGACCAGCCCCACGTCCTCAGGGCCTTGCTGGAAACGCTGAGCAGCCTGATCGGTTTGGTAGTAGAAGCCGGCCATGAGTCGAGGACCGGAGCACTCCGGCAGGAGGCGGAAAGCACACTCGAAGTGCTCGACCGCTCATCGATGCCAGATGGGGACAAGGAGCATCTCCGTGAATTCGCCCGATCGGTCGGCCTTGCGGAGAGATAACACCGGTTTCATTAGTGTGGTCGGGGTATGAGTCGCTACCCACTGTCCAACCTGTCGGACCTTCCGGACGACCTCCGCGAGCGTATCGAGCCAATCGCGGAGAGGACCGGCTTCATCCCCAACGTCTTCCTCGCGATGGGGCACCGACCCGATGAGCTGAGGGCGTTCATGGACTATCACGATGCCCTGATGGACCGGGACTCCGGGCTGGCCAAGTCCGAACGGGAGATGATCGTCGTCGCAACGAGCGCGGCGAACGACTGCCTCTACTGCGTCATCGCCCACGGCGCCATCCTCCGCATCAGGGCGAAGGACTCAGAGATCACCGACCAAATCGCCACCAATTGGAGGACCGCTCCCGTCACTGACCGTCAGCGCGCCATGTTGGCGTTCGCGGTGATGCTGGCGAGATTCCCCGAAGAGATCAACGAGACCGACTTTGAAACGCTCACCGAACACGGCTTCAGCGACGAGGACATCTGGGACATCGGCTCGATTACTGCCCTCTTCGCTCTCTCCAATCGGGTGGCGCATCTGGGCTCGATCCAGCCCAATCCCGAGTTCTTCTCGATGGGCCGATGAGGTGACAGCCGAATTCTCACGCCTAGAATCCGCCCGATATGGCCAACCCAGTACTAACCCGACAATTCGGTAAGCCCGACGCCGACGCCAGCGTCGAGACCGCCCACGCCCCCATAGTCACCGCCCCCGGGGACCGAATGACAATGGGCGACACCATGCGGGCCACGGGGACCCTGTTCACGCTGCTGCTCGCTGGTGCGGTGTTCGGATGGATCAACGCCGAGTCGATCAGCAGGATCCTGCTGATCTCCATGATCGCTCTCTTCGCCCTCTTGATCGCCACGATGATGAAGCCGCAGTGGGTACGGGTGACCGGCCCGTTGTTCGCCGTAGCCGAGGGAGTCATGGTCGGGGCAATCTCCAGCCTCTACTCGACCCTATTCGACGGGATCGTGATCCAGGCAATCCTGGCCACCCTCGCCGTATTCACGGCGATGCTCTTCCTGTACGCGACGAGGATCATCAAGGTCACCGAGCGGCTGCGTTCGATGGTGATCCTGGCGACGGTCGGCATCGGCATCTTCTACGTGGCGACTATCGTCCTCAGCCTCTTTGGCGTCAACATTCCCTCGGTATTCGACACCGGGCCGCTTGGAATCGGGATCAGTCTCCTGATTGTCGGCGTCGCCTCGTTCAACCTGCTCCTCGACTTCGACATCATCGAGCGTGGGATCAACGAAGGTGCCCCCGGCTGGATGTCTTGGTTCGCCGCCTTCGGCCTGATGGTCACAATCGTCTGGCTCTACCTCGAGCTGCTCCGTCTCATCGCCCTCATCTCGGGCAGGGACTAAACGCGTTCCTAAGGCTCCACGTATCACATTTGATCACTGGAGCGTACAGATCAGGTGAGGCCCGGACCGGGCCAGAACTGGATCCCCTGCGTATCAAATACGATATCTACAGCCTTAGGAACGGTGACTCACCACCCCCGCGGGTCACATGTGGGCGATGATTGCGTCGCCGAACTCGGAGGTTTTGACTTCGGTGGCGTCGTCGGTGAGGCGGGCAAAGTCGTAGGTGACGGTCTTGGCGGCAATGGCGCCCTCGATCCCCTTGACGATCAGGTCTGCGACTTCATCCCAGCCCATGTAACGGAACATCATCTCCCCCGAGAGGATGACCGAACCCGGGTTGACCTTGTCCTGGCCGGCATACTTGGGCGCAGTTCCGTGAGTTGCCTCGAAGATGGCCACGCCGGTGTCGTAGTTGATGTTTCCTCCGGGAGCGATGCCGATCCCGCCGACCTGGGCGGCAAGGGCATCCGACAGGTAATCCCCGTTGAGGTTGGTGGTAGCGATCACGTCGTAGTTGCCAGGCCGGGTCAGCACCTGCTGCAACATCGCATCTGCGATCACGTCCTGGACCAATAGCTTGTCCCCGGCCTCGCCGCCGCTGTCCTCCCACGACACTGCCACGTCAGAGAACTCCTCTTTGACCAGCTCATAACCCCAGGCGCGGAAGGCGCCCTCGGTGAACTTCATGATGTTTCCCTTGTGCACGATGGTCACCGAGCGGCGCTTGTTGGCGAGGGCATACCTGATGGCTGCACGGATCAGCCGCTTCGAACCGGTAATCGACATCGGCTTCAGACCCAGTCCCGAGTCGGGGCGGATCTCCCATCCGAACTCGGCCTCGAGAAACTCGAGGAGCTTCTTCGCATCCTCGGTTCCTTCTTCGAGTTCTTTGCCGGCATAGACGTCTTCGGTGTTCTCCCTGAAGATCACCATGTCGACTGCGCCCGGGTCTTTGACCGGCGACGGAACTCCATGGAACCACCGGACCGGACGCACACAGGCGTAGAGATCGAGAATCTGGCGCAGCGCAACGTTCAGCGACCGGATCCCTCCGCCGACCGGCGTGGTCAGGGGACCTTTGATCCCCACCAGGTATTCACCAAATGCGTCAACGGTCTCGTCGGGCAGCCAGGAGCCGGCAGCGTCGAAGGCCTTCTGGCCGGCGAGGACTTCGGTCCACTCGACACGTCGCTCACCTTCGTATGCCTTTTCGACTGCAGCGTCGAAGACCCTGACCGCAGCGGCCCAAATGTCGGGCCCGATACCGTCGCCTTCGATGAAGGGGATGATCGGGTCGTTGGCTACAACAAGACCGTCGGGTCCCATGCTGATCGGTGTGCCCATTGCGTGACTTCTCCTCGAGTTGAAAGGGAACGCAAAGCCTAGCCAGTGCCAACCCGTGCACTCCCATGACCCGGCGGGGTCTATTGCTCCCGGATACATCAGCCACCATCAGTCTTTATGCCCACTTTCACCTTGCTTGCGTAGGTTGTGCGCCATGAAGAGATTCAACCGTCGAACAGTCGCGATCGGTGCAATCGTGATCGGGATCCCCGCCCTCGTGGTGGCGTGGTGGCTTGTCTCGCCGCTCTTCCTCGACTCCGAGGTGAACGAAGCCTTCCCGGTTCAAGCCGCTGCGGTGGAGACCGAAGGCGAGTCCACCACGACCACCCTGGGCTCCAACGACACAACGACGTCCTCGACACCAGCCACCTCGACGAGCGAAGCCGCCGGGCCCAACGCCCTCTTGGGAGGTGAGTTCAGGGATGCAGATGCCAACCATCACGGCACCGGGACTGCGACGATCTACCAGCTCGACGACGGCTCCACCCTGCTCCGGTTCGAGGACTTCGAGGTGACCAACGGACCTGACCTCCATGTCTACCTGGTGCCTCACGACAGCCCGACGGCCTCCGCAGACCTGGACGGTTATGTGGACCTGGGGTCGCTCAAGGGGAACATCGGAGACCAGAACTACGAGATCCCCGATGGGATCGACGCCTCAGAGTTCGGCAGCGTCGTCATCTACTGCGTGCCCTTCCACGTCTTCTTCAGTATCGCTCCGTTGAGCTAGCAGCCGGCTGGTGTTGCCGGGGCGTTCTCGATGCTCTGCGTATCAAATACGATACGTGGAACCTTAGGAACGGGATTCAAGACTCCCGCCGTGCTCTGGCGGCCGCGACTGTGTTGGCCAGGAGCAATGCGCGGGTCATCAAACCCACCCCGCCTGGTACTGGGGTGATTGCTGAGGCGACGTCTGCCACCGAGTCGTAGTCGACATCTCCCACGATCCCCCCATTGGCCCGGTTGATGCCGACATCGACGACGACAGCACCCTCCCTGACATGTTCGGCGGTGATCAGGCCGGGAGAACCCACCGCCGCAACGAGAATGTCGGCCTGCTTTGTGATTGCCGCAAGATCTGTCGTCCGCGAATGAGCAACAGAGACGGTGGCGTCCGCACCCCGGCTTGCCAGCATCAACGCCAGAGGCCGGCCCACCAGGAACGATCTCCCCACGATCACCGCACGGGCACCCGAGGTTGCAATCTCGTAATGGTCGAGAATCCGCATGATGCCCCCCGGTGTGCATGGGCGAAGGCCGGGACGGTCGAGCACAAGCCGCCCGAGGTTGTACGGGTGGAGTCCGTCGACGTCTTTGGCCGGATCGATTCTCTCCACGATCTGTTCGGAGTCGAGACCCGACGGCAAGGGAAGCTGCACCAGGATCCCGTCGATTTGATCGTCGCCATTCAGGGTTGCGATCAACTCTTCGAGAACTTCGTTGCTGGTGTCCCCGCGCAACTCGTGGTGAACCGATGTGATCCCCACCTCTTCGGCATCCCGGCGCTTGCCCTTGACGTAGGCGTGCGACGCCGGATCGTCTCCGACCAACACCGTGGCCAGGCCGGGGTGGTAGCCGAGCCCCGACACGGCTGCCGTGACCTCCGCCTTCACCGCAGCGGCAACCTCTTTGCCATCGAGTAGCCGGGCAGACATCAGTGCTTGAAGTGCCGGTTGCCGGAGAATGCCAGGGCGATCCCGTGCTCGTTGGCAGCGTCGATGATCTCCTGATCGTTACGCGACCCGCCCGGCTCCACGATTGCGGTCACCCCGGCCTGGGCGAGGGCATCGATGCCGTCACGAAACGGAAAGAAAGCATCGGATGCCGCAACCGCACCGCGAGCGCGGTCGCCAGCCTGGGCCGCTGCCCGCCGGCCCGCCCCGACCCGGGATTGATCCCCGGCACCCACCCCGACTGCTGCGAAGTCCTTGAAGATCACGATTGCGTTCGACTTTGCGTGCATGGCAACGGTCATCGCAGCGCTGAGTTGCACCGACTCGTCCTCAGTCGGATCTCTATCGGAGACGACCTCCCACAACTCTCCGATGTCGGAGTCTCGCTCTTGGACAAGGAATCCGCCCTCGATACGCCGGAGGTCGGAGTCGTCACTGCCCGGCGGCGGCGCCTCGAGCACCCGAAGGTTCTTCTTCTTGGACAGAATGGCAAGCGCATCCGGAGCCACCGAACTGCAAACCACGACCTCGATGAAACGGTCGGCGATCAATCGTGCCGTTTCGACATCGACGTGCCCGTTGATCCCGATAACGCTGCCGAACGCGGATACCGGATCGCACTCCCAAGCCTTCTCGAATGCCCCGGCAACCGTGGCGGCATGGCCGAAACCGCTGGGATTGGTGTGCTTGATGATCGCAACCGACGCCTCAGGTACATCGGAAGCCAGACGCCAGGCCGCCTCAGCATCGGCATAGTTGTTGAAGGACATCTCCTTGCCCTGGTACTGGTGTGCTTCGGACCACCACGGAGAGGCGCCGTCCTCCCGGTACACGGCGGCACCCTGTTGCGGGTTCTCCCCGTAGCGGAGGCCAGCATGCCACCGCAACGGGATCACCAGATCGTCGCCAATCCAGCCCACGATCGCGGCGTCGTAAGCAGCGGTGTGGAAGAAGGCGTCGGCAGCCAGGCTGCGGCGAAGGTCGTCGTCGACCCCTCCACCTGCGATGGCCGCAAGCACCTCCTGATAGCGATCCGGACTAGTAACGACAGCGACAAATCGATGGTTCTTCGCTGCGGACCGGATCATCGCCGGGCCTCCGATGTCGATCTTCTCGATTATGTCGCTCTCGGTGGAAGCGGGGTCAGCAACAGTCTCCCGGAAGGGGTAGAGGTTGACCACCACGAGCTGGAAGTAGTCGAAACCCGACGATTCCATCTCCGCCAGGTCTCCGGCATCGCCGGGACGGGCCAGGATCCCCCCATGGATGGCAGGGTGGAGGGTCTTGACCCGTCCTCCGAGAATTTCCGGGGCACCGGTCACCTCGCTGACGCGGGTAACCGCAATGTCAGCCTCTTCCAGGGCGCTGGCAGTGCCCCCGGATGAGACGATCTCGACCCCTTCCCCGGCCAGGCCTCTCGCCAGGTCTTCGAGCCCCGACTTGTCGTAGACACTCACGAGGGCCCGCTTTACCTCTACTTTCACGACCAGACCACCTCCCGCCCGCTCACCTCAACCCGGCCGGCAGCGAAGGCGGAGACAACCTCGGGGTAGACCTTGTGCTCTTCGAGTTGGAGCCGCTCGTGGAGTGTCTCCTCGGTGTCTCCGGGGAGGACAGGTACAGGGCGCTGGGCGATGATGGGGCCGTGGTCTACTACTTCATCGACGAAGTGGACTGTGACACCGCTCACCTTCACTCCGTAGGCGAGAGCCTGGGCCACGGCATGAGCACCGGGGAATGCGGGAAGCAGAGAGGGATGGATGTTGAGGATCCGATCGCGGTATTGCCTGATCGCCACCGGCGCGAGGATCCGCATGAATCCGGCCAGGATAAGTGACTCGGCCCCCGACTCCGCTGCGGCCTCGACCAACGCCCGAGAAAAGGCGTCGCGATCGGCGAACTGACCGTACCTGATCAGACAAGATGGGATCCCCGCAGCTTCGGCCTTCGCCAGTGCGCCCACATCCGGTCGGTCGGATATCAGCATTGAGATGTCGACGTTGGGGTCTGCAGCATCGATCAATGCTTGGAAATTCGTGCCAGAGCCCGAGGCGAGCACTGCGATTCTGATTTGTCCCTCCGGGTTGTGCGCTCGGCGATTGTAGGCGACTACCTCTGGAGCTTTGGCTCCCCGCCGCGGGAGCCGACGGCGCGGCGGGCGCGGTAGAGGATCGACCGCAGCGACGCCTTGGACACGCCCATGAGAAAGGCAGTTCGCTCCACCGTGAGCCCGCTCCCTTCTTTGAGCAGGAGGGCGCAGCGGTAGTTGTCCGGGATCGAGCACAGGTGCTCCAGGACTTCCAGCCTCGAAGCGATCTCGGCGTCCAGTGCCGACCCGGCGGGGGCGGGCCCTCGCTGCCGTCTCCCCTCGATCAGACGGTCGAGAAACCCGCCAGGGCCTTCCGCCCGTGAGCCGTGCACCGAAGCGAAGTTGTGCAGCCAGCGCTTTACGGTCTCGACCCCCCGGAAGGTGTCCATCCCGGCCACGGCCGCAGCCAACTCCGGGCTGTGATCCGCGCCTGCGGTGAGCCACTCCGCGATGGCCTCGAGCTCGTCCACGTACTCCCAACCGGCCGGGGGTTCCGGGCGACCCTGCTTCGAAAACCTGTGCGGCGACTCGAACATGTCTTCCGTCTATTCCCCGAGTCCACTCACAATGTCATCCAAGTGCTGCGCGGGATACGGCCCGGCCCGGGCACCGGTCTTAGAATCGCGGGCAGAGCGCAGACAGCGCGGGTTTGATAAGAGGTCAAATGTCCAAGTTCGAAAGCGTGCCAGCCGAGGAATGGGAGACCTGGTCATCGGAGAACGATGCAATCGTCCTCGACGTGCGCCAGCCTGCCGAATGGGATCTGGGGACGCTCCCCGGCTCAACCCTCATTTCAATGAGCGAGATCGTCGACCGGCTATCCGAGCTCGACAGCGACCGGGCTGTGCTCTGCGTGTGCCGGTCCGGGTCGCGCAGCGCACAGGTGGCCGCTCACCTCGCAACCGCCGGTTTCACCAGAGTCGCCAATATGGCTGGAGGCGTGAAGGCCCTGGGGATGCAGGAGTGAGCGTGAAAATCGAGACGGTGCGTACCGAGGGCCTCGGAGACTCGACCTACATCCTGGCCCATGATGGTTTGGGCCTCATCGTCGACCCGCAGCGGGATATCGATCGCTTCACATCCATCGTCGAAACGCTCGGCGTGGAGGTAAGGTGGGTGTTCGAGACCCACCTTCACAACGACTACGTCTCCGGGGCCAGAGAGATCGCCAGTGCACTCGATGCCGAACTTGTGATTCCAGCCGGAGCTGCGCCGGTGTACCGACATCGCCCGGCTTTCCACGGCGAGGAACTGTCTGCGAACGGGATTTCGATCCGCCCGCTGCACACTCCGGGCCACACCCCCGAGCACGTCTCGTACGTGGTGGTCATCGATGGTGTCGAAGAGGCCGTCTTCTCCGGAGGCAGTCTCCTTGTCGGCTCGTCGGGGCGTTCCGACCTGCTCGGCATGGATCGTTCGGAAACGCTCGCCCGATTGCAGTATCAGTCGGTCAACAGGCTGGCCGAGCTGCCCGACGCTGTCGGGCTCTACCCGACTCACGGCGCAGGCAGCTTCTGCACGGCCTCCAGAGCTGCAAGGGAGACTTCGACTATCGGAGACGAGAAGCGTTCGAACCCGGTGTTGCAGCACACCGACGCCGATTCCTTTGTCACCGCCCAACACTCCGGCCTGGTCCCTTATCCGTCGTACTACCGCTTTATGGGACCGACCAACCTGGCAGGCACTCCGCCCCCGGACCTGACTCCGCCACCTGTATTTTCCAGTCAGCGCTTCGATGAACTCGATCCGGCGGTGACCGTTATCGACGCCCGGCCCAAGGCTGCTTTCGCGGCCGGCCACATCCCGGGATCGCTCGGGATGGAACTCAGGGACGACTTTGGAGTCTGGGTGGGATGGGTCACCGAGTTCAATTCGCCGCTCTTGCTCGTCCTCGACCACGACCAGTCTGTTGACGAGGCCCGGCGACAACTGGCCCGAATCGGATACGACCGGGTCGTCGGGGTTGTCAACGATCTGCATTCCTGGGACCTCGAACTGTCGTCCTTCCCGGTCCACACCGTCGGATCCTTCACTACCCGGATGGCCGAGGGGGTCCCGGTGCTCGACGTCCGCGCACCGAACGAATGGGAGTCCGGAGTCATCGAAGGGTCCCATCGCAAGTATGCGCCCGATCTGGCCGTCGCCGTGCCTCCAGAAGTCGACCGGGACACACCGGTGTTGATCGGGTGTGAGACGGGCTATAGGGCGTCACTGGCAGCTTCACTCCTGCAGCGGCACGGTTACCAGCCGGAGGTCCTGATCGGGGCCGGTATCCCCGACATACTCGAACCCACCTGAGCGTTCGGGGTGGAATCGGCATGGATCTGCCCCATTCCCAAGTGTGATACCTGCAACAATGTCGTTTATGTCAGAGCAGGGCTCCAATCAGCGCAAATGGATAGTCCCGGTGGTCGCCGGCTCCGTCCTTTTGGTCCTTTCCCTGATTGCGCTTTTTCGCGAACCGGTGGTCCTCGACCGTTCGACTGCCGAAGGAACGGTCCAAGCGTTCTTGCAGGCAATAGACGACAACGACCTCGAAACTGCCCACGATCAGCTTTCACCGAGCCTCCAGGAAGAGTGCTCAACCGCCGACATCTCCAGCGCGGGCCCATACGACGACTTCACCGCGACGCTCGGAGATATCGAGGAGTTCGATAACGAGACGATTGTCCACGTCTCATTGCGTCTCGGTGATGGGTCGAGCTTCGATGGCTACGGGTTCGATCCCGGGCCTTACCGCCTGGAGCTAGAATCCGGCACCTGGGGGATCACCGAAATCGCCTGGCCGTACTTCTACTTCGAGTGCGGGGTATGACCGTCGTGCTCCTCGGCCTTATTGCTCCTCTGCTGCTGATCGCGGCGGTCATCGCGATCATCAAAGCGTTCGCCGGCAAAGAACAGGGAGGAAGCGAAGGCGGAGACCTTGTTGCATACGGTCTGCTCGCCATATTTGTCGGAGGAACCGTCTGGGCGCTGTTCCTACTCGGGCGCGCCGCTTTCCCCGGAACCGACCTGGTTGGCACTTCACGAGGGGACCTGGCCGGTGCGTTGGCGGGGTTGATCGTTGCTGCCCCGCTCACCTACTACCTGTGGCGCCGCCAGGATGAGCGTCGGAACGAGTTTCCGGGGTCCGTCGGATGGGCCTTGTACCTCGCTTTCACCGAGGCCGTGTACGTCACGTGGCTGGTGGTCTACGCAATCCTCATCATTCGTGCCGTCTTCAGTGACAGCGACATTCCCAGGCTCACCGACGTCCTGATCATTGCCGCAGTGGTCGGCATCCACGAGTGGGCCTCCCGATCCGACCGACCCGGAAGCACCATCTCCCAGATCCCAAGAGTTGTGGGTTCGTTCATCGGTCTCGGAACCCTGGCTATTGGCTCGTCCTACCTCCTCTACTCACTATTGGCGGCCGTCTACGGGACGTTCTACGCAAACGTCCGGGGCTCGAGCTTCGACATCGGCATCGGGATGACCGTGGTCGGTGGGGCGGTATGGGCATGGCGATGGCTACGACCCTGGTCTGCCGAGCCGGATGGGACCAGGCTGACTTACATCGTGATCGTCTCGTACACCTCGATGATCACAATTGTGGGCACCGCCACCGCGATAGCGGCCTTTGTTGCCACGTTCTTCCTCGACCGACCCGACTCCCCGGGCAGCCATTTCGAACCCCTAACCGGTCTGATCGCGGTATTGATCGTCTCGAGTCTGATCTGGTGGCACCACCGGCCCAAACTCGGCGAACAGCGCACCGATATCGTGCGTGCCTACGAATACCTGCTGATGGCCACCGGCCTCGGTGCTGCAATCGGGTTCGGCACGAGCCTGGTGGCCGTCGTCTTCGAGAGCAACACTCTTGTCGACAGCATCGCGACCGTGGCCGTCTCCCTGGTCCTTGCCTTCACGGCAGCAGCCCTGCTCTGGTGGATGTTCTGGACCAACGCCCAGGAGGCACCGAGGCCACCAGAAGCAGCTTCCTTCCCCCGCCGGTTCTACTTGATGGGGATGGCAATCATCCTCGGTTTGACCGCGGCCGGGGCCGTGGTCGGGGTCTTGCTCTTCATCTTCCAGGCACTCTTTGGCCTGACCCCTGAAACGTCGACCCTTGTGATCGAGCTAACTCTCGCAGCCCTCGCTGGAGGTGCCGCCTATCACCTCTATTCCACCTACAAAGCGGACTCGATCCACCGCGCCGACCGGACAAGCATGCCGTACGAGCTGACTGTCATCACCTCCCACCCCGGGCCGCTGGCGTCGCTGCTTCCTGATGAGGCCAAGCTAAAGGTGTTCCACCGGGGTGATGAAATTGGTGCGATCGACGATGAGCTGGCAGCCCAAATCGTCGAGGCAACCCGAGGAGTCGATTCCCTGGTTTGGGTGGGCGAGCAAGGTTTCGAGTCGGCCCCTTCCCGCAAAACCTGACCTTGCGTTTGCCCCTGCCGCAGTCGGGTAAGTTCCCTGGAAGAAGGAGTTTCTCATCAGCCATGTTGCAGTCTTGACCGCCGATATGTTCGAAGACATCGAGCTCTGGTATCCCTATTACCGGTTGCTGGAGGACGGACACAAGGTCGACTTGGTTGGCTGTGAATCGGACACGAGCCACAAGGGCAAGTACGGGACCGTGGCGGTAACGACCGTCTCCGCCTCCGAGGTCGACAGCGGCCAGTTCGATGCAGTTGTGATTCCGGGGGGCTTCTCACCCGACTACATGAGACGGTGCCCCGAGATGGTGCTGCTGGTATCGGAGCTGGGTCAGGCAGGAAAACCGACCGCAGCAATATGTCACGGCCCTTGGATGCTGGTATCCGCGGACTTGCTCGACGGCAAGGATGCGACGTCGTTCCACTCGATCCGGGACGACCTGGAGAACGCGGGCGCCAACTGGCAGGACAAGGAAATGGTGAGAGACGGCAACATCATCACTTCGAGGTCGCCGGCCGACCTGCCCGCGTTCATGCGCGAATTCCTGGCCGCCTTAGCTGAAAAGGCTTGACCGGAGGGCGCGACCGCCGTTCTTATGGCTGTAGGTATCACATTTGATACGTGACGCCTTAGGAACGCGGATCGCCCGGTAGCTGCGATCCTGCCATCATCGTTGGGTGAAGTGGCTTGCCCATACCTACCTCAAGCTCCGGGGGTGGAAGTTTATCGGTCAGGTGCCTTCTGACCCCCGATTCATCGTCATCGGGGCTCCTCACACAACAAACTGGGACTTCGTTGCCTTCCTGGCGGCGACCAGGCACTGGGACTTCACACCCAAATACCTCGGCAAGCACTCGCTCTTCGATGGGCCTTTCGGATGGGTGTTTCGCAAGCTCGGAGGGATCCCGGTTGATCGCAGCCGTCCGGGAGGGGTCATCGAACGGGTCAAAACCGAATTCGAGTCGAGCGAGGGGTTTGCCCTGGTCCTCGCACCGGAAGGGACCAGAAAGGCTGCAGAATTCTGGAAGTCGGGGTTCATGAAGATCGCCGCCGCAACCGGGGTGCCCATCGTTCCCGCCCGCCTGAGTTACAGCGAGAAGAAAATAACCATGGGGGATCCGATCCAATACGACGGCGTCCCCGCCAATCTGATGACCGAGCTGCGGGCCTTCTATGCGGCGGCCGAGGGAAAACACCCCGAAGGGGCAGGCCCGGTGCGGATCCAGGAAGAGTCAACGGAAACGATCTGACCGATCATCCGGCACGCTGGTCGCCAACGGGTGTGCCTGCATCACGACCGCTCCGCTAGTTTCCGGAAGTCGTCGGAGGGGCCACCGTCGCGGGCGCCGATGCTGATCGCCTTTACCCCGAATCTGTCCCGGATCAGGTCGACCTTCGAGTCGAGGGAATTCGAGCGGTCTGCTGCACGCGACCCCGCAGTGGTCACCAGGCCGTCGTCGAATCCGAGTTCCATCTGGATGTGCCGGTCGATGGTGAGTTTGGAGACTGTGACGCTCACCAGCGTGACCGGGCCCTCGTAGCCTTCGAGGGCCCGTTCCAGCAAGTAGGAAGCGATGGCGGCGATCGCCCGTGTGGACGCTGTGGGCCATTTCAAAGTGTGGCTCCGGGTGAGCCGGCGCGGGCCAGACAGACGGACCCCAACCGTGACGGTCGACCCCGAACGCCCCTTGCGCCGCAACCGCCTGCCAACCCGGTCCGCCAGGCCGATGACGACCGACTCCAGGTCGGCGAAGTCCACCAGCCCCCGCCCCAGGGCCTGCTGGCTGCCGACACTCCCCGCCCGGCGACCGCGCTGGACACGGCGTGGGTCGCGGTTGTTAGCGAGGGCGTGCAGGCTGCTGCCTGCCCCCGACCCCCGCCCCCC
>JBGTNX010000073.1:0-19530 GCA_041742825.1 Acidimicrobiia bacterium | reverse complement strand
AGTCGAGACAAACGGTGTGATCATCGATACGCTGTTCGGCGGCAACCTGCTCGACGATATATTCGAGAACTGAGAGGTTTGACCGATGTCATTGGCTGAGAACAACCTGCTGGTTGTCGACCAGGACGACGACTTTCTCGCAAAAGCGAAAGAGTTGTTCGATGGCCGGCTGCCGACAGCACGTTCAATCGAGGCCGCAAGCCAGATAGTCGCTACCAGCGACGTCCGGATGGTCCTGCTCGGCCCTTCCTACACGGAAGGGTCGTCCATGGATGAAGTTCGGACTCTTCACAACGAAGACCCGTCGCTGATCGTGATGCTGGTGGCCGAGGTAGTGACATCCGACCTGCTCCGCCAGGCGATGCGCTCCGGCGTCTCGGACGTCATCGAGATCCCCCTCGACGAGCAAAAAGTCGAGGAGGCCATCGAGCGATTCGCCCATGACGTCCTGAAGCGGCCCAAGGCCGCCGGCGGATCATCGGCTCCTGCCGCTCCGGAAGAAGGAGAGAAGGGGCGCATCGTCACCGTATGGTCGGCGAAGGGCGGGAGCGGGACCACAGTTGTTTCGACAAACCTCGCTCTGCTCCTCAACCGGATCGTTGACAAGAAGGTTGTCCTCGTCGATGCCGACCTTCAATTCGGGGACGTCTGCCTCGTACTCCAGCTCGAGCCCAAGTTCACCATGGTCAACGCAGCCCACGAGTTGCACCACCTCGACAGTGAGCTCCTCGAGAGCCTGCTCACCGAGCATCCCAGTGGTCTGAAGGTTCTCGCCGCTCCTCTCGAGCCGGCGTTCGCCGACGACATCACGACTGCCGGCCTGATGCACATGATCGAGATACTTCAAGAGAACTACGACTACATCATTGTCGACACCGCATCGATGTTGGACGAGTTGATCCTGTCGCTGGTTGAGAAATCAGACCAGGTCTTGATGGTCGTCGACATGGACCTGCCGAGTGTCAAGAACGCCAAGCTCGCCCTGGACACCCTCCGTTTGCTCAAGTTCAGCACCGGTGCGGTGAGTCTCGTCATGAACCGTTCCAACTCGAGATCGAAGCTCGACAACAAAGAGATCGAGGCTGCACTCAAGATCAGCATCGATGCTGCAGTGCCTTCGGATGCGTTGGTGGCAGCGTCTGTCAACGAGGGCCGCCCGGTCGTCGAGTCCGAGCCGAAGTCGAAGGTCGCAAAAGGTCTCGAAAGTGTCGCAGCGCTTGTTGCAGACAATATTCCAGAGTCAAGTGGCAAGTCCGGTCTTTTCGGACGCAAATAGGGGGTTGGAGGCGTTATGCCATCATTATCAGAAAGAGTTGCAGCGGCCAGACAGAGCGAGTCGGTCGATGTCGCAACGAACAGAACCGACGCTTTGGGAGACCTCCGCGGACGTCTTCACTTCAAGGTCGTCGAAGAACTAGGCCCGACTCTCTACGACAGAGGAATGTCCGACGCCGAGCTCCGGCTCCGTGTCCTCGAGATGCTCGAGTGGGCAGTCGACCAGGAACAGGGTCTACCCCTCACCAGTGCCGACCGCCGCGCACTTCTCAATGAGATCGCGTCCGACGTCCTGGGCTACGGGCCGATCGACCCGTTGCTCAACGACCCGGACGTGACTGAAGTCATGGCCAACGGGCCCTACGACGTCTACTACGAAAAGAATGGGCGCATCCTCAAGTCAGATGCCAAGTTCGTTGACGAGACCCACCTCAGGCGGATCATCGACAAGATCGTCGGCCAGATCGGCCGTCGTGTCGACGAAGCCACACCGATGGTTGACGCCCGTCTTCCTGACGGATCTCGTGTCAATGCGGTGATCTCACCGCTTTCGATCGGGGGACCTTTCCTAACGATTCGTAAGTTCTCGATCGATCCCTATCAGGAAGCCGACCTGATCAGCTTCGGAACCATGACCCAGCGGACTGCTGACTTCGCCAGGGCCTGTGTCCGGGGGCGGTTGAACGTCATCATCTCAGGTGGTACCGGTTCGGGTAAGACGACAACGCTCAACGTCATGTCGTCATACATCCCCGGAGACGAGCGAATCGTCACGGTGGAGGACGCCGCAGAGCTCCAGATGCACCAAGAGCACGTCCTGACCCTGGAATCACGCCCCGCCAACATCGAAGGCAAAGGTGCAGTGCAGATCCGCGACCTGGTGAGGAACACCTTGCGTATGCGTCCTGACCGGATTGTCGTAGGAGAGGTTCGTGGTGCCGAGGCACTCGACATGCTCCAGGCGATGAACACCGGTCATGACGGCTCACTGACCACAATCCACTCGAACTCGCCTCGTGACACCCTGTCACGTATCGAGACGATGGTCCTCATGGCCGGTTTCGACCTGCCGGTGAAGGCGATTCGTGAGCAGGTGTCGTCAGCGATCGACCTCATCATCCACGTCTCCCGTCTCCGCGACGGGACCCGGCGGATCACCCACGTCACTGAAGTGGAAGGTATGGAGGGTGACATCATCACACTTCAGGATCTGTTCCTCTTCGACTTCGGCATGGGAGTCGACGAGGACGGCAAGTTCAAGGGCCGCCTCAAGGCAACGGGAATTCGCCCGTCGTTCTCAGAGGACCTGGAAAACCAGGGAATCCGACTTCCGGCTGACCTCTTCGACCCCGAGCCCTTCGCCCGCAGGGGGGGAAGTTGAAGCGACTCTTTGTCGTTCTAATCGCCCTCTTCCTGGGGGCTGGCACTGCCCTTGCGCAATCCGAAGGGTCGTCGATAGAAATCGTCGACATCAACGGATCGCGCTATGCCGAGGGTGGGCAGACGACGATGGTGGTCAACTTCACCAACTTCACGGAGTCGCCGGATCCGGCCCTCCTCCAGATCACGGCAGACGGAGAAGAGGTCTCGAATCTCGAGGTACGAGCCCTCGGGGAGTCATCGGTTCCGGTTCGAATCGCTCTTGTCATCGACTCATCAGGTTCGATGGCCGGAGCACCGATCGAAGCTGCCAAAGCAGCAGCGCAATCTTTCGTTGACCAGAAGCGGGTCGAAGACCAGATCGCAATCGTCACATTTGCCGACACGGTTGTAGTTTCGTCCGGTTTCACCGCGAGCGACACTGAGCTCACCGCCCGCATCGCCAGCATCGAGGCCGTAGGTGAGACGGCGTTCAACGATGCAATCGTCGCCACTGTCGACCTCTTCGAAACCTCCTCGAGTGCCGGCTTCATCCAGAACGCGATTGTTCTCACCGATGGCGACGACACGGTTTCTGTGGCAACGATCGAAGGAGCGATAGCAGCGGTAGGTGAGAGCGATATCAAGTTCTTCGGGGTTGCCCTCGCGTCCCCCGATTTCAACCCGGGCCCTGTCGAGCAGGTGGCGGCGGCCGGCGGCGGACTATTCCTGACGACTCCCGATCCCGCACAGCTGACCGGCCTTTATGGCCAGATCGGCCAGGAGATCAGCAACACGCTGGTCGCAAGATTTGTTTCTCCGATTTCCCGGCCCGGTGATGTGGCGTTTGCAGTTGCCTATGGGACCACCGGACTGGTGTCAGAAGTGATATTCCCGGTCTCAGGCTTTGCAACAACAACTACTGCAGGGGCCGGACAGGCAAGCACAACGGTTTCCTTTGCTCCACCTTCCTCCGTCCTGGTGGAGAGCCCGCTCTTCCTCGATGCAACCACACTGGTTCTGGTCGGCGCAGTTGGGCTCGGCCTCACCTTGTTCCTGTTCCTTGTGATCCTGTTCGGGCGTGAAGAAGAAGAAGGTGGCAACCGATTCGCCAAGCGTCTCGAGGCTTATGGCCGCAAGGGCCCATCCGTGGAGAAAACACCATGGATGCAGCGGATTCCCCTCATCAACCGGTTCAGCCAGGCTGCTGAGGAGGAGGTTCGGAAACGGGGACTTCTCTCAGGGCTGAACTCATCGTTGGAGCAAGCAAACATCCCGCTGTCCCCGGGCGAGGCAGTTCTTGCCTTGATCGGAACAGCTGCAGTCGGCGGGATCTTTTTCTCGATCTTCAACGGAATCGTCTTCGGCGCCGTCATCTTTGTGCTGCTGTTGCTGGTCTTCGCCTTCTTGATCAACTTCACCGGTAACCGTGAGAGGCGCCGATTCGAGAAGCAGCTGCCCGATACCCTGACATTGTTGGCCACCTCACTGCGGGCGGGTTATTCACTCCTTCAGGCTGTCGAAGCCGTCGCTTCGGAGGCCCAGGATCCAACCGCTCGTGAGTTCGGGAGGGCAATGGTCGAGGCCCGGTTGGGCCGTTCGGTCAGTGAAGCTTTGGGTGGCATCGCCGAGCGCACTCAGTCGGAGGACTTCAAGTGGGCCGTCATGGCCATCGAGATCCAGCGGGAAGTCGGCGGTAACCTCGCCGAGGTCCTTTCGACCGTGGCCAACACGATGCTGCAGCGAAACCGCCTTCGTGGCGAGATCAAGGCTCTCACCGCTGAGGGAAGGATCTCGGGGATCGTTCTCGGAATTCTTCCTTTCGCCATGTTCGGTTTCTTGTGGACTTCTAATCGTGAATATCTCCAACCGCTGCTCGACAGGACCATCGGCCAGATCGCGCTGGGAATCGGTGTGCTGCTGATCGCTGCTGGAATCTTCTGGCTCAAAAAGATCGTGGATATCAAAGTATGACCGGTTTCGATCCTCTCGCCCTAGTCGTCGTCTCCGTGTTCATCGCGGTGGTATTCCTCATTGTTTGGATAGGTCTGGGTGTCACCCGGGCCCGCGAGGAAATGATCGATCGCCTCGCCCTCTATGGACGGAGCAACGCCCCGACCATCCGCGACGACGAACTGGCCAAGCCCCTGGCACAGCGGACAATCGGTCCGATCGTCCTCAAGATGTCGGGTTTCCTCAACCGCTTCACCCCGGTGGGGTATCTCGAGAAGAAGCAGAAGCAGTTGATGTTCGCCGGGAGCCCCGGGAACCTCGACGCCCCGGCGTTGGTTGTCATCAAGCTGCTCGGCCTCGGAGTGGGCATAATTCTCGCCTTCTTGATCGTCGACTACGGCGGCTCACCCATCCAACGCATCGTTTTGTTCGTGTTCCCTCTCGTCCTGGGTTTCTTCGGGCCTGATGCCTGGCTCGCCCGGAAAGTCGAGGAGCGCAGGGTCGCGATGCAACGTGCATTGCCGGATCTGCTCGACCTGATGGTCATCTCGGTGGAAGCCGGTCTTGGTTTCGATTCGGCACTGTCACGTGTGGTTGCCACCGTGCCCGGCCCCCTCTCGGAGGAGTTCTTCCGGATGCTCCAGGAGACCCGGGTCGGTGTGAGCAGACGTGACGCTATGAGGCACCTCATGGACCGCACCGACCTCGACGAGCTGCGTTCGTTCCTCCTCGCGATGATTCAGGCAGAAGCGTTTGGTGTGACAATCGCCAACGTATTGAGGGTCCAGGCAGACGAGATGCGCACCAAGCGACGTCAGCGGGCCCAGGAAAAGGCATTCGCGGCGCCGGTGAAGATGGTCTTCCCCCTCGTGTTCTGCATTTTCCCGGCACTGTTCATCGTCCTGCTCGGGCCGGCAGCCATCCAGATCACAGAAGCTTTCGCCAACACCTGATGTCGACTGCGGTGGCGGTCGACGAGCGCCGCTTCTCGTTGGCCCACCTGATCCTGGCAATTCCCTGGGTCGCTCTCGTACTCGACGCGTTTGCCCCGATCGGAGACAACTCGTTCCTCTGGCACATCCGTGCCGGGAGCCTGCAAGTCGAATTGGGGAGCGTGCTCACAACGGACCCGTTCTCGTTCACCGCCGGCGGGGAAACTTGGTTGACTCAGAGCTGGCTCGCCGACATTCTCTATGGGTGGCTGGAGGCGCTGAGCGACCTCGGGTTCGTCCCCTGGATGCTGCTTGTGGTGACCTCGCTCACCTTTGCCGGAATTGGGCTGATTGCATTCCGGGCATCGCAGAGTGTCATGGCTACGGCCGTTGTGCTTCTGCTCTCCACGGTCTCACTGCTCAGCTTCCTGGTGCCCCGTCCCGTGATTTTCTCCTACCTCCTGTTCGTTCTGGTGATTATGGGTTGGGAAAGGAAGTCAACGCGATGGACACTCCCATTCCTGTTCTGGATCTGGGCTTCGGTCCATGGCTCGTTCTTCCTGGGCCTTGCCTATGTGGGACTCCGCCTGCTGGCCAAGAAAGAGTGGCGGGCGATGGCGTTCCCGGTCGTATCGGGGTTGGTGACTCTGCTCACTCCGCACGGATGGGGTGTGGTTCAAATGCTCGGAGACTTCGTTACCGCAAGCCCGCATCTGAGTCTGCTCACCGAGTGGAGGACCCCCGAGTTGTTCTCAACCGTGTTCTTCCCCGTGTTCGTGGGGATTGTCCTCATCATCTACGGCGCGACCCGGCAACGTCTCGTCCCGCTGGACCTTGTGTTGATCGTCCCATTCTTCGCCCTCTCCCTGACCGCCATGCGGTCAGTCCCTCCGGCATGGCTGGCGCTTCTGGTGCCGGTGAGCCTGGCTCTCAAGGGCAGTGGCCAGCAGATCCCGAGGCGGTTCGGACTGGTTGTGACCGCGATCTTCGGGGCTGCGATCGCGTTTGTGCCGTTCTTCTTGGTCGACCACGAGGGCCTTGCCACCGACCGATTCCCGGTTGTGCTCGCTGGGTCGCTCGATGATTCGCATGCGTTCCACAACGATGTGGTGGGAGGGTTTCTCATCTGGCGGAGCGGTCCTGAATTCCAGGTCTTTATCGACGATAGGGCTGAGCTCTACCAGGAGCGGTTGCAGGAGTTCGTTGACGTCCGTAGTGGCAAGCAGCCCTGGGAGCCGCTCTTCGAGCGCTACGGGATCACACAGGCCCTTCTGGGGGAAGATGAGTCCATGGTGCGGTGGCTCCAGGATGCGGGTTGGTCAGTGGCCGGAGCAGAAGAGGGTTTCGTGCTCCTCGCGGAGAGTTGACGGAACTGCCCCGAACACCAGCCCGGAAATGAAAGAAGGGGCCCCGCTTATGCGGGCCCCTTCTTTGCTAATTAGACGGACTGGACTACTGGTCGAGGCCAGAGCCGATTTCGCTGAAGGTGCCTGACACCTGCTCACCGGCGAATGACACGGCGACGAGAGCGATAATGGCAATCAGGACTACGAGGAGTGCATACTCAACCATTGAGGCACCCTTCTCCGACTGCATCCAGCTTGTTACTTTGGTCCACATAGCGAGCATGTACCCCTCCTTGGGTAGATCTTTCTCGGACTTACACCCAGCAATGTAACTGCGGTGTTTCTATGGGCAATGGGTCTTAAGTCCCATCGCTCATGAGTTATTTATCGGCGCGTCAGCCCGGTACTTAACGGCTGGAGCGTAGGCACATAGACCTATTTCGACGAGCTCGTTGCGGGCGTGATATGACCGCCCTTTGGATCATTTGCGGAGACGCGGCATCGGCGCCGGGTCGAGCAAGAACTCGAAGTGGTGAAACACGGCGTCCAGGCGCGGAACTAGTGGATAGAGGAACGCCGGCAGGCTGAGGTGAAGCGAGACGGCGGCGGTGGATCAGGGACCGACTGAGACAGCGGAGTAGATCTCGCTGTACATCCCAGAGGTCTCTTGACCCATGACGCTGACGGCGACGAGAGCGACAATGGCGATCAGAATGACAAGCAGTGCGTACTCGACCATCGAGGCGCCCTTTTCGCTGTTCAGCCATTGCTTGAATTTGCTCATGTGTGCTCCTTATCGACCAGAGTAAGTCCCGGCTTCAAGAATTGAGATGGGTCTAATGGCCCAATCGCGCTCAGAGTGAGCGATTGCTACTGCGGGTTAGCGAAACCGAGGCGAATTGCCTCGATAGCAGCCTGGGTACGATCGGCGACAGCAAGCTTCTGGAATATCGAGGCGAGGTGGTTCTTCACGGTCTTCTGCGATATGTAGAGACGTTCTGCCAGCTCGTCAGTAGCTGATACCCCGCTGGCAAGAAGCTGGAGCAACTCGACTTCGCGTGGGGTCAGGGCCTCGGCTCCGGGATCGAGCTTCGCCGACATGTAACGACCGAGCACTTCATCACGTGCGGCGTCGTCATAGTCGATGAGGACCTCACCTCCCGCGACGGCACGGATCGCCGCTGCAAGTGTCGCCAACGGAACGCCTTTGGAAAAGAACCCCATGGCGCCTGCATCTTTTGCTCTGGCCTTCTGTTCTTCGGACGCATGCATCGATACGACAATCGATCTGAAGCGGGAATCGAGCCCGGCAATGGCTTCGATGCCGTCACCGCCCGGCATCTCGATGTCGACTATGCAGACCTCCGCTGGCTGATTCTCCAATGCCTCTCCCAGGGCACTGCCGGAATCGACGACTCCCACCACCCTTGTGTCGGGAATGCCATCGAGGGCGCGTGACAGGCCCTCTGCAAACAACTGGTGATCGTCGGCGATCATTACACGTATCATTTGTTTCCCCATTCAACTTTCACGGTTGTTCCCGTGCCAGGCTTGGATTCGAAATCGATTGTTGCCCCTATCTTTTCGGCACGTTCCCGCATGCCTGTAAGGCCAAAATGTCCATGTGGCTCATGTTCGGGGTCGAAGCCGGTGCCGTCGTCGATTATCGAACAGGAACCAAACGCCCGATCGACCCTACCTGTGACGATGATTTTCGACGCTTTGGAGTGGCGATGGGCGTTTCGCATCGCTTCGGTGACCATGGCGGTCAGGTCGCCGATGAGGGCGGGGCGCGGTGGCCTCCGTTCGTCGAGATCGATAACGATTTCGGGTGTGCCGTCGAGCGTAGTTGTCGCCTGAAGGATCCGCGCGGTGAGCGTCGGGCCCGGAGCGCTGCGCAGGTCGGCAACCGTCTCCCGTACGTCATCGACGAGTTTGGTGACGTTGGATCGAAGCACCTGGAGGTCTTCTACCAACTCAGGTGAGTCTGCCTGTTGCATCGCCGTGAGATCGAGAGAAAGCCCTAACGAGGCGAGTGAGGGCCCGATTTCGTCGTGCATTTCACGGGCCAGTCGGAGACGCTCTTCGGCTACGGCAGCGCCAACGATGTCTTCGAGAAGCCGGAGGTTGGCGAATGCAATTGACACAGGCCTGATGACAGTCTCCACAAGATTCTCGTCTTCGCGCGTCATGATGCGCGGGGTGGTCAATTCGAGCTTGCCGACCTGAGCATCGGCGGTTTCCAGTGGAAAAACTCTCGTGTACCCCTCCATTTCCGGGATGCCACGGGCGGCAAGCACTACCGGGCCTTCGCCATGGTCGACCATCAGCTTGGCCGAGCCGCCCTGAAAACGCTCGAGGAGCCGGTCGAGGGTTGTGGCCCCGACCTCCACCGCGTTCAGCCGGCCCGCCGAGATGTCCTCGGATAGCCTGAGCAAGAGGCCATGGGTTTCCTCGAGGGATGCCAGCTCCTGTCTTGTCGTATTGGAGACGCTTTGGAGTTCCGTGGCCTGGGCAGTCATGTCCTGCAAAAGCCTGCGCACTGCCCCGACGAGGAGGACGAATACCAGGTAGAGCCCGGCGCCGGTTGCGATCTGTGATTCGGCGGCGCCAGTCGGAAAGCTGATCAAAGCGAGCAGGCCGGCCGAAAGGAGGCCGGTGGTCAGACCCGAGCGAAATCCGCCGTGAACTGTGGCGAGGATCGCCGGGCCGATCGACAACAGCAGATACGGGCTGTTCGCAGCACCGGTCAGGGTGAGGACAACTGCGGCGAGAATCGCGCCGGTGAGGGTCACTGCTTCGACTCCGAAGCGAATCTTGAACCAGTTGAGAGGCACTGCGGCGGTCCCGACGAGATAGACGGTACCTATCGCCGCAGCCAGGAACGATTGGGCACTCGGGCCGTTTGTACCGATGTCGGCGACGATTCCGACCACGAGTGCGAGGGCGAGACCGGCAAGGATTATGCGATGGACACGCAGTTCCCAGGGAGCAAAATCGGCCATCTGCAGAGGCTACCGTGATGCCCCGTGAGCGAAGGGCAACCCAACTGGCTTCTTAACGGGGGCATCGGCAGCGGCAAGAGCTTGGTCCGCAAAGTTTTCGAAGATCATGGCCTGAGCACCATCGACGCCGATTCGGTCGGACATGAGGTGTTAAGACCGGGTGGCCCTGGGGTCGCCGCCGTAGCGGAGGCATGGCCCCAGGTGTTGGTTGACGGCGAGGTCGATCGCAAGCGGCTCGGTGCGGTCGTGTTCGCCGAGCCCTCCCAGCTGGCAAGGCTGGAGGGGATCACCCATCCCCATATTTTCTCGCTTATCGAGGAGAACTTGTCCCGGCTGGCCCCGCCTGTCGTGGTCGAGATTCCACTTCTGGTCCAACCGTTCCCGGGTAACTGGCACCGCATCGTCGTCGACGCCCCTGACGACGTCAGATTGGAGCGGGCAATTGCCCGGGGACTGGAGAGAGAACAGGTGTTGCGGAGGATGGCGAGCCAACCATCCCGTCAAAAGTGGCTGGCCGCTGCCGACCTGGTGATCCCGAACAACGGAACTGTTGAAGACCTCGAATTGGCAGTCTCCGGGATCGTCGCCCTGATCAGGGGCTGAGAATCAGTCACAGCCAGCTTGTACCCTGTTGGCGTGCCCGCTTTCAAAGTCATATCAGAGTTCTCGCCGGCAGGTGACCAGCCCCAGGCAATCGAAAAGCTCGCCGAGGGCATCAATCGTGGCGACCGGTTTCAGACTCTGCTCGGGATCACCGGGTCGGGTAAGTCGGCAACCATGGCGTGGACAATCGAGCAGGTGCAGAAGCCGACAATCGTCATCGCCCCGAACAAGGCGCTCGCCGCCCAGCTCGCCAACGAATTCCGGCAGTTGTTCCCGGAGAACCGGGTCGAGTACTTCGTGTCGTACTACGACTACTACCAGCCTGAGGCCTACATGCCCCAGACCGACACATTTATCGAGAAGGATGCGACTGTAAACGACGAGATCGACCGGCTCCGGCACGCTGCAACGGCCGGGTTATTGGTCCGGAACGACGTGATCATCGTTGCGTCGGTGTCGTGCATCTACGGTCTCGGTTCCCCGGAACAGTACGAGGGCCAGCTGCTTCGCCTTGTCGCCGGCGTCGAATACCCGATGCAGGATGCCATCAAGCGGCTCGTCGACATCCAGTACGAACGCAACGAGGTCCAGCTGATCAGAGGCAAGTTCCGGGTACGGGGTGACACCCTCGAACTCTTCCCGTCTTATGACGAGGCCATTGTCAGAATCCAATTCTGGGGCGACGAGGTAGAGCGCATCCTCCGGATCAACCCGGTCACCGGCGAAGTCATCGACGAGTTGAAAGAGCTGTTCGTTTTTCCCGCCACTCACTATGTAACCGAACGGGAGCGGCTGCTCAAGGCGATCGACGGTATCGAAGTCGAGCTGGAGGACCGCCTCGCTGAGTTCGAGCGCAAGGGCAAGCTGCTCGAAGCGCAGCGGCTTCGGATGCGGACCAATTACGACATCGAGATGATGCGGGAGGTCGGCTTCTGTTCCGGCATCGAAAACTACTCACGCCATCTCGACGGTCGGGCACCCGGAGAAGCCCCCTACACACTGCTCGACTACTTCCCCGACGACTACCTGACCATCGTCGACGAGTCGCACGTCACCGTCCCTCAGATCGGTGGCCAGTTCGAAGGTGACCGGTCCCGCAAAGAGGTGCTCGTGGAGCATGGCTTCCGTCTCCCCTCAGCCGCCGACAATCGTCCCCTCCGTTTCGACGAGTGGTTGGAAAAGGCGAACCAGGTTGTCTTCCTCTCCGCCACGCCGAGCGATTTCGAGATCGGCCACAGCACCCAGGTCGTCGAGCAGATCATCAGACCGACGGGACTCGTGGACCCCGAGGTGATGATCCGGCCGACCAAGGGTCAAATCGACGACCTGCTCGGGGAGATCAGGGAACGGGCGATCCGAGAGCAGAGGGTCCTGGTCACGACCCTCACCAAGAAGATGGCCGAGGATCTCACCGACTACCTCCTCGAGATGGGGGTTCGGGCCCGCTACATGCATTCGGAGATCGACACTCTCGAGCGTGTCCAGATCATGAGGGAGTTGCGGCTCGGCGACTTCGACGTGCTGGTGGGGATCAACCTCTTGCGTGAGGGCCTCGACCTCCCCGAGGTGTCATTGGTGGCCATCCTCGACGCCGACAAGGAAGGATTTCTCCGTTCGCAGACGTCGCTGATCCAGATCATCGGACGTGCTGCCCGGAATGTGGACGGCCAGGTGGTGATGTATGCCGACAACATCACAAAGTCGATGCAGCGGGCGATCTTCGAGACCAACCGGCGCCGAGAGGCCCAGACAAAGTGGAATCTCGACCACGGAATCGACCCGACAACCATCCGCAAGCAGGTCTCGGACATCCTCGAACTGGTGCAGAGCGAAGCACCCGGCCCAGGCCGAAGGAGGCGGGAGAACGAGAAGCGCCGCCCGGTCGACCTCGAAGGTGAAGACCTCACCCGACTCATTCTCAGCCTCGAAGAAGAAATGCACGAAGCCGCCAAAGAACTCCGCTTCGAATACGCAGCCCGCCTCAGAGACGAAGTCAATGAGCTGAAACGGGAACTAAAAGAGGTCGCGGAGGCGGGCTGAGTCGAGCCCGCTGGAGCACGGCCACGAACGTGGAGAGCAAGATCCCTATTGCCCCGATCCAGGGTTCACCGGTTGGGAAAGCAAGGAGAAGGCTTGCCGTCGCGACCGTCCTGGCGACGACATGTGAAGTCGGTGAAAAGATAAACAGGAGGGCAACTGGGTAGAAGATCAGCCCATAGTGGGGCCAATACAGGGGTGAAAATAGGATGCCTACGCCCAGCAGAATTGTGCCGTCTGTGGCCACGTTCGATGGATGCGAAAAGATCCACCAGGAAACTGACAGGATGACAGCCACAAACACCACTATCCCGATTGCCGGATCGGAGACTTCTGAAATCAGCCTCGTTAGTGAAGTGTTAGCGCCAGAGTGTGCGTATCGGGCCGGCGCCCTAAGCAAAGCGTCAATAGCTTCCATCAAACCGATCTGTGGGGTCAGGAGAGGAACGAGGTTGAGAACCACCAAACTGCCCATGGCCCACCTGAACGTGCTCCATCTCTTGTAAGCCCCTGCAAGCACGAGAAGGATTAGGGGAAAGGCCTTCATTGTGCATGCTACGGCGATGGCTACCCCACTGATCGGCTTGTCCCCATCATTTATCCCGACAGTCGCGAAAATAGAAGCAAATGCCACGAGCGGCGTAATCGTGCTGTATCTGACGCTCCATAGCATTGCCGCGGTAAGGAAGAGCACCAACGAGAGTGTTTGCCACCCGGGGTGCTGACTCCCTCTAATTACAACGAAGATCATCGGTATCAGGAGAAGGGCACCGATCAGATTGTTTATATGAACCAGCCTTTCGACGGGAATCGGCACCCAAATTGCACTAAGGGCAATGGCCCCTGGAGTCCGAGGGGTACGATTGGTCCCCTCAAACTCGGGATCGAAAACTGGAGGATTGTATCGACCGTCAGAAAATCGATTGGCGAGTTCATCCAGGTCTGAGTATGGGTTCTCTCCTGAAAGGAATGCCCAAGCGACCACCCAGTCATTCATGATGTCTCCATCTCCGACGTCGTGTCTGAAGTAGTCAGGATTGACCACCGCTAACAAGAGAACCGCACATGCTGAAGCAATCACTCCAACGATGTACATCGCGGGGCGGTATCGGCTATCTGAGTTGTGTGCGCCCATCGCCACAGTGTCGCAGAGCGAGATCAGGAGATTGGGAGTGAAGAAATCCGATTTCAGGTCCGATAGGTTCTAGTGTCGATTCAACAAACCCGATGAAAACACTCTCTGTTCTGATGCCCGTATACAACGAGTCTCGCACCCTGCGGACCATCGTTACCCGCGTGCTGGCGTCCCCGGTCGACCTCGATATCGAGCTGGTGTGCGTCGATGACTACTCGTCAGACAATTCGTTGGAGATCCTCCGTGAACTCGCGGCCGCCGACGATCGGATCAAGGTCATCGGCCAACCCAGCAACATGGGAAAGGGAAAGGCGATTCGGACGGGCATCGAGCATATGACCGGCGATGTCGCAATCGTCCAGGATGCCGACCTCGAGTACGACCCGAATGAATACCCCAAGGTTCTCGCTCCCATCCTCGCCGGCGATGCCGACGCTGTATACGGCTCTCGCTTTGCCTCTAGTGAGGTGCGCCGCGTTCTCTTCTTCTGGCACTCCCTCGGCAACAAGCTGCTCACCACCATGTCGAACATGGCCAACGATCTCAACCTCACCGACATGGAGACTTGTTACAAAGCGGTGAAGGCCGATTTGCTGAAGAGCTTGCGCCTGACCAGCGATCGGTTCGGCCTCGAACCGGAAATTACTGCCCGACTGGCGCATTCGGGAGCGCGCATCTATGAAGTGCCAATCAGCTATCACGGGCGAACCTATGCCGAAGGCAAGAACATCGGATGGAAAGACGGGGTCGAGGCACTCTGGCTTATTTTCAAGTTCAGATTTCTCGACAACAAAGCCACGACTGACCCTGGGCACTCAACTCTGGAGAGTCTCGGGCTAACGCCGTCAGTATCCGCCTGGATGCTGGGAAACTTCACTCCGTTTCTTGGCAACTCAGTTCTCGAAGCAGGCTCTGGTTCGGGTAATATCACGGCACATCTAATCAGTACCAAACGGCTGCTGGTGGTCGACATCGATCCGGCCCACATTCAGTCTGTGAAGAAGCGTTTTGGCCATCTCGAAAATGTCCATGCAAGCGTCGAGGATCTAGAGGTGGAGAGAACCTACGAAGGGTTGGATCCGTTCGATTCTGTTGTGTGTATGAACGTGCTGGAACATCTCGACAAGCCGGAATTTGCCGTAGACGGCTTCGCTCGGGTCCTACGCCCGGGGGGCCATGCCCTCGTTCTCGTCCCCGCCCACGAGTGGCTCTTCTCGGCAGCGGATACTGCTCTGGAACACCGTAAGCGATACAGCGCCGAGGAAGTTCGCGCCATGCTCGAATCCGCAGGCTTCGAGGTGATCAAGTGCCACTATTTCAACCGCCTCGGAGTTCTGGGTTGGTACACCAACAAGTTGCTGGGGCGTACCACGATTACGAAAACCCAGGCACGAATATTTGGCATACTGTTGCCGTTGGCGAGGTTGGTCGAACGGATCTCGATCCTGCCTGGACTCAGTGTCGTGGCCATCGCCCGTCGGCCCTAGGCCATGGACAAATCAAGTCGGAAGGCTTTGCTCGTGGGGATGGTTGGGCTACTTCTGGCCTCCGGCGTTGCGCTTAGAGTCCTTTCGGCAGCGGACTGGGACGCCACCATTTTCGTTGCCTTCGGAGAGGATGCCGCTCCCACACGTGAGTACGCGGAGGAGAGGCTCGGGGATGTCTGGTTGAGGACGGTTCAAGGGCATGACGGGAAATTCTTCTTCGTTCAGGCCAATGATCCCTGGGTCATCGACCCACAGGAGAACGCATTAGTGCTCGACCGTCCGTTGTACCGGAGTCAACGGATGCTCTATCCGGCTCTGGCGGGGGTGGGGGGTCTGCTTCCACCAGCCGGGGTGGTCTGGGGTCTGTTGATCGTCAACCTCCTGGCTATGGGTTTCGGAACCTGGGCCGTCGCTCGATTAGCCCTGGAAATGGACGGATCGGTTTGGTGGGGGCTCGCCTTCACACTCAACCTCGGCTTCATCAGCGAAATGACCATTAGCGGTGCAGGGGTGGTCTCTGCGAGTCTCGCCTTTCTGGCTCTTGTCATGGTGTCAAAAGACCGGATCTGGGCTGCGGTGGCTCTGCTCTCGCTCGCAGGTCTCGCAAGAGAGGCAATGTTGATTGCTGCCGCCGGAACGGCTTTCTGGCTCTGGCGGAAGGCGAAACGGCGAGACGCAGTCGGGGTTTTCGTTATTCCGACGGTCGTGGCCGCTATCTGGGCGCTTTATTTGCGGATCAGAATAGGACTCGAGCCGGGAGTAGACCAGGTTCAAGAGATCGGCCTGCCACTTCAAGGCTTCATTCAGGCATTTGCGAATTGGATCGACGATCCATTCAACCTCGTCGTGGGTGTTTCGATGCTCCTGGTGATGGCCCTATTCACGCTTCGCACACTTGCATCGTCCCATCTTGTCGGCTGGGCGTTTCTAGGTTTCGTTCTCTTGGGCGTCCTGTTCACAAAGCAGGTTTGGAATAGCTGGTTCGACATCTCCAGAGCGATAGCTCCGGTGGTCACCGGATATGTCTTGTTGCTCCTATCGAGCAGGAGAAGCCCGGGCGAACGCAGTCTTCCGGCCCGACCAAGCGACTCGGCGCATTCAGGTGATGGTGCGAGTTCGTAGTGACTGAGGTTCGCCTACCACTGACGGTCGGCTTGGTAGGTTTGCTCCTCACGGTCGGGTTCGTGGCAATTGTCCTGAGGGGGCACGACTACAACCCGACGGTACTAACTGCCATCGGTGAGAGCGACGACGCAATCCGCCAGTACGCAGAATCGAGACTTGATGATATCGTTCTCCGGCCCCAGCTTGGACACGACGGTCGATTCTTCTTCGTCCAAGCCAACGATCCCTGGCTTGTAAATCCTTCAGAAAATGCGGCCGTTCTGGATCGACCTGCGTACCGGAGCCAGCGAATGCTCTATCCCGTTCTCGCCAGCGCAGCTGGTCTGGCAGGTCCCAACGGGATCGTCTGGGGCATGATAATTGTCAACGTGGTTGCGATGGCAACGGGAGCTGCGGCCACCGCCGGCCTGGCCGTGCGGCTCGGTGGGTCTGCATGGTGGGGCCTCGCCTTTCCGCTGAACATCGGCCTGATCAGTGAATTCAGTATTGGGGGCGCCGGGATCCTTGCCGCCGCATGTGCGGTCTGGGGAGTCCTGCAGCTCGAGAAGAAACGTTGGTATGCGGGTGGAGCTCTCCTCGCCGCGTCCTCCCTCGCCAGGGAAGCCATGCTCGTGGTGGCGGTGGGAGCATTCTTCTGGCTCTGGACTCGTGGGCGCCGTCAGAGTGCCGTGAAAGCCGGTGGTCTCCCGTTACTGGCTGTCGGAGGATGGGCGATTTATTTGCGCCTGCGCCTGCCCGAGGACACAGACTTGGTGGCTGGAAACTTAGGTGCCCCGTTTCTTGGCATTTGGGACAACATGTCGAACTGGCTGGCCGACCCGCTTGAGCTGGCGGTGGGAGTACTGACAATAGGAATCCTGGGGGTTTTGGTCCATCGCGCCTACACCACCCCGTCGCTGCTGTCGTGGTCCTTCGTTCTATTCGCCCCTCTTGCGATTCTCTTGACTGCACCCGTCTGGGATGGCTTCTTCAATATCTCGAGAGCCGTCGCTCCGGTCTATACAGCGTTCGTTCTGATGGTTTTTGCCGATCGTCGAGACGAGGCACGCACCGTGTCGGAATCCGTTCCTTGACGAACATGTGTTCGGTACGAATCTGATTACACTGGCGTAACTCAGATACCAGGCGGAGTCATTGTCAACTGATTCGATACTCATCCGGGGCGCCCGTGAGCACAACCTCAAAAACCTCACGGTGGAGTTACCCAGAGAAAAACTGATCGTATTCACCGGCCTTTCCGGGTCGGGCAAGTCGTCTCTCGCATTCGACACGATCTATGCCGAAGGCCAGCGTCGCTACGTCGAATCGCTGTCTGCTTATGCGCGCCAGTTCCTCGGTCAGATGGACAAACCCGACGTCGACTTCATCGAGGGCCTGTCGCCGGCGATCTCGATCGACCAGAAGACATCTTCGCGGAACCCCCGATCCACGGTGGGGACTGTCACCGAGGTTCACGACTACCTCCGGCTCCTCTACGCTCGGATCGGGATCCCGCACTGTCCCAACGATGGGACACCAGTCGCCAGGCAGACCCCCCAGCAGATCGTCGACCGGGTCCTCGAGCTCGAGGAGGGCACGAGGTTCCAGATCCTGGCCCCGATGGTACGGGGGCGCAAAGGTGAGTTCGAGAGCATGCTCGAAGACCTGGCGAAGCAGGGTTTTTCCCGGGTGCGCATCGACGGCGAAGTCAGGGAGCTCACCGAGGAGATCAGCCTCGACCGCTACTACCAGCACACGATCGAAGTCATCGTCGACCGTCTGGTCAGCAGAGAAGGAATCGAGACCAGACTCACCCAATCGATGGAGACGGCACTCGGTCTCGCCGACGGGATCGCCGACATCGATGTCGAGGAGGGACCAACCCTTACTTTCAGCCAGCACCTCGCCTGTCCGAAGTGCGGCCTCAGCTTCGACGATCTCCAGCCCCGGAACTTCTCCTTCAACAGCCCGTACGGTGCGTGCACTGCGTGTTCGGGCATCGGCACCAGGTTCACGGTCGACGCCGAGTTGGTGATCGGCGATCCTGAGCTTTCGCTCGACGAGGGAGTGATCCCGATGTGGGCGTCGAACCGGATGCGGTACTACCACCGCCTGTTAATCGGGCTGAGCAAGGTGTTCGGGTTCTCGATGTCGACGCCCTGGAAAGACCTCGACGAATCGATCAGAGACAAGATTCTCTACGGCACCGGCGAGGAGAGAATCACTGTCGAGTACGTCAACCGGTTCGGACGGAAGCGCAAGTGGGATGCTCAATTCGAGGGTGCGATCCCATTCCTGGAACGGCGCCACGAGCAGGCCGAGTCCGAGTCGGCCAGAGATTACTACCAGGAATACATGGCAATCGTTCCATGTCAGACCTGTGAAGGAGGTCGTCTCAACCAGGTGTCACTAGCGGTCTCGATCAACGGCACCAACATTGCCGAGGTCTCCGATCTCAGCCTGACCGGGGCATACGAGTTCTTCGAGGGTCTCGAGTTGGACGAGCGGGAGTCGACGATCGCAGAACGCGTGCTCAAGGAGGTGCGCGCCCGGATCAAATTCCTGCTCGACGTCGGACTCGACTATCTCACTCTGTCACGGTCGGCGGCAACCCTGGCCGGGGGAGAGGCGCAGCGGATCCGCCTCGCTACCCAAATCGGTTCCGGCCTGGTCGGAGTGCTCTACATCCTCGACGAGCCATCGATCGGCCTTCACCAGCGCGACAACCAGCGGCTTATCGAAACCCTGCTCCGGCTGCGCGACATGGGGAACACCCTGATCGTCGTCGAGCACGACGAGGACACCATCCGGGTTGCCGACCACATCGTCGACATCGGGCCGGGCGCCGGCGAGCACGGCGGGCACATCGTTGTCGAAGGAAATCTCGACGATGTGATCAAAGCATCCGACTCCCTGACCGGGGACTATTTGAGTGGCCGGCGGCAGATCGAATTGCCGCTGTTCCGACGGGAAGGGAATGGCGAGTCGATCAAGATCCTCGGCGCCAAGGAGAACAACCTCATCGACGTCGATGTCGAGTTCCCACTCGGGGTGTTCACCGCCGTCACCGGCGTCTCCGGCTCCGGCAAATCGACCCTGGTCGAGGAGATCCTCTGGAAGTCGCTTGCCAACAAAGTGAACCGGGCCCGACTCGTCCCCGGCCGGCACAAGAAGATCGAAGGAATCGAGCACATCGACAAGGTCATCGACATCGACCAGTCGCCCATCGGTAGGACGCCCCGCTCCAACCCGGCGACCTACACCAAGCTCTTCGATCACATCCGGACCCTATTC
>JBGTNX010000072.1:0-20991 GCA_041742825.1 Acidimicrobiia bacterium | reverse complement strand
AAGAGGCTTCGACTGCTGAAGGCGCCGACCCGGCAATCGCCGAGTTGCTCACCACAGTGCAGGCAGCGCTCGTCGACGGTGCCGATCCCGACGAAGACGGGCTTTCGACATCCGCAGAGGCGACGATCACCGCCCAGATGGCCGATGCCTCCGGTACGACAATTCCCTCACAGGTGACAGTTGTGAATCTCGACCCGACAAACCCCGCATCGGTCGGCGGCGTCGAGGATGCGATCACTCTGAACACGGTCGTCGGTAATCTCGATTCGCTCCGGGTGACACTGCGTGTCGCCACCGAGAACAACGCTGGTTTGCTCGCGATTCAGGTGAGTGGGCGCGACTTCCTCCTCGCTGCCCAGGAGCAGCGTGCCTGGGAGATCGACATCGAAGGTGTCTCCGCTGCGATCGGGGAGTCCGAGGACGAGGCTGCGCGCGCCGTGGGGCTGTTCAACTCGAACTGTGCACGCTGTCACACTGCCGGTTTCTCGGCCGGCGTGCCCTATACCCAGGAAGTGGGATCGGGTGGCTTCGGGCCCGCCCTCTGGGACGGCCGTCCGGTAGTCCAATTCGGTCCGGCCCCCGAAGACCCCGAGACCGAGGTCGACCTGCTGGTCCAGTTCCTGATCAACGGTTCAGAGGCAAACGCCCCCTATGGCCTGAACGGTTTCGGCTCCGGGAGGATGCCGGCGTTCGGGGCGATCCTGGCCCAAGAAGATATCGAATTGCTCGCGGCTTATCTGCGCTCGGGGAATCTCGCCGGCGTCAGTGAGGAGGAGTAGCCGATGCGCGAAATCTTCAGAGACTTGCTATCAGCGAATCTCTTCGTCACCGGAATCATCCTGACTGCAGTTTCGTTTGCGCTGTTCTACGGTTCGATCTACCTGTTCACCTACACCAACCTCGGGAAGCGACTCGGGCTGTTGGTATCGGGGGCCGCCGTCTTCGGCTGGCTGACGATCAGCTCGATTCTCTTCGTGATCTACGCCCCCCGCGGGCCCAAACCCGCCGATATCGAAGGCCTCAACGCTTTCGAGATCAGAATCATCCCCATCACCTACACCCTGGTCTCCGCAGTCCTATTCATCGCATTCCTGGTGGCCCTCCACCAATACGAGGAAGCCCAAGAACGCAGCATTGCCTGAATCATCCCTGACTTCAGCTGTCCCGCCTAGCTCTTCTTCTCCTCCCGCTTGCGCCGAGGTTGGTTCCTGCGCCCGCCGAATAGGAGAGCGGAGGTAGGAGGGAGAGGTCTCCGGCGGGCTGGGAGCTCAATAGTGCCGTTGGTGGGAACGCCCCACCCTCCCGGCTCCTTCGTCGCCGGCGCTCCCTCCGCAAGCGGAGGGAGAGTTGCGGGTCGGGGGTACTTCCTCAGTGAACGGAGGGTGAGTTTGCGGGTCGGGGGTACTTCCTCAGTGAACGGAGGGTGAGTTTGCGGGTCGGGGGTACTTCCTCAGTGAACCGAGGGTGAGTTTGCGGGTCGGGGGTACTTCCTCAGTGAACGGAGGGAGAGACGCCTGTCGAGGTGCTCCCGGTCAGTTTCCGTAGTAGCTGAGGATTTGGAGCTCGGTGGAGAGGTCTACCTGGCGCACCTGGACTTCGTCGGGGACCCTGACCCGGACCGGGGCGAAGTTGAGGATCAGCCTGACCCCTGCTTTCACCAGGCGGTCGGTCACCTGTTGGGCGGCGCTGGCGGGGACGGCGAGGATGGCCATGTCGAATTCCTGTGCTGCGAGATCGGCTTCGATGGCGACGACGTCCCGAACCTTCACTCCTCCGATCGAGGTTCCGACCCGTTTCGGGGCGTTGTCGTAGACGGCGGTGACATCGAAGCCCCGTTTGACCAGGCCCCCGTAGTTGGCGAGTGCCCTCCCCAGGTTTCCGGCGCCGATGATTACAACCCGGCGCCGCTTGTCGATGCCGAGCTCGGAACGGATCCGGTCCCGCAACTCGGCGGCTGAATAGCCGAGGCCGCGTACCCCGTGGAAGTCGAGGTGGGAAAGGTCGCGCCGCACGTTTGCTGCGTTGGCGCCGGCGGCGAGCGCCAGTTCTTCGGAGCTGACCGTGTCTCGCGACGAGGCAAGGTCTTCGAGCAGGCGGAGGTATCGGGGGAGTCGCACGACGGTTGCCTTGGGAAGTCCGCTCATCGCTTCGAAACGATACCCAAAGGGTCGCCCTTTCCGGCATCGGCGGGCACCGACTACGGCAAAGACCCTCCACTCTCCTAATCTCGCGTGCGAATGAAGTCCCCATCAATCCTCGTGGTCGGCGGCGGCCCGGCAGGCGCGGCGGCTGCCTACTGGTTGGCCCGCGAGGGCCATGAGGTGACACTTGTGGAGAAGAAGGAGTTTCCCCGGGACAAGACCTGCGGTGACGGCCTCACCCCCCGTGCCATCCTCCAGATGCAGGACATGGGATTCGACTTCGGTGTGGCCGAGTTTCACCGGATCACCGGCCTCCGCTCTTATGCCGGAGACGACCTCATGCTCGAAATGGAATGGCCCGAGCACAGCCGCTTCCCTTCGTGGGGCGGGGTCATGCGCCGGAGGGACCTCGACGCTCAGATCGCCACTCTCGCCGGGGACCAGGGGGTCGTCATCAGGCAGAAGACGACCGCCACCCCGGTAATCGAGGATGGGCAACTGGTAGGTGCCGAGTTGACCTCCGGTGGCGAGACCGAAGTGGTCAACCCGGCCGTCACCATTATTGCCGACGGTTCGATGAACCGGTTCGGGCGCGATCTCGGGGCTTCCCGACGCCGGGACTACCCGATGGGTATGGCCGCTCGGGGATACTTCTCCTCACCGATGTCCAAGGACCCCTTCCTCGAGAGCCAACTCGACCTCCGCGACCGGTCCGGGGCGACAATGCCCGGATATGGCTGGGTGTTCCCACTCGGGGACGGGACGGTCAACGTGGGTGTCGGCCTGCTCTCGACCTTCAAGAGGTGGAAGCACGTCAACACCACCCACATGATGAGCGACTATGTGGCCACCGCTCCGGCACATTGGGAGCTCTCCGAAGAGGCGCAGCTGAGCCGCCCGGTCGGGGGGAAGCTGACGATGTCTTTCTCCAAGAGCCCTCTGGTTGGTACGAACTGGATCGCTATCGGCGATGCCGCCGGTGCGATCAACCCCTGGAACGGCGAGGGAATCTCCTACGCCTACGAGACCGGCCGGATCGCTGCCGACCACGTGAGCAAGGCAATCGCCAACGACGACCTCGGCCTGCTGCGGCGCTACCCCCAGTACCTCGAGGACGAGTACGGGCTCTACTACAAGATGGCACGGATCTTTGTGAAGCTGATCGGCAACCCTTCGGTGATGAGGACTCTGGCCCATACCGGCCTTCGCAATAAGCCGTTGATGGAGTGGACGCTCAAGGTGATGTCCAACCTCCTCGACGAAGACGACAAGCACATGGGCGAGCGCACCTACGACGCCCTCGCCGCGATCGTCCGCACCCTCCCCGTCAGATAACCCGCCCCCCGGCCCCACTCAAGGGAACGATTCGCCGGGAGGTTGAGACCACACGAAAAGGTCCCGAAGATGGCTCTCTTGCGATTTAGTTCACATGCAGGGGGCGTCCTAAGCTCCTGGCAGTGACTCTCGTTGACTATGTGCCGATCGGGTTGATGTTGCTCTTGGCCGCCGCATTCGTTGCGGTATCCCTCATCGTGTCACGGATTTTCCGGCCAGACCGCCCCACTCCCGAGAAGCTCGAACCATATGAAAGCGGCATCGTCCCCGATGTCGAGCCTTCACAGCGCTTCCCGGTGAAGTTCTATCTGGTTGCGATGCTGTTCGTGATCTTCGATGTGGAGATCATCTTCCTCTTCGCCTGGGCAACGATCTGGGTCGATCTCGGCTGGTATGGGGTGGCGGCGGTCGCAATCTTCACGTTCTTCGTCGCGGAGACACTTGCCTACGTCTGGAAGCGCGGTGCGCTCGACTGGAATGTGAAGCGACGCGTCCGCTACATCGACCCCGACGTCACTGAGGCCGCCTGATGGCCACCACCGCACCTGGAAACCTTCTGATGACCACGGTCGACAAGGCTGCGAGCTGGGCACGGACCCGATCGATGTTCCCGGCTACCTTCGGGCTCGCCTGTTGCGCCATCGAGATGATGGCCACCGGTGCCGCCCACTACGACCTCGCTCGTTTCGGGATGGAAGTGTTTCGGGCCTCGCCGCGCCAGGCCGACTTGATGATCGTCGCGGGGCGGGTCAGCCAGAAGATGGCCCCGGTCTTACGTCAGGTCTCCGACCAGATGCCCGACCCGAAGTGGGTGATCTCGATGGGCGCATGTGCATCGACTGGTGGCATGTTCAACAACTATGCGCTGGTCCAGGGTGTTGATCAGATCGTGCCGGTCGACATCTACGTCCCTGGTTGCCCGCCCGGACCGCAGAGCCTGATGCACGGGATCCTCTCCCTGCACGACAAGATCATGTCCGGGGAAATCCGCAATTGACTGAGAACCACCCCATCCTCAGGTCCCTCTTCGAGGGCTTCGAATCTGCGCTGGTCGCGGACTCTCTCGGCCAGGTCGTTGTGCGCCTCCAGCCCGGCGACTGGCTCCCGTTCGGCGAAGCTGCAAAGGAAAGTGGGTTCGAGGTCTGCGTCGATGTCACCGCGGTCGATTGGATGCGTCAGCGGCCAGAGCGGTTCGAGATCGTCGCCAATCTCCTCTCGATGCAGCACAAGCTGAGACTGAGAATGGTCACCGCGCTGGGACGCATCGACCCCACCGTGGCCTCTCTGGTCCCGATCTGGCCCGGTGCGAACTTCGCCGAGCGCGAGGCCTACGACATGTTCGGCATCATCTTCGAAGGGCACCCTGACCTGACGAGGATCCTGATGCCGGACGAATGGGAAGGCCACCCGCTCCGCAAGGACTTCGGCGTCGGCGGGGTCCCGGTCCAATTCAAAGCAAGCCATCAGGTCGAATGAGATGAACAAGGAACCCGACAACACCGCTGAGATCACCGACACAATCGATATCTGGATCGCTGGCACCGAGGAGCCCCAGTTCAGCGAGACAGAGTATTCGCCCACCGACGAAGGCGCCCAGGAGATCAGTGACGACGAGTCGGCAGCCCGCCTCGATGAGCAGTTCGGCCGGGTGGTGACCGACGACTACATCTTCGACGACGAGGTCGGAGACGACGAGCGGATGATCATAAACATGGGTCCGCAGCATCCGTCGACGCACGGTGTCCTCAGGCTCCAGCTCGAACTCGAAGGCGAGATCATCCGCCGTACCAAGCCGATCATCGGGTACCTCCACACCGGGATGGAGAAGACAGCTGAGCAGCTGACCTTCGGCCAGGGCCCGACCAACGTCACCAGAATGGACTACCTGGCGCCTCTGCACTGCGAGCTCGCCTATTCGATGGCAGTCGAGCGGCTGCTCGGAGTGGAAATCCCAGAACGGGCCCAGGCGATAAGAGTGCTGATGACCGAGCTCAACCGGGCGTCGAGCCACCTCGTGGCCCTGGCCACCAACGGGATGGACATCGGTGCGGTTTCGATGATGATCTACGGATTCCGGGAGCGGGAGAGCATCCTCGCCTTCTTCGAGAAGACAACCGGGCTGCGAATGAATCACAACTACATCCGCCCTGGTGGTGTCGCCGCCGACCTTCCCCAGGGTTGGAAGGACGACATCGGGGCGATGCTCAAAGACCTGCCGTACCGTCTCCAGCAGTACGACGACCTCCTCGAGAACAACCCGATCTGGGTGTCGCGGACCAAAGGGGTCGGGGTGATCACCGCCGAGGAAGCGATCGCGTACGGGATCACCGGCCCGGCCCTGCGCGCTGCGGGCGTCGACTGGGACCTCCGCAAGGCCTTCCCCTACAGCGGGATCGAAAAGTACGAATTCGACGTGCCTTTGGGTGAGAACGGGGACGTGTACGACCGTTACCGGGTGCGGGTCGAGGAGATCCACCAGTCGTTGCGGATCGTCGAGCAAGTAATGGAGAGCATGCCCAAAGGCGACTATCGAGTCGACGATCGCAAGGTCACTCCGCCGCCGCGGGCCCGGATCGACCAGTCCATGGAAGCGCTGATCCACCACTTCAAGCTGTTCACCGAAGGGTTCAAGGTGGAGCCGGGCGAGACCTACGTTGCTGTCGAATCCCCGCGTGGAGAACTCGGGTGCTATCTCGTCTCCGACGGCCAGGCGAGACCCTACCGGATGCACACCCGCGCTCCCTCTTTCTCCAACCTGCAGGCACTGCCGATTGCGATGGGTGACTCTCTGATAGCCGACACCGTTGCCACGATCGCCTCGATGGATCCGGTGATGGGGGACGTCGATCGATGAGCATCTGGTCACATGAAACCCAGATCAGGGCCGCCGAGATAATTGCCCGCTACCCGGAGAAACGCTCGGCGGTGATGCCCCTTCTCTACCTGGCAATGGCCGAGGATGGCCATCTCACCGACGCGGGCATGGAAGAAGTCGCCGAATGGGTGGGGCTGACCCCGGCCCAGATTCACTCCGTGGCGAGTTTCTACACGATGTACAAACGGGAACGAACCGGCAAGTACCTGATCAGCTGCTGCACTTCGATCTCGTGCATGCTCCTCGGTGGCGACGACGTGCTGCATGCGATCGAGGACGAATCGGGCGTTCCCCACGGCGAGACCGACCCCGAAGGCGTGCTCTCGGTTGAACATGTCGAGTGCATCGGTGCCTGTGGAGGGGCCGTCGCAGTACAGGTCAACTACGAGCTCGTCGAAGGCGTCTCACCGGACAAGGCGCGAGAGCTGGTCCGCTGGCTGAAAAAGGCAACCCCGGCCGCGGTCAACTCCGACGAGATGCAGGAGCTCTTCGGGGGCGTGCGCAGCTTCGATTGGGGCATTCGTGACGAAGACGGGGCAACCGGGCCATATCCGGCCTTCCAGTCGCTGGGAACGACCAAGAGCGCGGGTCAGAGTTGACGGCGCCGCTTGTAGTCACACGGAGGATGGTCGACCATCCTGCCGATTCTCACTCGATCGACCGTTACCAGGCGACGGGCGGATATGCCCAGGCAAAACGTGCGGTGGGGATGACCCGGGACGAGCTCGTCGAAACTGTGAAGGCCTCCGGTCTTCTCGGCCGCGGGGGTGCCGCTTTCTCGGCCGGGCTCAAGTGGAGTTTCCTCGCCCCGGCCCGCCCTGCGTACCTCGTGATCAACGCAGACGAGTCGGAGCCGGGGACATTCAAAGACCGCCAGCTCCTGGAAAGGGATCCCCACCAGATGGTGGAGGGAATCATCATCACCGCCATTGCCAACGAAGTGCACCATGCTTTCGTCTACATCCGCGGCGAGTACGCGAAGCCGGCGCGGCGGGTCCAGGCGGCCGTTGACGAGGCGTACGCAAAGGGCCATCTCGGCAAGGCAATCTTCGGGTCAGGCTTCGACCTCGAGGTCACGGTTCACCTCGGTGGCGGCGCCTACATCTGCGGCGAGGAGACGGCCCTCATCAACAGCCTGGAGGGAAGGCGCGGTGAGCCGAGGCTGAAACCACCGTACTTCCCGGCAGCGAAAGGCCTCTACATGCTGCCGACGATCGTCAACAACGTCGAGACTGTTTCCAACCTGCCCCACATCCTCGCCATGGGAGCGGCCGATTACGCCGGACTGGCCCATGCATCTGACACCGGCACCTTCCTGATGTCGCTCTCGGGCCATGTCGCCAAGCCAGGGAACTATGAGTTGGAACACGGGATCACCTGGCGCGAACTGATCTACGACATCGGCGGCGGGATCCCCGGCGGCAAGGAATTGAAAGCGTGGATCCCCGGCGGTGCCTCCGCGCCCTGGTTCGTCCCCGAGCACCTCGACCTCGAGATCACCAAGGAGGCAACTGCCGCGGCCGGGTCGATGCTCGGCTCCGGCGCGGTGATCGTCATGGATGAGACGACATGCATGGTTCGAGCGGCCGAACGTGTGGTCCGTTTCTTTTCCCATGAGTCCTGCGGCCAGTGCACCCCCTGTCGCGAGGGCACCACCTGGCTGGAGATGATTTTGCGCCGGATCGAAGAGGGCCAGGGAAGAGCGGTCGATCTCGACCTTGCCATAGGTGTGTCCGACGGGATCAGCATCGATCTCGCCTGGCCTCCGAAGATGACGACGATCTGCCCCCTGGGGCCTTCGGCGGTCTCCCCGATCAAGGCGCTCAAGGACTACTTCAGAGATGAAGTCCAGGCCCACGTCGATGCCGGGGGGTGTCCGCTGTGAGCGAACCGGTGACGATCAAGGTCGATGGCCGCGAGTTCGAGGTCAAGCCCGGCGAGCTCGTGATCAAGGCCGCCGAGGATCAAGGCACCTACATCCCCAGATTCTGCTGGCATCGGCGGATGAAGTCAGTGGGGATGTGCCGGATGTGTCTCGTCGAGGTGGACACCGGGCGCGGGCCGATGCTGGTCACCGCCTGCACCAACGAGGTGGCCGACGGCATGGTTGTCGACACCCAGAACGAGACTGTCAAGAAGGCCCAGGAAGCGGTACTGGAGTTCCTGCTCGCCAACCACCCCCTCGACTGCTCTGTCTGTGACAAAGGTGGCGAATGCCCGCTTCAGGACCAGGCATTTGCATACGGACCGGGGGAGAGCCGCTTCGTCGAGATCAAGCGCACTTTCGAGAAGCCGATTCCGATCTCCGATCTGGTCCTGCTCGACCGGGAGCGCTGTGTCCTCTGCGCCCGCTGCACCCGCTTCTCCGAGGAGATCAGTGGAGACCCGCTGATCGAGTTCCAGCACCGGGGCAATGTCACCGAGGTCAACACCTTCCCCGACCACCCGTTCAGCTCCTACTTCTCCGGCAATACCGTACAGATCTGCCCGGTCGGTGCCCTGACCGCAAGGCCTTATCGGTTCCGGGCGCGGCCCTGGGACCTGGAGATGGTGGAGAGCTCCTCGCTCTTCGACCCGGCACACCCGAGGGTCTCGGTCCACGTCTCCCAGAACGAAATCCTCCGCCTGGTCGGCGTCGACTCCGAGCCGGTCAATCACGGCTGGCTCTCCGACAAGGACCGGTGGGGTTACGAGCAGGTCCGATCCCCGCAGCGTCTGACCGCTCCGCTGGTGCGGCGAGGCGGCGAGCTCGAACCCGTCACGTGGTCAGAGGCTCTCGACATGGTGGCGAACAGATTCGACCTCATCCTCGAGGAATCCGGAGGCGGGTCGGTAGCGGTGCTGGGAGGGGCCAACGGGACCAACGAAGATGCCTATGCACTCTCCCGTTTCGCCCGGACAGTCCTCAAGACCAACAACGTCGATTGCCGGACCGGAGAGGGCCCATCCTCACATTTCCTTGCGGCGACTGTCGACCGTGCCCTGATCTCAGACGTCGATTCCGCTGACACGATCCTGGTGTGGGGGCCTGACCTCAAGGAGACCCAACCGACCCTGTATCTGCGGGTGCGGCGGGCGGCCCAGGAACTCGGTGTCAAGCTCGTAGTCGTCCATCCCCGGGGCAATGGTCTCGATGACCGGGCCAGCAGAATCCTTCGCTACCGTCCCGGTGGGGGCCACGACCTCCTCGCTTCGATCGTTGCGGGCGACCACGAGGGTCTCCTGGAGATGTTCACGGGAAAAGTCGTTGCGATAGTTGGCCAGGCCTCACTTGCCGACGCCCCCGAGCTTGCCGAGTCGGTCGCCGGGCTGGTCCGCGATCGGGCGGCCACGGCCAAGATCATGCCACTGGTGGAGCGTGCCAACACCTACGGTGCGCTGGACATGGGGCTCTCACCCGACCTGCTTCCCGGCCGTGTTGCCTATGGCGGGGGCGAGATGGATGCCTGGGGTGAGCTTCCGGGGGGCGCCGGGCGGGCCAGCTCGTCGGTGATCACTGGACTCCAGGCCGAGGAGTTGCGTGCGGTCTTGCTGGTGGGGTCCGACCCCGTCGGCAACTCACACAACCCTTCGGGTGCGGCCGAAGCGCTGGAACTGGCTGAGTATGTGGTCAGTATCGACACCTTCCTCAACGACTCCAGCCGGTTCGCAGACGTAATCCTCCCCGCGGCGGGGTTCGCGGAGAAAGAGGGCACTGTCACCAACCTCGAAGGCAGGGTGCAAAAGGTAAACGAGATAATTCCTGCGCCCGGCCAGGCGCGGCCGGATTGGGCCATCCTGGATGATCTGTCGAGCATCATGGGAAGTCCGATGGGCCTCAACTCGGCTGCCCAGATCGCCAAGGAAATCGCAGAGGTGGCGCCCTCATATCGCGGGATCAGCTGGGACCTGCTCGAGTGGGACGCCCGCGACGGCGCGGTGGTCCCGGTCGAAGGCTCCCAGCCGTTGACCCACATCCCGGTGATGGTCGAGGGGCCCAAGGGGCCTTCGGCCGAGCTCTTGTTGCACCAGGCCCGGGTTATGTACGACGACGGGGTCCGCCTCCGCAACTCGCCGTCACTACACCCGTTGGCCCCCGGTGCGGTTGCCCTGATCAGCCCCGACGACGCCAAGCGTCTCGGAGCCCGACACGATTCGATGGTGCGGGTCGTCACCAGCAAGGGTGAGGGAGAGTTCGCCGCCAGGATCGACGCGGCGACCCCTCCCGGCGTTGTGTTCGTCCCTCTGAACCAACCCGGCGCGGCCCGGCTCGGCACCGATCCGGTAGTCAGGGTGACGGTGGTGACCTGATGGCGGTGCGAGGCTGATGACCTGGACAGAATTCGGCATCGTCGTCTTGCGGGTCGTGCTCACCTTCGGCCTGCTGATGGTGCTCACGATTGTCAACGTGTGGATGGAGCGGAAGTTGCTCGCTGACATGCAGAGCCGGATCGGGCCCAACCGCGCCGGCCCGTTCGGGATCCTCCAAACCGTTGCCGACGGGCTGAAGCTGTTCTTCAAGGAGTCGATCACTCCACGCAAGGTCGAGCTCGCGATGTATGTCCTGGCCCCGTTCCTGGCCGTGATCCCTGCCTTCCTGATCTTCATGATGGTTCCGTGGGGGGCTCCGTTCACGATCGGCGGCCATGAGGTGGTCCTTCAAGGGGCCGACCTCAATATCGGGCTCCTCTTCATCCTGGCCATGTCATCGATGGCGGTGTACGCAGTGGTGCTGGCTGGTTGGTCGTCGGGATCGAAGTACCCGTTGATCGGTGGGGTGAGGGCAACCGCCCAAGCCATCTCCTATGAGGCTGCCCTCGGGTTGTCGATGGTGGCAGTCGTCATGTTCACCGCCACCCAGGGCGAAGGCGGGACCCTGTCGCTCGCTGAGATCGTCAACCGCCAGGCCGGCACATGGGGTGATGTGATTCCGGCCTTGGAGCCAATTCTCCAGTTCGTCCCGAGATGGAACATCTTTCCTCAGATCGTTGCTTTCGTGATCTTCTTCGTTGCCATCGTCGCCGAGACCAACCGTGCGCCCTTCGACCTCGTCGAGGCCGAGCAAGAGATCGTGGGCGGCTTCCACACCGAGTATTCGGGGATGCGCTTTGCGATGTTCTTCCTCGCCGAATACGTCAACATCTTCTCGATGTCGGCGATCGGCGCCACCCTGTTCCTCGGCGGCTGGAATGGCCCCGTCTTCGAGGGTGCCGTCCCCGGTTTCGTCTCGGCGATCCTGCCCACCGTCTACTTCCTGCTCAAGACGTACGCGATCGTGTTCCTGTTCTTCTGGATCCGCGCCACTCTCCCCCGACTGAGATACGACCAGCTGATGACCCTGGGATGGAAGCGCCTGATCCCCGGCGCCCTCGGTTGGCTGGTGCTGTCGACGGTCGTAATCGCTTACCGCCAATTCGGGCCGCCGTGGAGCTGACATGGGAATCGTGAACGAACTGTGGAAAGGGTTGAAGGTCACCGGCGGCACAATGCTGCGGACCATGTTCGGCGGCTCCGAGCTGGTTACCACCCAATTCCCGAAAGAGACGCGCCAGAAGCCGCAGCGGTTCCACGGACGCCATGTGCTCAACCGCTATCCCGACGGGATGGAGAAGTGCATCGGATGTGAGCTGTGCGCCGGAGCGTGCCCCGCCGACTGCATCCATGTCAGGGGCGCCGACAACAACCCCGAAAGTCCGACGAGCCCGGGGGAGCGTTACGGGTACATCTATGAGATCAACATGCTCCGCTGCATCTTTTGCGGCCTCTGCGTCGAGGCGTGCCCCACCGAGGCAATCACGATGACCCACCTCTTCGAGATGTCCACCACGAACCGCGAGGACGCCATCTACACCCGCAAGGAGTTGCTGATGGACCCCTCGGGGAACGTGCCGCACATGTTTCCGGACGAGACAATCGGAGATCTCTCCGAATTGGAGTCCGCAGACGGGTGGATGAGAGCGACAGCACCGTCGGGAGTGGCCGCCTACGAGGGGGTCAAGATGTGGCGCGACACCGCAGGTGAGCGGACCTGGGACCCCGAGCCCACCCAGGAAGACGCCGACCGGGTCTCGGAGTACGGGGAGGAAGGCGATGGTTGAATCCCTCGTATTCGTCCTGATGGCAATCGCCGCTGTCGCCGGCGCGGTCACCGTCGTGGTTGCCAGGAACCCGGTGTACTCGGCGATCGGGCTCCTCGGGACTCTTTTCGCTGTCGCCGTCCTCTACGTTCTCCAATTGGCCCATTTCGTGGCAGCCGTCCAGATCATCGTCTACGCCGGTGCAGTGCTCACCTTGTTCCTGTTCGTGATCATGCTCATCGGTGTCGACAAAGACGAGACCCGGGAGGAGAACCTTCCGTACCAGCGGAAAGCCGTCATCGCCCTCGGTTCGGCGATCATCCTCGTAGCTGCCGGCCTCGCCCTGTTCACAGATTTCCAATGGGTACCGGCTGCTTCGGAGGCCCTGATCCCGGAGTCGACAAACGGGACCATCGAGGCAATAGCCGAGCCGCTCTTCACCACCTGGGTTGTCGCCTTCCAGGCAACCGCGCTGCTCCTCACCATCGCCGCAGCCGGGGCCATCGCCCTCGCCCATTACAGGAAGCGGGACATCTGATGGTCGACCCGGGCCTCTACATGACGGTGGCGGCCGTCCTCTTCTTCATCGGGGCTCTCGGCATGCTTGTGCGCAGGAACGCCCTGGTGATGTTCATGTGCATCGAACTGATGCTCAACGCGGTGAACCTGACTCTGATCTCCGCCGGCCGTGCCATGAACGACATAAACGGCCAGGTGGCAGTGTTCTTCATCCTTGTGGTCGCCGCCGCCGAGGTCGTGGTGGGATTGGCGATCATCGTCGCCATCTTCCGCAGGCGTTCGACCGCTTCGGTGGACGAGCTCAACGAGATGAGAGGTTGAGACGATGATCGACTTCATCTGGTTGATCATCGGTTTGCCGCTGCTGGCTGCGATCTTGCTTCACTTCGTCGGCCGATACCTGGGCGAGCCCCTATCCGGTTGGCTTGCCTCCGCAGCGATCGGCGCATCCTTCGTCTTCGCCCTCGTGGCGGCACTTCCCTTCTTCGACGGGGGAGCCGAGGCATCGACGGTGCTGCTCTGGGAGTGGATGCCGGCGATTGGTGCCAGCCTCGAGATCCAGTGGGACCCACTGTCGGCGTTGATGACCCTCGTGGTTACCGGTGTCGGGACGCTCATTCATGTGTTCGCCATCAGCTACATGCACGGTGACCCCCGGTTCGCCCGGTTCTTCACCGACCTCAACCTGTTTGCGGCGTCGATGCTCACGCTGGTCCTCGCCGGGAACTACGCGATGCTTTTCCTTGGATGGGAACTGGTTGGCCTCTGCTCCTACCTTCTCATCGGCTTCTGGTTCACCCGCCCTTCCGCAGCCGCAGCCGCCAAGAAAGCCTTTGTGGTCAACCGGATTGGCGATGTCGGCTTCATGGTCGCTTTGATGCTGGTGTTCACCAGCTTCGGGACCCTCACTTTTGCGGGTGTGTTCGAACGAGCACCTGACGTACTCACCACCGGCACGGCAACTGCGATCGCCCTTTTGTTGTTGGTCGGTGCAGCCGGAAAGTCGGCCCAGGTCCCGCTATACGTTTGGTTGCCCGACGCGATGGAGGGCCCGACCCCGGTTTCGGCTCTCATCCACGCGGCAACGATGGTCACCGCCGGGGTGTATGTGATCGCCCGCTCGGCAGCCATCTTCGAACTCGCACCTGCGGCGTCAACGACCGTCGCCACCGTCGGCGCCATCACTGCCATCTGGGCAGCGACAATCGCCCTGGCCCAACGTGACATCAAGAAGGTCCTGGCCTACTCCACGGTCTCCCAGCTCGGATACATGTTCCTCGCCGTGGGCTCGACCGCTTACGTCGCCGGGATCTTCCACCTGATGACCCACGCCTTCTTCAAGGCCCTGCTCTTCCTCGGCGCCGGTGCAGTGATCCATGCCATGCACGACGAGCAGGACATGCACAAGATGGGTGGCCTGTTGAAACGGATGCCCGTCACCGGCTTCACCATGGGAATCGCAACTCTCGCGATTGCAGGGATCCCGCCTATGGCCGGTTTCTGGTCCAAGGATGAGATTCTGGCGTCGGCTTTCGAGCGCGGTGGTTGGTTCTCATTCCTCTTCGTAATCGGGCTGGTGACAGCACTGCTCACTTCGTTCTACATGAGCCGGCAGTGGGTTCTGGTATTTCTCGGCGAACCGAGATGGTCCGAGGGTGTCGAGCCGCACCGGGCGCCCCGGTTGATGGGTGTGCCGCTGATTATCCTCGCCGTCCTCTCCATTTTCGGCGGTCTGGTCAACACTCCGTTCCGCTACACCCTGGAACACTTCCTCGAGCCGGTGTTCGAAGGGATCTCTGTCCAGCATCCACCTGAAGGAATCGGGATGTTCCTGATCCTGGCCGGCCTCTCGGTCGTTGCCGGCCTCGCCGGAGCGGGAGCTGCTTTCGTCACCTATCGCCAGCCGGCAAGCTCATGGCAACGATTCGAGGAAGGCCTGCAGCCGCTCTGGGGCACCTGGGAAAATGCCTACCGGGTCGACGACGTCTACGGCGGGATGCTGGTCGCCCCCGGGAAGAAGGCAGCCGAGTTGAGCGCGTTCGGTGTCGATCTACCCCTCATCGACGGAGCTGTCAACGGGATAGCCGGCTTCTTCGTCGGCCTCGGAGCGCGGCTCCGGCCCCTACAGACCGGTTATGTTCGCAACTATGCGGCGCTTCTCCTCGCCGGAGCGATTGTCGTCGTTGCCTGGCTGCTGGCGGGCGGTCTTTGATGCTCAGTGCATTGATCCTCGCACCGGCGGTCGCGGCACTTGTAATCGCCTTGATCCCTGCGAGACGTTCCGAGGTCCACCTGCCCCTGGGAATCGTCCTCTCCATCGTGCCACTCGGCCTCGCCGGCTACCTGTTCTGGATTTTCGAACCGATGCCCGGTTATCAGCACGCTGTTGACGCGGTCTGGTACGAACCCTGGGGGATCGGTTGGACGGTCGGCGTCGACGGGATCTCGTTGCCGATGGTGATGCTCACCGCTCTGCTGGTGCCAATCGCGCTCGGCGCATCGACGTCTATCAGTAAGCGCACCAAAGAGTTCGTCGTGTTCACCCTGCTGCTCGAGGCCGGGATGATGGGTGCCTTCCTCGCTCTGGACTTGTTCCTGTTCTTCGTGTTTTTCGAGGCAATCCTCATCCCGATGTACTTCATCATCGGCATCTGGGGAGGCGAGCGCCGAATCTACGCGTCGATCAAGTTCTTCATTTACACGGCACTGGGATCGGCGTTGATGCTGGCCGCCATCATCGGGCTTGCCTTTACCTACACCTCCGAATTCGGAACCACATCCTTTGCCCTGGCCGACCTGATGCAGGTGACGCTGGACCAGGGGACCGAACGGTGGTTCTTTGCAGCATTTGCCCTCGCCTTCGCCATCAAAGTGCCGCTTTTCCCGTTTCACACATGGTTGCCCGATGCCCATGTCGAGGCCCCGACTGCAGGTTCGGTGTTGCTGGCCGCGGTCATGCTGAAGCTGGGAACGTACGGGTTGCTCCGGTTCAATCTCGCCCTTTTTCCCGAAGTCTCAGTTGATGCCGTCCCGATCATGGGAGTCATTGCCGTTGTCGGCATTATCTATGGCGCTGTCGTCGCCATCGTCCAACCCGACCTCAAGAAACTGGTCGCCTACTCCTCGGTGTCGCATCTGGGCTTCATCGTCCTCGGCACTTTCGCCCTCACCTCGGGCGGCCTCCAAGGAGCGGTCATCCAGAATGTAAACCACGGGCTCACGACCGGGGCCCTCTTCCTCCTCGTTGGCATGCTCTACGACCGCCGGCACACCAAGGCGATCGCTGACTTCGGGGGCCTGCAGAAAGTGATGCCTGTGTTTGCAGGATTCTTTCTGTTCATGGCCTTCGCCTCCATCGGCCTCCCGGGGTTGAACGGGTTCGTGGGCGAGTTCCTGATTTTGATCGGCAGCTTTGCCACCCTTCCGGTCCTGGCAATCATCGCCTCGTTCGGGGTGCTGCTGGCGGCGATCTACATGCTCTGGGCGTACGAGAGGGTGTTCACCGGGGAGCCTGACAAAGAGGAGAACAGGGCGCTCGTCGACCTGTCGCCCCGCGAGATCGGGTTGCTTGCCCCCCTGGCGATACTGGTACTGGTGATCGGCCTCTACCCGTCGGTCCTGCTGGACAAGATCGCCCCCTCCACTGAAGCAGTGCTCGATCACATCGAATCGTCGACCGACTTTGTGGTCCCGGCCCCGGGCCGACTCGATTTTGTGTTCACGGCGGGAGGCGACTCCTGATGCCAACACCGGAGGTGAATTGGCTGGCAATTGGCCCCGACCTCGTCCTCGCCCTCGCCGCGGCGATCATCCTCCTCGTCGAGGTGCAGTGGAAGCCGCGGGCACGGGCCCTCGGGCTGGTCGCGGCCGGGTCCCTCGTGGTTGCTTCCGGCCTGACTGTCGTCCAGTGGCTGTTCGCCGCCGACGCCGCGGGTAGCGTCGCCGAGCTCTCCGCATTCTCCGGGATGATCCTGATGGATGGCTACGCAATCTTCGCCAGGTTCGCGTTGTTGGTCGTAACCGCGATGGGCATTGCCGCGGGATGGCAGTTCTTCAGCGATCTCGGCCGTCGCTGTGCAGAAGGCCTTGCCCTGGTCCTTCTCGCCACGACCGGGTTCTCCCTGATGGTGTCGTCGAACAACCTGATCATGCTGTTCCTCGGCCTCGAAGTCGGTTCGATCGCCCTCTACGTCCTTGCCGGGCTGACCAGAGAGGACAAGAAGGCAGACGAGGCCGCCATCAAATACTTCCTCATGGGCTCGTTCGCCTCGGCGATCTTCGTATACGGCGTCGCCTTGATCTACGCAGGTACCCGTCAGCTCACCATTCTCGGGATCGGGGATTACCTGGGCAGCTTCATCGTCGGCAGCCCCGGGGTTATCTTGGTCGGGATCGGATTGGTGATCGTCGGGCTCGGCTTCAAGGTTTCGGCAGCACCGTTCCACACCTGGGCTCCCGACGTCTATCAGGGTGCCCCGGCCGGCGTCGTCGGCTACCTGGCCAGTGTCGCCAAGATCGCCGGTTTTGCTGCAATGGCGCGAATCCTGCTCACAGCAGTCGATGACTTCGGTTGGAGTTTCCTCCCGGTCATAGCCGGCCTCGCCGTGCTCTCGATGCTCCTTGGATCGATCATGGCTTTGGTCCAGAGCGATGTGCGCCGGATGCTTGCCTATTCGGGGGTCGCCCACGCCGGCTTCATCCTGACCGGTATCACCGGGCTCAGCTCTGATGGCATCCTGTTCTACCTTGCCGTGTACGGGGTGCAGCTGGTCGGCGCATTTGCTGTGGTGGCTGCAGTTTCGGGCCCCGGTGGGTCGAGTTCCGATATCAGTCTCTATCGGGGCCTCTCCCGCCGCTCGCCGGTCCTTGCCGGCAGTCTCACCATTCTTCTGCTCGCTATGGCGGGGCTTCCCCTGACGTCGGGTTTCGTCGCCAAGTTCGGTGTGTTCGCCGACGCGTGGTTCAACGGTCACGAGTGGCTGGTGGTAGTGGCGGTCGTCGCCTCGGTAATCGCCTTTGCCTTCTATCTCCGCATCATCGTGGTCATGTACATGGAAGACGATGCTGCCGCTCCGATCGCAGTGCCGGGGATGGTCCGTTGGGTTCTCGGCCTCGCCGTCCTGGCCACGTTGATCTGGGGGATCTTGCCGGGATCACTCCTCGATATCGTTGCTGATGCCCTCCCGCTCTAAGGCTCCGATCCTATTTGTTGTGAGCGCGGCTCTCTCGATCGGCCTGGCGCTGCCTGCCGAAGCCGCCGAGATCGAGAGCTCGGACCTGCTCATCATCACTGAGGACACGGTTTTCAGCGGCGACCTCTACGCCGCGGCCAACCGGGTTCTGGTGCGGGGAACAATCGAAGGTGACCTGTTTGCCCTCGCCGGACAGGACGTGAGCATCGAAGGTGAGGTGACCGGTTCGGTCACCGCCCTTGCTCCAGAGGTCAAAGTGACCGGGGTCATCGGAGGGTCACTCCGGGTGGCTTCACCGTCGGTCGAGATCTCCGGTGAGATCATCGGAGATGTTGTTGCGGTTGCTTTCGGGATCGAACTCCTGACCGGGGGCGAGGTGGGGGCCGACCTGATCATGTGGGCATGGAATGCGGGGTCGCACGGTTCGGTCATCGAAGATGTGGAAGGCTCACAACGCAAACTCGAGCTCTCGGGTGATGTCGCGGGCAACATCAGGGTCTCGGCCAACCGGGTGAGCGTCGTTGATTCTCTTCACGTCGGTGGCGATATGACGTATCGATCGAGCAACGAAGCCGCTGGAATCGACCTGGCCGATGTTGATGGTGTCGTGGTCCAGCAAACTCCTGTGCCGCCGAACATCAGGGTCCGGGCTCTGGCCCTCGCCGCAAAGATCCTGGTGGCTATTGTCCTGGCGGCGATGGCGTTGGTCATCTCCTCGGCGTGGCCGGAGCGGTCGGAGCAGGCACTGGCTGGACTGGAGGCTGCACCACTTCGCTCATTCCTCACCGGCGCAGCGGTTGTGCTTTCGCCGGCGGTGGTCCTCGGTGTCGCTATGGCGATTCTCGCATTCGCCCCCTCCTCGACTGCGCTCCCTTTGGTCGCCGCCCTGATTCCGATCCTGTTCGCCCTGATGGGGATCGTCCTGGTTGCCGGCCTCTTCGCCGGGATGCCGGCGGTTGCATGGATCGGTGCCCGCATCAAGAAACAGACGACTGTGGCCGGGGCAGTGGCTATCGGATCGGCGGTAGTCGCAATCCTCTGGCTGATTCCGGTCGTCGGCTGGGTCATCTCCATCCTCGTCCTCGCCGCCGGTATGGGGGGATGGCTCTCCACCTTCCGCCGCCAGGAGGTAACTCCCGCTTCCTAAGGCTCTGCGTATCGTATTTGATACGTAGAGCATCGAGAACGGGCGAAGGCACCCTGAAGCGGCTGCTACTGCGCTGCGATCGCTTTGCTGACCTGGTCGGCGAGGGCATCCTTCTTCACCAGGCCCGAATGCCGCCAGCGTTGGTGCAGGCCATCAGGCTTCGGGTTGATCAGGATGAAGGTCGGTGTCGACTTCACTTTGAACTTGTAGAAGAGGTCGGGCACGGCCTCGAGGTTCACCTTGACCACGCTCGCCTGGCCCTGGAACTCGGCGGCAATCTCGTCAACGATCCCGTCCATCACCCGACAGGGTTGGCACCCGTGCTTGTAGAAGTCGACGAGCACCGGCTTGCTCCCTTTGGTCAATTTCTCGAAGTCTGCGAGCGATTTGACCTGCGGTGCTTTGAAGCGGCGATTGAACATTGCCATTGGATCTCAATTGTCCCCCGGAGTCATCCCAACACCGAATCTGCTCTCCAACCGGCACACCCCTCCGCTTGGCGGCGAATTCCAATATCGTGGGTGCGGTGAATCAGCCCGTCGACACATTGAGCCGGCCGATCCGGGACCTCAGGATCTCGGTGACCGACAGGTGCAATTTCCGCTGCACCTATTGTATGCCGAAAGAGATCTTCGGGCCCGACTACAAGTTCCTCAGCAGAGACGAAAAACTCAGCTACGAGGAGATCACCAGGGTTGCGTCGATATTCGGCCGCCTCGGTGTCAATAAGCTCCGCCTGACCGGCGGCGAACCACTCCTCCGCCGCGAGGTCCACAAGCTGGTCGCGATGCTGGCGACGATCCCCGGGGTCGACGACCTGACTCTTACGACAAATGCTTCGCTCCTGGCCCGCAAAGCGGAGTTGTTGCGGGATTCGGGCCTGAATCGGGTGACGGTCAGCCTCGACGCACTCGACGATGAGACGTTCAAGAAGATGAACGATGTGGACCACCCGGTCGACCAGGTCCTCGAGGGGATCGGCGTCGCCGCCGAAGCCGGGCTCGGGCCGATCAAAATCAACGCGGTTATCCAGCGGGGAGTCAACGAGCATGCGGTAGTCGACCTGGCCCGTCACTTCCGGGGGACCGGCCACATCGTTCGCTTCATCGAGTACATGGACGTTGGGACCACCAACGGTTGGCGGCTCGACGACGTGGTCCCTGCCGCGGAGATGATCGAGAAGCTCAATGCTGTTTTTCCGGTGGAGCCGATCGCTCCCAACTACTCCGGTGAAGTGGCGCGGCGTTATCGCTACCTCGACGGCGGCGGTGAGGTCGGGCTGATCGCGTCGGTCACCCAGCCTTTCTGCGGGAGCTGCACCAGGGTCCGGCTCTCACCCGACGGCTCGATCTTCACCTGTCTCTTTGCCGGCACCGGCACCGACCTGAAGGAGCCGATCCGCTCCGGCGCCACCGACGTCGAGCTCGCCTCGCTCATCGACTCGGTCTGGCGTAAACGCTCCGACCGCTACTCGGAGGTCCGCTCCTCGCAGACCGTTTCAATCGGCCAGCGGGTCGAGATGAGCTACATCGGGGGATGAGCGGCTCTCCAAGTCTCTGACCAGGGAGTTTACCCTTTTGTGTCTTGGGCATTCCGCACAGATTCCGCGGGAGCACTATGCGCAGCATCAATAGCGTCCCGGGCCCGGTCCTCGGATTCGGGCATCAGATGGGCGTAGGTGCGCAACGTGAAGCCCGGGTCGTGGTGGCCCAGGTACTCGGACACC
>JBGTNX010000071.1:0-23560 GCA_041742825.1 Acidimicrobiia bacterium | reverse complement strand
AGTTGGGAGATCTGGTCCAGCTCCTCCTGGGTATAGAGGCGCAGGAGTTCATCCATCGCCGCGGACGGGATCTCTTCCCATGTGTCGGCGGCGAAGGCTGCCGGCCAGACGTATAGCGCCGAGCCATCGGGCATCTCCGTGACCGCGTGGGTCATGTTGAACAGCGCGGTGATGATCGAGAACCGTTCGTCGTCACTTGCCCAGGAGGCGATGTCTTCGGGCCCGCCGTCGGGACCGTAAGTAGTGGTGATGTCGTCGGCTGCCAGGGCAGCCAGGGCGGCGCCGTCGCAGGTCCCTGCTGCCGCCGCAATCGCGGTCAGCTTTGCTGCGACCGGCTCGGTCAGATCGTACGACGGGTCACCGTTCGCCACAGTTGTGGGCGGCCCCGACTCGCCGGCGGCGCACGTCGGCGCGGACAAGGTGGTCTCGACGACGGTTGTGGTAGTGGTCAACACGCCGGCAAGGGGGCTTTCATCAGATGGGACCCCGCCGTTGAAGTTGGTCAGCACGTAGGGGATGCCGAACAGGGCCAGGACAACTGCAAACGCAGCGGCAAATGCCATCCACGGCCGCATCGTCTCGCCGGCAGGGCGGAGCGGCGGTGGCGCCGAAGTCTCCGCCGACTGATTGAGCTCTTGGGCTGCTGATTGGAGTCTTTTCTCGAGGTCCATGTTCAGTTCTCCTCCCATGAGGAAAGGGTGTTCTTGAGTTGCTGGCGGGCACGATGGAGATGTGCCTTCACGGTTCCTGGTGACAATCCGAGGGTCTCCCCGATCTCGGCGACGCTCAGATCACTGACGTAGTGGAGGACGACTACCTGTTGTTGGCGGGCCGGGAGCCTCCTGACTTCCTCCCACACTTCGAGGGTGGGTAGGGAGAGGTCGGAGACCACCCGGGTGAAGGGCTCCGCCTTCAGACGGGTCATCGCCCGCCACTCCGAACCGAGCCGGCGGCGGAGCGAGGTCGCCCGGTTGATCAGCACCCGTCGCACCCAGAGGCGTGGTTGGTCGTAGGTGCCGACCCGGCCCCAATGGCGGTGGGCAGAAATGAACGATTCCTGGACGAGATCTTCGGCTTGAGATCTCTCCGAAACCAGGGCGCGCGCAATGGCAACCATCGGCGCGTATTCCTGTCGATAGAAGGCATCGAACGATGGCGGCGCCTTCTCGTGCTTGTGCCGGGGGATAGCCGGCCTCCTTTGATCTTGGATTCTTGTGCTCACAGGGATAACACGCACGACGGGTCGATCCGGTTTACCCGTTTCTATATCCCCCAGTGATCACATTTGATACGGCAAGCCTTAGGAACGCGGGTTTTGGTCGTATCGTTGGGTTATGGCCGACGAGCGCGTCCAGCTGATGGTGACATGTTTGGTGAATGAGGTTGCTCCCGAGGTGGGAAGGGCAACAGTGCGTGTCCTGGAACGTGCCGGATGTGAGGTGGAGTTCGCCGAAGGCCAGACCTGTTGCGGCCAGCCGGCGTTCAATGTCGGGCTCACCGACGACGCCAGAGAGATGGCGAAATACACCCTCGACCTCTTCGATGAGACGGAAGGCCCGATCGTCATCCCCTCCGGGTCGTGTGCGGCGATGGTGATCAAGCACTACCCGGAAATCCTCGCCGGAACGGGATACGAGGAGAAGGCGCGGCGGGTCGCTGACCGCACCCGAGAGCTGTCGTCCTATCTGGTGTCAGACCGGGAGCTGACCGGTTTCGATTCGGTGTGCGACGGATGCACGATCGCCATCCATCGCTCCTGTCACGGGCTCCGTTCGCTGGGGATCAAAGACGAGGTCGATAAGCTGGTGGGCTCGGTTGCCGGGGCGACAATCGTCGCTCTCGAAGGCGCCGAGGAATGTTGTGGTTTCGGCGGGTTGTTCTCCATCGAAATGCCCGAGGTGTCGGCGGCGATCATGCGGACCAAGCTCGACCGGGTCGAGGATTCCGGCGCCAGCATCCTGGTCGCCGGGGATATTTCCTGCCTCCTCCACATGGAAGGCGGGCTGAGGCGTCGAAATAGCGATATCTCCGTTCGACATTTCGTTGAGTTGATCGGGGGCGAAGATTTCACTTAGAGGTTTGCGGACAGCGCAGTTTCGAGTTGAAGACGTCAAGGCTGCCCGGGCATGGTACGCCCGGTTCCTCGGCGTGAACCCCTACTTCGATGAGCCGTTCTATGTCGGGTTCGAGGTCGCCGGGTACGAGTTCGGCTTGATCCCGGGCACGGCGTCGAGCGATGGCGCACTGTTCCTGTGGGGGACCGAGGATCCCCAGGCTCATCTCGACCGCGCCCTCGAGTTAGGCGCAACGTCGGGTATGGACCTGACCGACACCGGCGATGGCATCGTTGTCGGGACGTTCATCGACCCGTTCGGGAACGAGTTCGGGTTGATCCGGAACCCGCACTTCGCCGCACCGCTCACTCATGCCGAAGCCGACGACATCTCGACGAATCGAATCGAGCACAGCGCTCGTGTGGCGGTCAGCGCTCAGGAAGCATGGGATCTGTGGGCTACCTCGGAGGGACTTGCGAAATGGTGGACCCCGAACACAAGGGTCGACCTGCGGCCTGGTGGGCACTACGAGATCTTCTTCGACCCCGAAGAGCCCCCCGGCGACAAGGGGGGTGATTGGTGCCGGGTTCTGAGCTTCTTCCCCGGAAAGATGCTCTCGTTCACCTGGAATGCCCCACCGAACCTCAAGACCCGGCCCGACCAGACCTGGGTGGTGCTCTTCTTCGACGACGATGAAGACGGGTGCACAGTCACTCTCGATCATTTCGGATGGCCCGAGTCGGGTCTTGCCGACGATGAGACCGACTGGCCTGGGACCTTCGATTACTTCGAGAGAGCCTGGCGTTTTGTGATGGACCTCTTCGAAGGTCATTTCGGGAGCACATGAGCAGCCAGCCGGTCACCTTTATCGGCCGTGCCCGCGATCTGATCGACACCGCCGAGTCGGCCGCGGTCAACGATGGAGTGAGGCGCCTGGACGGCAGACGCGAAGCAGCTGCCGCCGGTTTCGAAGCGATGGAGGCTACCCGGGACCGGGTCCGTGCCATCCGGCTCCACTCTCTGAGAAACCTCGACCGGCTGATTGGACGGTTCGCCGAAAAACTCACTGCGGCGGGTGGCATCGTCCACTTCGCCTCCGATGCCGACGAGGCCAACCTGATCGTCGCCGGGATCCTCCGCGACACCGGTTCGCGCCGCGTGGTGAAAGCGAAGACGATGGTCTCCGAGGAGATCGAACTCAACCCCTACCTCCAGGCCCGTGGATTTTCGGTTGTGGAGACCGACCTCGGCGAGTTCATCGTCCAACTCGCCGATGACACGCCAAGCCATATCATCGCCCCGGTCCTCCACCTGACGCGCCACGACGTCGGCGCGCTCTTCGCTGAGAAACTGGGGGTCGAGGAGACCTCCGATCCGACCGAGCTCAACTCGATAGCGAGGAGACATCTCAGAGAGATGTTCCTCGCCGCCGATGCCGGCATCAGCGGAGTCAACCTGGCGATTGCTGAGACCGGTTCGATTGTCACCGTCACAAATGAGGGAAACGGGCGACTGTGCACGTCGGTCCCCAAGGTCCACATCGCGCTGATGGGCATGGAGCGGATCGTCTCCTCGTGGGAGGACGCCGCGGACACCCTCGAAGTCCTGGCCCGCTCTGCAACCGGCCAGCGGCTTTCGGTCTATACGAATGTGGTCACCGGTCCGCGGCGTGATGGAGACACCGACGGGCCTGAACAGGTCCATGTCGTGATCATCGACAACGGGCGGAGCGACATCCTCGGCAGCGATATCGCCGAGATCCTCGCCTGTATCCGCTGTGGTGCCTGCCTCAATGTCTGTCCTGTCTTCAGAGAGGTGGGCGGCCACGCCTATGGCAGTGTGTATTCGGGGCCGGTCGGTTCAATTGTGACGCCAGGTCTGTACGGCATGAACCCCTGGTGGGAGCTGCCCTACGCATCAACACTCTGCGGTGCCTGCGAGGAAGTCTGCCCGGTGCGTATCCAGATCCCGTCAATGTTGCTCAAGCTCCGGGAGCGGGCGGCTGCTGAGGGAATGCTTCCCGATTGGCTGGAAAAAGGGATGAGGCGCTACCGCACCGCCGCCACCGAGCCGGCACGGTGGGAAAAGACGAGACGATGGGCACGACGGCTCTCCGGGGTCATCTCCTCCGGAGGTTGGATACGGAGGATGCCGGGGCCGGGCCGGGGGTGGACCAGATTCCGCGACATGCGTCGGCCGGCAAGACAGAGCTTCTCGGATTGGTTCAAGGAGCGAACATGAATCGGGATGCCTTCCTCGCCCGGGTCTCCGCAGGGGTCCTCAAGGCGGAGCTTCCTCCACCCGGCCCGGTGATTGCGCACACCCCGGTGGAAGACGGGACGGATCTCATCGAGTTGTTCCGCAACCGGTCCCAGCTGGTCAACACTGTCGTCCACGGTCCGATGCCCCGCCACAGCGTCCCCCGCGCCGTCGCCGGCGTCGCCGCCGGCCATGAAATCGAGACGTTCGCCACCTGGGACGACCTCCCCGCACCCGGAGTGGCTTCGGCCCTGGCGGCTGAAGGCTGGCATCGTTTTGTCCCCGAGGCGGCCCAGGACGGCGGTTTTGGACGCACGCCAATGGCGGAGGTCGACTTCGGGGTGACCGGTTCTTCGGCCGGATTGGCCGAGTCGGGGAGCGTCGTCCTCCGCCATCATTCAGGTCGGAGCCGCCTGATCAGTGCCCTGCCTGAGGTCCACGTGGTTTTGGCCAGGGTCGACCGGATCTACAGATCGCTCGCCGACTGGGCGCGGTTGTACCCGGGTGGCCTGGAAGGCACGGCCAACCTGGTTATCGTCACTGGTCCAAGCAGGACTGCAGATATCGAGCAACACCTCAACCTTGGCGTCCACGGGCCGAAACATCTACACGTGGTGCTAATCAAGTGAAGGGTCTTCAACCTCCCCCCAAAGAGGACACTCCGTCGCGCATCGCGGCGCGAATGGCTGTGCTCGTGGCTTTGCTGCTCATGTTCGGGATTTTCATCTGGGCAGCCGTCATCAATCAGCAGATCCCGCTCCTAGAAGACCTTCGCATCGATGCTGCCGAGGGTCTCGATTTCGAAGTCACCGACGGCGCCACGTTCCACGTCGACGATCGTGGTGAGGGAGCGACTCCGGTGTTCCTGCTTCACGACACAAACATCGTCGGTGGTGCTCTGTTCGAGTCGGTGGTCAACTCCCTCGATGGTCAGGTGCGGACCGTTGCAGTTGACCTCCCCGGTTTCGGGTTCTCGACGAGATTTCCTTTCGAAGGATCGGTTCACACTGTCAGCGGGATGGCCGAGCGGCTGGTCCCAGTGATCGAAGCGAGATCGGCGGGACCGGTGCTCCTGGTCGGGGTCGGCATGGGCGGCAAGGTCGCCGCCGAGGTCGCGGCAAGCCGTCCGGACCTGGTCGCCGGTCTCGTCCTGATCGATACCGATTTCTACGACGACCACTCTGGATGGGTCCAGGCATTCGAGCGGGTGCCCTGGCTCGGAACGGCGGTCACGCATGCATTCGAGGTCTCCGGGGCTTTCAGCGAATCGTCGCGCCACCCCTACTGCGAGGAGGGTGGTCATTGTCTCACGGTTCAACAAAGCCGTGTTCGCGACCTCGCGGAGGATATCGCCGGGACCAGTCACTCCCTGCAAGCCTTCCGGAGCACGCCGGCAGCCGCAATCGTCCCCTCGCGCTTTGTCGACATATCCGCACCTACGGTTGTCGTGTGGAGCACGGAGGGCAGGGTGTCCGAGGATTCGATCGATCGCCTCGTCGGGGGGATAGCGGGCTCCAGTCTGGAGACGCTCGAAGTCTTCGAAGCGGTGCACGAAGCTCCGGACCGGGTCGCAGCGCTGATAACGGGCCTGATTCCGTAACAGTTGAGGCGCCGCGTTACTGCAGAGTTCGAGCGACAATCAACCCATGGGCAACAGATGAAAGATCTCCGTGTGGCGCCCGTGCTTACCTATGCCGACGCACCGGCCGCCATCAAGGGGTGCTTGTCAACCAATGGAAACTCGTGACTTACTCCGGGGTAGTTACTTGAGGCGGTGACGGTCACTGTCACCCGCTGGACCACGTTGTTTGCAACCTCTCCCCGGCTCCTTCGTCGCCGGTATTCCCTCCACAAACGGAGGGAGAGTCAGGCGACCCGTGGAGCTTCGGGACCTACTCCGGGGAGTGATCTGATGCGGTGACGGTCAGTGTCACCCGCTGGACCACGTTGTTTGCGTAACCGTTCCGGTTCCATCTCGGGTCTTCGGGCTGGGTCGAGCCAGTCGCATCGGTTGCCTTCGCGGCAATCACGTAGATCCCCGGTGTCAGTGTCATCTCGGCTTCCCACGTGGCCGCGCCGTACTGAGATTCTGATGTCCTGACTGTCGCCGGCCGCCAGGTCTCCCCGTCGTCTGGGGATAGACCCACGGATGTGATCGACGAGGTTGCACTCCAGGCCATCCCCTGCACCCCGATCGTTCCCTCGGTCCGGGTCGAGCCATCGGCCGGATAGGATATCAGCGACCTCACCGCGATTTCGCCCACAGGTGCTGCCTCCGGTTCGACGTTGTCAGCGAAGTAGCGGTACTTGTTGACGAAATGCCCGGTGAAAGGAACGTCAACGGCGTCGATCGCGCGAAGCCACTTGACTGACTTCATCGCATATTGGCCGGGCAAAACGAGGCGGACCGGGCCGCCATGCTCGAACGGGAGAGGCTCGTCGTTGAGATGGGTGGCGAGGATCGCTCGAGCCCAGAGGTCGCGGGTCAGAGAGAACTGATAGTTGACGCTGCCTTCGGGGTCTACGCTCCCGCTGTCGCTGCCGGTGAACACCAGTTCCACGACGGTGTCAGGGAGGGCACCAACTGCATCGAGCAGCCGGACCCCGCTGAAATGCACCGGTGAAGCTGCTCCCAGGGCCCATGGGGTCCCTTCGGGGGTGGGGTCCATCAGAGCCCTGCCGTTGCCGGCGCATTCCAACATCATCTCGAGCTCCACCCTTGGAAGCTGGCCGAGCTCGACGAGGTTGAGGGCAAACCCCCGTTCACCGGTCCTGACTTCGATCTCTTGCGCCGGCGATATGGGTACAGAGAAATTGTTCCGCAGGTAGATCGAGCCGGGAGCGAGCCGGCGGCCGTCGAGCAAACCAATCGGCGTCGAGGCGTTTGGCGGATCGTCGGTCAGGTATTCGAGGCGGGTGATTGGTGGAGGGTTGATCGCTGGAGCCTAGAGCGACTGGCGGGGCGGCAGCGACGCGGATCGGTTCTGGAAGTCCGGTCAGGGGTGGAGGAGGACCTTGCCGGTGGTCTTCCTCGACTCGAGGGCGATGTGGGCATCGCGGGCGTCTTCGAGGTCGTATTCGTCGCCGATTCTGACCGCGAGCTCTCCGGACTGGACCCAGGCGAATAGCTCAGTAGCGCGCCCGGTCAGCTCCTCCCTGGTGTGCACGTAGTGCGCCATGGTCGGGCGGGTGAGGAACAACGACCCCTTCCTCGAGAGCAGCAGGGGCGAGATTTCCGGAACCGGCCCCGAGGCATTTCCATAGGTGACCATCAGCCCCCTCGGCCGGAGCACATCGAGGCCCTTCATGAAGGTCGCCGCGCCGACCCCGTCGTAAACGACGTCCACCCCGTGCGGCCCAATGAGACGCTCGGTTTCCGTGGCGAAATCGACGTCCCGATACAGGATCACCTCCCACGCCCCGGCCTGCCTGCTCAACTCGGCTTTGTCCGGTGCCCCGACGGTTGTGATCACACGGGCGCCCTTGATCCGGGCGATCTGGGTGAGCAGCGAGCCAACGCCGCCGGCCCCGGCGTGGATCAGGCAGGTGGAGTCGCCGTCGAGCCGGTAGGTGTCGGTGGCCAGATAGTGTGCGGTGAGCCCCTGGAGCAGCAGCGCCGCAGCGGTCTGAGACGAGATTGCATCCGGTACGGGGATTACCTTCTCGGCAGCGATCACCACTCGTTCGGCGTAGCTTCCCTGACCACTGACCCAGGCAACTCTGGCTCCGACGGACACACCCTCGACATCGTCCCCGACCTCGACCACCACCCCGGCGCCTTCGAGCCCGGGGATGAAGGGGAGCCCGACGTCGTAGAGGCCGGTCCGATGGTAGGTGTCGATGAAATTGACCCCGGCTGCCTCGACCTCGATCAGGAGGTCGTTGTCACCCGGTGTCGGGTCGGGTTGGTCGACATATTCGAGTTGTTCGGGACCGCCGAGCTCGGAGACGACAACTGCTTTCACCGGCTCACATCCCAGCCGCGTGCGTTCAGCTCTTCTTTCAACACGCTGTCCGGAATGTGGGACAGGTCATAGACAGGGCGGTCGACACCGAGACATTGTTCAACGGGATCGCGCAGGGTGCGGGCCCATGCCTTACCTTTGGCTTCCGCCTCCAACGAGAGAGTGCCATCTGGATTCACGGTGAATACCGACGCCGATATCTGGGGGTTCCCGCGCGATCCGCGCTCGCCGTAGACGAGCAGGACGGAACCCGCCGGAACATCCTGGATCCCACCTGTGGCGATGAATTCACCTTCATATGCCCATCCCGAGCTCTTGTTGGAGTCGACGGAATGGATGATCTTCGCCCAGTTCTTGTGCCGTTCGTCCCCCTCGAGAGGAACTTCGACGGCAACCAACACTGCGTCTTCCATGGGTGTGAGGCTAACGGTCTCCACGCTTTCTGACCATCGCTCCGCCTCACACTGCAGATGCCGTCTCCACCTAATTCTCTCCGAGAGGCGCATATGACGGCGACGAGTCATTTACGCTTGGGCCATGGCCAAACTCCGCCTTTTTGCCAACCTGCGGGAGATCGCAGGTGAGACGCAGGTCGAGATCGACGCCGACACGGTCGGTGCCGTGGTCGAATCTGCCGTGGAGCGGTACGGCCAGGACTTCGGTCGCGGGGTCGAAAGCGCCCGGGTCTGGATCAACGGCGACCCGGCCTCTCCCGAGACTCCGGTCGGGGCCGACGACGAGGTTGTCCTTCTTCCTCCCGTGTCCGGCGGCGCCCAACCCTCCCAAGCAGTGACAGCGGCAGACCTGGTCGGATTCCTCCCGCTTGCGTTGGCGATCCTCGCGTTCCTGGCCAACCTTCAGGGGCAGGCGATTTGGGGCGCCTTCCTCGTCCTTGCCATCTCGATCTGGGCCGTCGACTTGAGCGTGATGTTCCGGGCGAGGGGGCGTGAACTTCCGGCATTGCCGATCGTTGTAAGCAGCACCGGTGCAGTGATCGCAGCCCACACCATGGGCTCCTCGGGTTACGGGCTCACGATTGCAATCGCAGTTCTGGTCGGTCTGGGATGGGCCGTGGCCTTCGTCGCTTATCGCGAGATCGACACCTACAGCCCGATGCTGCTGACATCGCTGATCGGATCGCTTGCTGCCGCATCCCTGATCCTGTCCCGGTCGGCGTTCAGCCCGAGCGATCGGGCCGTCGACGTGTTCGTGGTGACTGTGGTCGCCGCAATCGCCCTCGGGGCAATTGCGGCCCGAATGCAGCACATACCGCTGCTCGACCCGTTTTCGGTCACCGCCCTGGCTGCTGTCCTCGCATCAACCGGAGCTGCAGCCTTCTGGGACCTGGACATAGTCGGCTACCTCCTTGTCGGCCTCGGTGTTGCGGTCAGCCTTGTCGCGGGGCGGGGCCTCAGCTCGATGCTCAGGCTGGGGAAGGTCAGCCTCACCGAGATCTCGCCGGGCGCGGTCGCTTCGGTGGACGGTGTCCTCCTCGCCGCCGCGATCTACTACCCGTTGATCAGGATCATTCTCTGATTGCAGCGGTTCGCTGGCGACCCGCTGTTGCAGCAACCCTTGCCGTGCTCGCGGGCGGCATCCTCGGATCGGCGGCCCGAACCATCGCGGGTCTCGCCTTCCCGGCCCCGCGCGGCGGGCTCCCCGCGGCGACGCTGGCTGTGAACGTGCTTGGTTCGCTGGCGCTTGGTTTGTACCTGGCGCGCCGAGAGCGCGAAGTCATTTCGAGGGTGTCGTTGCAATTCTGGGCGTTTGGAGTGCTCGGGTCGCTGACGACCTTTTCCACCTTCAGCTACGAGGTTGTCCTTCTCCTCGAGGCAGGTTCCGCGGGGACCGCCGCCTGGTATGCGGTAGCCTCGACAGGCGGAGGTCTGCTTGCTGCGGTGGTTGGTGGCCGCCTCGGTGCGGTGTGCCGATGACAATCCTCATCGGCGCCTTCGGAGGTTCGGTCGGGGCGGTTGCCCGATACCTGCTGTCCGGTGCGATCCAGAAGCGGGCCCGTTCCTCGATGCCCGTCGGGACGGCCGTCGTCAATCTGCTCGGTGCGCTCGGCGTGGGAGTGATCCTGGGAATCGACCCGAAGCCAACAGGGTGGATGCTTGCCGCTTCAGGTTTCACTGCCGGATTCACCACCTTCTCGACATGGATGGTGGAGACAGCCCGACTCGGAGTGCTCCCGACCCCAACTGTCCGTGCGATGGCGAACCTGGTTGTACTCGCGATCGTGGGCGTAGGATGCGCCGCCGCGGGGTATCACCTCGTCGTCTGAAGGAGACGTCTCATGGATAACGACGCTGACAAGAAACTGCTCCGGATCTTCATCGGCGAGGCCGCCAATTTCGAGGGCCGTCCTCTCTATCAGGCCATCGTCGAGAAGCTGCGGGAGATGGGAGTTGCGGGGGCTACGGTCCTGCGCGGCGTAGAAGGCTTCGGGAAGTCCAGTTTGCTGCACACGACCAACCTTCTCCGCCTGTCCGAAGACCCACCTCTTCTCATCGAATGTATCGACACCGTCGACAAGATCGAAGAGGTGATGCCGGTACTCGACGAGATGATCGAAGACGGGCTGGTCACGATCCAGGATGTCGAAGTCCGGGTGTACCGAGGCAGCGAGCAATAAAACCCACGCGGCGGATGACTTCATCATATGCCCAAAGAGAGGTACCATCCTTCGGGCATGGCAGTTGAGAGATCAAACCTGCGCGCGCTGCTGGTAGTCCTGGCCGTCATCCTGGTTGCCGGGCTGTTTCCCCAGACGACTCAAGCAGTCACCAAAACACAGGTGGAGGCTGCCTGTGAAGACTCGCGCGCTCAGTTGGATGAGTACCGGGCAGCCCAATCCGAGTTCGAGGCTGCTGCCCTGGAGTACGAGGCAGCTTTGCTCGAGGTTGCCAAGGTCGAGGACAAGCAGGAGCGGGTCGAAGGCTCGGTCCAGTCGCAGAGCGTCGAGCTCGACGACATGCAGGGCCTCTTCGAGCAACAAGCCGTCGAGCTCTACATGAGGGGCGGCTTCTCCAACCCGGGGATCATCCTGTCCGCCTCATCAGTCGATGAGGTAATGACGACGTCGGGTTTCTTGACGTCGGTCGCCACCGGCGGACAGTCGTCGATCGATGAGTACCTTGCGGCCCGGGGCGAGCTCAACAGATTCCAGGAGGACCTCGACTCGACGAGGACCGAGCTGAAGGACGCCGAAGCTGCTGCTCTGGACGTCCAGACCCGTCAGGAAGCGGCGATGACCGCGGAGCAGAACGCCTACGCCAAGCTGAGCGGTAGGTGCAAGGACCTTCAGGTGACCTACGATAAGGAGCGGGCCGAAGCCGCCGCGAGGGCGCGCCAGCGGGCGTCGGGCTCGGTCCAGGTGGGCTCGTTCATCTGTCCGTTTACTCCGGGCCGTACCTCCTTTATCGATTCGTGGGGCTTCCCGAGGTCGGGTGGGCGGAGCCACAAGGGTGTCGACATGTTCGCCGCATGGAATGAGCCGATGTATGCAGTCGCCGCCGGCACCGTCAGCATCAGTACCAGCGGTCTCGGCGGAAAGACGATATGGCTCACCGCGACCAACGGCGTCGCCTACTACTACGCCCACCTTTCTGGCTACAACGTGTCGAGTGGCCAAACCGTGGGCCAGGGAGCGACCATCGGCTTCAACGGTGACTCCGGGAACGCCGTCGGAGGCAGCCCCCACCTCCACTTCGAGATCCACCCCGGAGGCCGGGGTGCGCCCGCGGTCAACCCGTATCCAACGGTGGCCGGAGCGTGCAAGTAACCTGTGACTGTGAACGACAGCCGACGCCGCATCGACCGGGTCCTCCAACCCGAGTTTGTCTCTGATCTCCAGGACATAGAACTGACCGAGCTCCGTGACCGGAGGGATACCACCGAAGACGTGGAAAGCCAGGTCTCGTTCTACCGTCGGCTCCTCCACGGTCGTATGGACCTTCTCGACTTCGAGTTGAGCCGGAGGGCGGGCACAGAAGAGCGGACACTTCTCGAAGCCCTTCCCGAGATCCTCGCCAAAGGGATGATCCTCGGTAACGAGCCAACACTGCGGTACATCGAAGTGATGCCGCCGCTGCCGGAGTCGACCGGCAAACGTCTTATCGACAAGATCATGGACGACGGGGTCCTTGCCAGGTTGCCCGACCTCACACCAGAGGAGATCGCCGAGGCGCTCGAAGAATTGCGCGAGTTCGAGGGCCAGCTTTCGGTGCAGCGCAAGCAGCTCTTCCAGGTCATCGACCAGACCCAGGAAGAGATCATCGGGCGCTACCGCAGCCAGCACGGCACGCCGACCCCGGCTGGCTGATCGGTCGAAGGTGACCCCGGAGGCAAGCCGCTCGGTCGGTCACGAACCCAGCCAATCAGACTCCGATGGGTTACTGGCGGTGCGTCACCGGTCCGGTCTCATCGAAACGACACACCGCGGAGCGGTGGCTGTTGTCGACACCACCGGCAAACTGGTGGCCCGCACCGGCGATATCGACACGGTCTTCTTCCTGAGGTCATCTGCCAAGCCCTTTCAGGCTCAAATCGCACAGGAGGCCGGAGCCGGGATGAGCCGCATCCAGCTTGCACTCGCATGCGCCTCCCACGACGGGGATCCGGCCCATCTCGCTGTTGTCGAACAGATGTTGGATGAGGTTGGCCTGGAAGAGTCGGACCTGCGTTGTCCGCCTTCGTTCCCGCTCGGTGCCCGCGCCAGGGACCTGGTTGGTTCAGTCAACACCCAACCGAGGAGGATCTGGCACGACTGTTCGGGGAAGCATGCGGCTTGGTTGCGGTCGTGTGTTGCCAACAACTGGCCGACGGAGACTTATCTCCAGCCCGACCATCCACTCCAGGAGCGGATTCGGGACCTCGTGAGCGAGGTTGGCGGTGTCCCGGTCGACCCGGTCGGAGTCGACGGTTGTGGTGCCCCCGTACTCCGGACGACTGTGCGGGCGATGGCGACAATGTTCGCCCGGTTGGGAAGAGAAGAGCGATTCAGTGAAGTGTTCACCGCAATGCACACGTACCCGGCGCTGGTCTCGGGGACCGGAAACGGGGACGCCCTGATCGCCACCGCGTTCCATGCCGCAGCCAAACGGGGGGCAGCGGGTTGTCTTGGAGTCGCGGTGAAGGACCAATTCGGAGTGGGCGCCAAGTCGTGGGACGGCGTCGGCCAGGTGGCCGAGATGGCAGCGGCCCACGCCCTTGCCTCTGTGATGCCAACCGCACCCGCAGCGCTTACCGCTCTTGAATCTGTGATGAGCCCGGGGGTGCTGGGCGGCGACGAATCAGTCGGAAGTCTCGAATCGAGGCTGGTGTTGTGACTTCGGATGCCGGTTGGAAGTTCCCTGCAGATGACCCCTATGACGACCATGTCGGCCCTTTTCCACGTCAGCGTTTCGTGGCTGACTGGATGGAGACTGTTGGCACTGGCAGTCCGCTTTCCGCTTCTGCCCCGGGTGGCTACCTGCCACTCGTCGCGGTCGATGGGTTGGCGACAATCGCCGGGGAAGCCGACGTCACGGACTACCACAGCCCGCTCGGTGCCGAACCTGCGAATCTCGTCCCCTCCCTCGTCGAGATCAGAGATTCGGTCGGGGCGGTGGTCCTCGACTCCCTGCCACCGGAGTCGTTCCACGCCCTCCGGGACGGCTTCGAGAAGGTCGGGGAGCCAATCGATGTCGACCAGCACGAGGCGGCGGCAGTGATCGTTGTCGACGGGGACTACCTCGAGGGCCTGTCCAAAAAGCAGCGACACGAGGTCCGGCGCAAGGAACGTCGCTTCACCGAGACGATCGGCGCCCCAAAACTCGAGGTGGGCACCGATCGCGAACCCGCGATGGACCGCTTCGTCGGCATCCATCGGCTGTCGGACGGTGAGAAAGGACAGTTCCTGACCGGCGAGCGGGAGGAGCTGTTTCGTCGTCTCTATGCGAGCCCGGGCTGGGAGATTGCCGAACTGATTGCGGGTGGGAGCGTCGCAGCTTCGCTATTCGGGTACCGGGAAAGCGACGCCTACTACCTCTACAACAGTGCGTACGACCCTGAATATCGGGAAGCATCGCCTGGAGTCGTGGCGTTGTACATGTTGATCGAGCACCTGGTCAGCTCAGGGTGCCGGCGAATCGATCTACTCAAGGGAGACGAGATCTACAAGTTCCGAATGGGCGCCCAGGTGCGGCCCCTCTACAAGATTTCTCTCCGATGAAACGGGTTGCACTGCTTACCGTCCACACCTGTCCTCTGCTCCAGCCGGGGTCGGGCTGGGCTGGCGGAATGAACGTCTACATCGACGAGCTGGCGCGAGCCCTCGCCAGAGAGGGGGTGCGGGTCGACATCTTCACCAGACGGCATTCCAAAGAGGTGCCGGCAACTGTCACCGTGGACAAAGGGGTTGTGCTCCACCACATCGATGCCGGCCCACCCCGGGAAATGGACCCGCAGAGGACGGAACGTTTCATGGGGATCTTCACGGACCAGGTCATCGACCAGATGAAGTTCATCCCCGACATCTCCCTGATCCACTCTCATTATTGGCTGTCGGGTTGGGCGGGACTGCGGATCCGGTCTGCGACCGGGCTGCCCCAGGTCCATAGCTTCCACACCCTCGGCCGTGTCAAGGACCTGCAGCGCTCGCCGGGGACCTCCCCGACCCGTCTCCGCCGCCTCGCCACCGAGCATGAGGTGATCGCAGGCGTCGACCGGATCATCGCATCGACCGAGACCGAAAAGGTCGACTTGATCGAGCACTACGGTGCCGAGCCGGAGAATATCTGCGTAGCGGCACCGGGAGTCGACCACGACCTCTTCACACCGGGCCTGCAAGGGCCGGCGAGGATGCGAATGGGTTGGCCCGACGTTCCCACCGTCCTTTTCGTCGGTCGGATCCAGTCATTTAAAGGCCCCGACGTTGCCCTGGAGGCATTTGCCCGCGTCTCCGGGAGTGTTCCCGGCCTCCGACTGGTGATGGTTGGGGCACCGTCGGGCCCTGATGGCAGGAGGGATTTCGCTTCCCTCCAGAAGGTCGTCAAGGAACGCGACCTTGTCGACAAGGTCACCTTCGCCGAACCTGTTCCCCACTCGCAGATGGCCGACGTTTACCGCGCATCGGATGTCGTGCTGGTTCCCTCCCGCACGGAGTCATTCGGGCTGGTGGCGGCAGAGGCGCAGGCATCTGGCGTGCCGGTGATAGCCGCCAATACAGGTGGCCTTGCTCATGTCGTCCCCTCCGGCTCCGGTGGGATCACCGTCGACGGCTGGGACCCTGACGATTGGGCCTCCGCCCTCAGCCGTATCCTCAATGACCCCGGTCTGAGCGAAACACTCGCGGCTGCCGGACCCCGACACGCTGAGAGCTTCTCATGGGAGCGGGCAGTGGAGAGAATCCTCGATATCTATCAGGTAGTCACTTGATCGAAGTGCTCGAGGCGCGAATCGCCGTCTGGCTCGACGATCCCGAGTCGGACGTCGAGTATTCCGAGGAACTCGAAGGTCGGTGGGCGGTCCGGATGAAGCAGCGAACCCGGGACGCAACGACGGTCTGGTTCCAGCCCCAGGAGCGCAGCATGGTCTACGAGGCCTATGTCCTCCCAGTGCCGGAGCGGGCGACAGGGGTGTACCAGTTTGCCCTGGCCAAGAACCAACGGGCGTGGCGAGCCTTCTTCGCTCTCGACGGCGAAGGCGGCCTGGTCCTCCGGGGCCGACTCCCGGCGGCACGGGTCACCCATGAAGAACTCGACCTGGTGCTCGGTGAGATCTATGAAACCGTCGAGGTAGTCTTCCGCCCGCTGCTCCAGCTGCTTCGCGAAAATTCGGGCTAGATACTTGTGAACACACCGGTGTGGACAACCCCTGTGGAAAACGCCGATTTCTGTTGATAAGGCTCGGTTTGGTTGGAATTCCCAGGCCTTTGGCGCAACTTGACAGTATTCGACAATAGATAACGTTCCAAACAGACCTGTTGTATTGGGAATCGCCAGGTCCTACATTCGAACCAACGCCCGAGAGACAAGCCGGAGAACGATCCGTTCGGGGAAGTGCGGAGAAGGCTTTGGAGGGTCACTCGGGCGTTACTCTTTTGCCTTCTCCCCTTTGATCGGGGTCACCTCGTTCTGATCAGCACTAGATGGTCCGCTGCCGACTCTGCTCCCCAGACTTCCCCAAACCGACCGAGGATCTGTCTCACGTCGCCGGGAACCTGGACGGTGTACCAGAACCCGGCGTCGATGGCAGGGGCGACATCGTGGGGATGGGAACCGGCGGGCACCGGAAATGCTTCAACGATCAGACTGTCAGCAGAGCAGGGGGCGCCGTTGTCGTTGTGGTCGATGGAAGGGAAGTCGTTGTAGTCCCGGCGGAAGTGGTGGTTGTTGTCGCAATTGTCGTCGACGTGGCGCTTGCCCCCGTCGTAGAAGAGACTTCGCTAGAACGCGATGTGCAAGCGACAAGGGCGACACCAAGGACCGAGGTTCTGATCCACATTCAAAGAATATATATGGGGAACCGTGCGGCTGTTCCCGGGTACGCCCCATCCGCGGGTCGGGGGTACTTCCTCAGTTAACGGAGGGAGAGACGAAGGTCGAGGTACTCCCTTCGTGACGAGGGAGGCGAGCGTAGAGTGCTCCCTTCGTGAACGGGGAGAGACGACCTCTTGGTGGCCGGGGGAGCTACTCAGTCGTGGCACTTTTGCCAGAAGCGGTTGGCTTCCAGGCATTCGGTGCCGGGGACGACTTCGCGGTCCGGCGGGACGACGAGAGTGGTCGTGGTAGTTGTGGGGGGAAGAGTGGTGACGGTGGTGCTTGTTGTTGTGGGCGCCGGGGCCGATGACTTGGCGACCGTGGTGGTGGTGGTCGGGGCAGCAGCGGTGGTGGCGCCCTTCTTCATGAACACTGCGGTCACGTAGATGTAGCCGTCTGCGGTGGTGGTGCCTATCCCCACATAGTTGTAGTCGCCGAGGATGTTCGCCTTGTGGCCTGACGAACCCATGAAAGCCGTGTGGAGGGCACCGACACCCGGTCCCCGACCGACGTTTTCACCGAGATTGGTCCAGCCCGACCCGGCTGCGGCAGCGAGTTGGGCGCCGGTCGAGTGGTAGATCGTGTTGGCGTTAGCCATGTCGATGCTGTGGGTGCGGGCATAAGTCTGGAGGCCACCGGACATGGCAAGGGGGGCGAGGCCGGAGGCGGAGCGGGAGGAGTTGATCAAGGCGAGGAATTCGTTCTCCTGTCCAGCATCTGCGCCGGCGGACAGGCCGAGCCCCATCACCGAGAGTGAAATTGCGAGAAGTGCGGCGATCCATTTCTTTCTGCGGAGCATCCCCAGCTATCGGCAATTTTCCCGATGATCTTTAGATCGCTGGACCCAAACAGGGTTGTCAGATCCCGAACATGACCTCACGGAGAGAGAGCATGGTTACGGCAAAAGTCTCCGGGTCGAGACGCATCGACCCTAGTCGGAGCCCTTTCATGCCTTCGCCGACGTTGGTCATGACCTTGAGCCCGTCGTCCTCGTGCGCCAGCAGGCCGAGGCCGAGGCAACCGCCCCCCTGGTCCTGGACTCCGACAAGGACGTGATCGAGACGGGTGAGATTGAGCCCTACGGGAAGGGTCGGGGCGAAGACGGTGGGCCGCACTTTCCATCGCTCCAAGGGCGGGGTCAACGCGGTGCGGAAGGACGCCTTGCGGCGCTCGGAGCGCTCGTCGGGTGACACCGGGTTGACGTTTGGATCGCTTGGTGCCACCAGGACTTCGACTCCGAGGAAGCGTCGGAGCATTCCCACAACCGGTTCCATCTCCCCGCCGCGTTGGAGCGCCACTACCCGGTCAGGGCGGCACAACTCGGCCTTGTGGTATTTGAGGGTCTCGCCGGCCACCCCGGAGACAACGGCAGTGGTGTCGATGATCACGTGGTCGGCCAGGTTCCGGGCCCGGTCGGCGAGGGCTGCGGTGGCAACCACCTGTTGGAGCACCAGCCGTGACGGGCTGATGGTGCCGACGAAGTGCAACTGGTCGGGGGTGGCGATGTCGTCGAGGTCGTCGATAGTCCGGATCAGTTTCAGCCCGATGCATGCCGGGGGGCCAACCGTCGTGTTGCCAACGTCGGCGTCGACGTAGGCAACGGTCCGCCCTTCGTTGACCGCGATGCGGGCGGCCATCATCCCGAGGGTGGTCTTTCCGGTATCGACCCCTCCCATGAGCATCGATACGTGGGTCCGGGCGATCCCCCTGGCGAGATTCTCATATGTCTGATCCGCCATTACGGCAATATTAGGGGCGCCGTGCTCGCTTGCCACTACCGTTCCTGCCGATGACCCTGCCTATCAGCTTTCTCTCCGACTTCGGCCTCAAGGACGAGTTCGTCGGTGTTGTCCACGGCGTGCTGGCGAAATTGGCTCCTGGGTCGCCGGTCATCGACGTCACCCACGGAGTTCAACGCGGGAACATCCGGGCCGGCTCTCTGGCGATGACCCGGGCGATTCAATACCTGCCCGACGGCGTCGCCCTGATGATCGTCGACCCCGGCGTCGGGTCGCAGCGGAAGGCGCTTGCCCTCGAGACGAACTGGGGTTTCTTCGTCGGGCCTGACAATGGCCTCCTCTCCCCGGCCGTGGCCCTGGTTGGCGGTTCGTCCAAGATCGTGTCGATCGAGAATCCCGAGGCGATGATCCCTTCACCGGGCGCCACGTTCCACGGTCGGGACATCTTCGCCCCCGCCGCCGGCCTTTTGGCTTCGGGCGAGGCAGCTATCGACGATCTGGGACCGGTTGTAGATGGCAACGACGTGTCGCCGATGCTGCTACCGCTGCCCGAAGTGGAGAACGGGGTCGTCTCCGGGCAGTGTTGGTGGGTGGACCGCTTCGGGAATGCGCAGACGAATGTTGGCCCCGAAGACCTCGTCCAGGCGGGTGTTGCTCCCGGGTCCGACGTCTCGGTCAACATTGGGGCGACGACCCATCGAGTTACCTGGGTAAACGCATATTCCGACGCACCAGAAGGTTCAACCCTGCTCCATGTCGACTCGGCAGGCCTAATGGCGATTGCGGTGAACGGGGGGAGTGCTGCAGAGGAGCTGAGGATTGCCACAGGTGTGAACGTGAGATTCAGCGCCGCCGCCGGGTGATCAGGTGTTGAGGATTTGGATCAGCTGGAAGATCCCGGCGACGGCGATGATGACGAGCAGGATGACGATGATGATTGCTGTTGCCGGTCGCAGAATCTCTCCTCGGTTGAGTGGCGAGAGTAATCCTTCTCAGGAATGCCGGGAAATGTGTTGGGGCCCCCGACGAATCGAGGGCCCCAACTACATGGAGGAGGAGGTCGTTACCGTGGGGCGGGCTGGGAGGCTATCCATCACACCTAGGCAGAACGTGCCCGTGGTATGAGGGGAAAACGACCGCCCTCCATCATGCAGTCCGATTATCGACCACAGAGAGTGATCACTTGAGTGAATTCACGGTTCAATTCCTGACCAGGAGCCAGTGCCCGCTCTGTGACGGGGCGCGGCCGTTGGTTATGTCCGAGGTCGCCAGGGTGGGCGGCATTGTGCAGGAACTCGACGTAGACACCTCCGACGACCTCAGAGATCGGTTCGGAGAACGGATCCCGGTCGTGGTCACCGATGACTGGGTGGTAATTGCAGAGGGTCGAATCGAGAAGCGGGCGTTGAGAAGAAGCCTCCGCGGGCTGCGGGGGTCGGGGCGCTAAGCCGGGTCAGCCGTCCCCTTCGGAACCGGTTTCCCCGCTACCGTCTTCGTCGGTCGCTCCTCCATCGGTTTCGGTGTCCCCGTCGATGCCACCCTCGGTCTCGGTGGTATCGGGCGGTTGTTCGACGTCGGTGCCGTCCTCACCGGCCCCTTCTTCGCCTTCACCCTCAGCACCCTCGCCCTCTGCGGGCTCTTCAACAAGGCCGCAGTCGCTCAGGGCGGCATCCGGGTCCTGTCCGCCGAATCTGACCCGCTCGAAGGCGCTGACGGCGGAGATCTGCTCCTCGCTCAGCGACGAACCGAACCCGGGCATCGGGGCGCCGAAACCGCCGAGCGGCTTGTTGGTGTCGCCGTAAGTCGATCGTCCGGCAGCCTGGAGCCCGGCGGTGCCCAGGGTCACCCATTCGGTGTGGCCTGCGCATGACCCGAAGACTGTCAGCACTGCGTTGAGTGCAGGTCCGGCTCCGCCGCCCCCTCCGGCACCGTGACAGCCTGCGCAGTTGACACCGCTCACCTCGCCGCCCTGATAGATCGCCTCCCCGAGAGCGATGAAATCTGTGCTCCCGCCGCCGACGGCGGAGCCGGTGAACTCCGATCCATCGCAGTTGACGATTTCTCCGGTGATTACGTTGGTGTCTAATTCGGTGGCGGACCCGCATTCTCCGGTGGCCGAGCTCCCCAGGGCGAACAGTGCAAGCAGAGGGACAATGATGAAGGTGACCGCGAGCCACTTCGGCACGGCGAAATTGGTGCGCTCCTTGATCCCGCTGGTGGGGACCGTGATCACGACCGGAAGGTTCGCCGCGTCGGCTGCGGTGACCTCGGTCGGGCCAGGAGCCCGCGTGGTTGTGGTTGGGACCGCGGCGGCGGGAGCCGCGGCTGCGGGCGCTTTCTCCACCGGGCCCTTATCCGGGATCTCGATAGTCACCTGGGGAGCCGCGGTCTCGGGAGCGGTCGCTTCGGCGCCCTCAGCAGGGGTTTCGGTATCGGCTTCGGCCGGGGCGGGTTGCGGGGCAGCAGCAGGCCCGGACTCACCACCCGCCCAGGCGGCAAGGATCTCGTCGACGCTGGCCCCGGTCTCGGCGGCTCGTGCTTCGGCTGACCTTTGGACCAGGAGCTCGGGAATGCCGAGGGCGGCAGCCGCCGCAGCCAGATCGCTCATTCCTCACCTCCGATCGCAGTTGACGACTCCAGCAGGTAGGCAACGAGGCTCGCCATGTCTTCACTGGAAAGGTTATGACCCTGATGGCCGCCGTCTCCCCGGACAATCGACTCCAATTGGGTCCCGCTGAGGCGACTGCCAACGTCCGAGAGATCGGGGCCGTAGCGTCGGGCGCCGAGCACCTGATTGCTGTCACTCATTGTGACCGGGCCAACACCGACGTCGGCGACGACCGGCCTGACCATCTGAGTGTGGCACGAGGCACAGGCCAGACTCAGGTAGATCTCCTGTCCAGAGGAGGCGGCGTCGCTGAATGCGATCTCGCTGGTACGGGCCCCCGGAGTGTCGACTGGAATCGAGGGGCCGACCAGTGCAAGCAGGGCCACGGCAACGAAGAGGCCGATTGCCCCGACCAGATAGGCCCACGGGTTGTCGCTGGTCCCGACCAGGACCGGGGTCGTGGCAGGCCCTGCAGGTGCAGACGGTGCTGCCGGTGAACTGGCTGCGGCCGGGATCTGCAACGGTGCTTGTTGGGCTGGCTCGCGAGTTGGGGCGGGTGGTGGCGGGGCCTCATCCTCTCCATCGGATGGCGCTGTGCCTTCCGCGGTCTCTTCGGCAGGTTGGTCCGTGTCTGCAGGCTTGGTGGCGACCGAACCGCCGCCACTCCATGCGGCGAGCACTTCCTCTGTTGTGCTCCCGGACGCTTCGGCTCTTGCGGCCGCAGCGCGGGACACCAACTCGGCCGGGATGCCCATCGATTCCGCTGCGGTGTTGACATCACTCATCAGACGTACCACGGGAGACAAGGACTTCCTGGGGAACCGCTTTTCCGGTGGTCAGGGTCCCGAAGACGACTCCGGCGTATGCGAACTGGGCCAGGACAGAAAAGATGCCGAATCCAACAGCAAGGAGGATGAGCACGCTCACGGCCTGTCCGCCGCCACTCTGGGCCCAACCTTCGCCGACGTCGACGAATGCAGCGCCGTTCGAACCCCCGATCCAGGAGTATCCGGAGTAGAGGCCAGAGGCGACCATTGTGACCAGCACCCCACCGCTGCCGATGATCGTGTACCTATTGAAGGAACGAACCCGAGCCATCGACGGCACTGCCCGGCCCGATAGCCTCGGGATTGCGGGGAAGACGAACCCGGCGGCCAGCAGCGGGCCGATCCCGAGAAGTGCTGCATATTCGATCCCGTCCCAGAACGGCGTCAGCGAAGCGGCCGCACCGATGGATGGAAAGCTGGCGAAGGAGGCGAGGCCGGCGACAACCACCGCGAAATAGCTTCCGATGACCCCTGAGCTGATCCCGGGATGGTCGGGGAGGTCCCTCCATGAGGTCTCGAGGGTCAGCGAATAGTTGGCGGCGTTGGCGAGGGCACCGATCGGAAGCGCCAGGCCGAGGGCGGCGGCAACACCGTCGAGCCAGTCGGGGCCAGGCCCGAAGATCAGTTGGGAGACACCCCACCAGACGGAGGCGAAGCCGAGGGACCAGAACCCGACGACGGCTAGTTGCCTGCTGGCCAGAGGGACATCCAGTTCTTTGACCACGGTGAAATAGAAGAGGCCGAAGCCAATCACGAGCAGCCACATATTGATGAATCCGGCGGAAAGGAACACCCCGCTGAACGCCAAGGAGAGCGAGTTTGCGAAGGGGAGGCTGCCGAGCGTCGACGAGAGGTAGACGAGTGGCAACCAGGCCACCCCGCCGAGGATGAACCAAACCGTCACGTAGGTCCGCTTCTCTTCCCGGGCGCGAATTGTTCCCAGCGTCACCACCAGTGGAATGAACAGGGTCAGGGACAGGGGGACGTCCAGCCACCAGGCGAGCCCGAGAGGCTGTCCACCGTCGCCCAGGCCGAGCGGGATGCTGATCACCCCGAGGGCGGTCAGCGCGGACACCGCAAACAGCCCGATTCCGGCGAGGCCGGGGTTGGCAAGCCGGGCGCCGGTGAGCCGGGGGAGTACGTAGTAGACGCCGCCGGCCATGGTGAGAACCCCGAAACCCAGCATTAGAGAGGTTGTCGCCATGAGGTCGACCCGTCCGTACGGAATCGGGGATTGGTCGGGGAAACGGAGCGAGAGCAGGGCAAAAAGGGCGAGCACTCCACCGAGGAGCAGGAAGAGCGCGCCAATCACGATATGGGCGACGGCGAGACGATCACCGTCTGCGCCTTTCCCCAGCAGGGCTCGAATATCGGATGATTGGCCTATCGCCACTCTTGGTCCTCGTAAAACAGGGTCGGGCGGGAGCATAACTAGATCCTGATCCCCTTCATTAATTGAGCCAGAGGTTTTAATAGTTGTTGTCTCGGTTCCATCTCCGGGGCATGTGTGTGGTAGAAACTTGGAAACAACAGGTTTGACGCGTCCCGAACAGCGAGAACATGTACCGATTGGCAGAACTAAGCGA
>JBGTNX010000070.1:0-23364 GCA_041742825.1 Acidimicrobiia bacterium | reverse complement strand
AAACGGTGATCGACAATCCGAACACGGTCATCATGGCGGGGGTGATTCCTACTGCAGCGAGGCCCTTGCCCATGGGAATCAGGAACCGGGTGATCCGCGGCCGGACCTTCATGTCGATCATGAAGCCCCGAAACTAGCAGGGAGGGACCCCGATACCCCGATCGTGAGTACGCGATGTCCGGCCAATTCTGACCCGTACCTACGTCCCGCTGATCAAATCCCCCGCGCCCCGACTTTCCACTCTGCCTGAACCGATGTCACCGCACAGCATTAGGATCGGGCTGTCCCCTAGCAAGGAGGTTTCTTGTGCAACCCGAGAAAGTCCGCAACGTCGCACTGGTTGGACATGGAGGATCCGGGAAGACCACCCTCGCTGAAGCGATGCTTTTCGTCGGCGGTGCCACCAAACGCCAGGGTTCGGTCGATCAGGGCACCAGCCTCTTCGACCACGAGCCGGAAGAAACCGACCGTCGGATCTCACTGGGCCTGGCAGTGGCCACGGTCGATTGGAACGGTCACCGGATCAACATCATCGATACTCCGGGACGCAGCGACTTTGCTGGCGACGCCCGCGCCGGCCTCCGGGCCTCAGACCTTGCCCTCTTTGTGGTTTCCGCTGTCGACGGCGTCGAAGTCCAGACGGAAAACCTCTGGGAGATCGCCGGCGAAGAGGGAATTCCCCGCGCCGTGGTCATTTCGAAACTGGACAGAGAACGGGCCTCTTTCGAACGCACACTTGCCCAACTGCGGGAGTCCTTCGGTAACGCAATTGCGCCTATCCAGATGCCGATCGGTGTGGAAAGCGACCTGCGAGGCGTTGTGCGGATCGCAACGGAGCGTGCCTACGAGTATGAAGCCGGGTCGCCGCGAGGCAAAGAGATCGAACTACCCGCCGAAATTGCCGACCAGGCTCACGCCACCCACATCAACCTGGTCGAGTCTGTCGTCGAGACTGATGACGCCTTGATGGAGGCTTACTTCGAAGGCACCGAACCGACCCGGCAACAAATCGTCGACACGGTCCACGCCGGGATCCTTGCCGGCACGATGGATCCGGTCCTGGTCACGTCCGCTGACAGGCTGGTTGGCATCGACCTGCTCCTCGAATTCATCACCGACTACGGGCCGAACCCGCTGGAGCGGAAGATGCCGGAACTCGAATCAGGCACGCCGGTCGATCCGGCCCTCGACGGACCGGTGGTGGCGTACGTGTTCAAGACCATCTCCGACCCCTTCGTCGGGCGGATCTCCCTGTTCAGGATCTTCTCCGGCAACGTAAAAGCCGACCAGAACCTCGAACTGGCGCGAGGCGGCCAGGTTCGCCTCCACAACCTCTACAAGTTGCAGGGCAAGGAGCACAACGAAGTCTCTGACCTTCCCACCGGGGGAATCGGCGCCGTGGCCAAACTCGAGGAGACCCGGGCCGGGGACACCCTTCGCTCCCCCGGCACAGACGCGGTCATCAAGCCGGTGGACTATCCGCGGCCGGTAGCCGAAGTCGCAATAAACCCCCATTCCAACCAGGACGACGAAAAGCTATCGACGGCGCTGCATCGCATCGAGGAGGAAGACCCCACGATCAAGGTCTCACGGCGCGCTGAGACCGGGGAGACGATCCTCGCCGGCCTCGGAGACTCTCATCTCGACGTCACCCTGGAGAGGATTCGACGGCGTTATGGCGTGGAGATCGACTCCACCCTTCCCCGAATCCCGTATCGGGAGACAATCACCCGCACGGCAGAAGCCGAGGGCAAGCACAAGAAGCAGAGTGGTGGCCGCGGCCAGTTCGCGGTTGCCTCGGTCCGCTTCGCTCCCCGCCCCCGGGGTGCCGGCTACGAGTACGTCGACAGCGTCAAGGGGGGATCGGTCCCCCGGAGCTTCATCCCCGCCGTCGACAAAGGGGTCCAGGAAGCACTCGATCGCGGGCTCGTCGCCGGCTTCCCCATGGTCGACGTCACCGCCGAGCTCTACGACGGCAAGTACCACCCCGTCGACTCCGACGAGCTCTCCTTCCGGATGGCCGGGATCCAGGCAGTACGTGCCGCGTCGGACAAAGTGGGTGCGATCCTCCTCGAACCGGTGATGAAGCTGAAGATCTACGTCCCCGCCGACCACATCGGAGACGTGATGGGTGACATCAATTCGAAACGGGGCAGAGTCCTCGGCATGGAAGGTGAGGGCAGCCTTCGCACGGTCGAGGCCGAAGTGCCGATGGCGGAGATTCAACAGTACGCAGCGGAGCTTCGTTCGCTCACCTCGGGGCGGGGCAGTTTCGAGGTTGAGTTCGACCACTACGCAGAAATGCCGCACAATGAGGCAGACAAGGTCACTAACGCAGCCCGCGGCTCAGAGACCTGAGGGCTAAGAAGGGAAACAGATGTCTGACGCAACGCTCAGGTATGGGGAAAAGGAGCTGGTGCTACCCGTTCAGGTTGGGACGGAGGGTGACGGCGCCATCGACATCAGTCGACTCCGCAGCACCCTGGGCCTGGTCACGACGGACCGCGGCTTCGCCAATACCGCTGAAGGTGAGTCCCAGGTCAGCTACATCGACGGGGAGAAGGGGATCCTGCGTTACCGCGGATATCCCATCGAGCAACTCGCCGAAACCGCCACTTTCCTCGAAGTTGCCTACCTACTCCAGTACGGGGAACTGCCGACAAAGGCCGAGTACCAGGACTACATCGACCAAATCACCCGGCACACCTTGCTCAGAGAAGATGTGAAGCATCTCTTCGAAGCCTTCCCCCACAAGGCCCATCCGATGCAGATCCTGGCGTCCGCAACGTCGGCGCTCGCAACTTACTACCCCGACGCCCTCGACCCCCTCGACGAGGAAGCAGTCGACATCAGCTCGAAGAGACTGATCGCGAAGACGCCAACGATGGTTGCCTGGTCATACAAGTATGCGGTTCACCAGCCCTACGTGTACCCGGACAACGATCTCGACTACGCGTCCAACTTCCTCCAGATGATGTTCTCCGTCCCGGCCGAGGAGTACGTACCTGACCCGGTGGTGACCAAGGCCCTCAACATGCTCTTGATCCTCCATGCCGACCACGGGCAGAACTGCTCGTCATCGGCCGTGCGCCTCGTCGGCTCGGGCCACGCCAATATCTTCAGCTCGATCAGTGCCGGCATCCATGCCCTATCAGGCCCGCTCCACGGAGGTGCCAACCAGGCGGTCCTGGAGATGCTCGACATGATCGTCAACAGTGACGGGGACACCTCGAAGTTTGTTGCCCGTGCCAAAGACAAAGATGATCCCTTCCGGCTGATGGGCTTCGGACACCGTGTCTATAAGAATTTCGACCCCAGGGCCCAGATCCTCAAGAAGGCAGCCGAAGATGTGCTCGATTCTCTCGGTGTCGACGACCCGTTGCTCGACGTAGCGATGGAACTGGAGCAAGTCGCTATAAGCGATGAGTACTTCGTCGAGCGGAAGCTGTACCCAAACGTCGACTTCTACTCGGGGATTATCTATCGGGCCATGGGTTTCCCCACCGACATGTTCACGGTGCTGTTCGCCATTGGCAGGCTTCCGGGATGGATCTCGCAGTGGCGGGAGTTGTCGGCCGATCCTGAGTCGAAGATATTTCGCCCCCGCCAGCTCTACACCGGCCCAGCCGTTCGCGACTACGTCGACTTCGACGACCGGTAGGGGCTCAGACGCCGGGCACGTCTTCGACGTATACCTCTTCGGCGACGGTTCCGTCGACAGCGTCGACTACAACCAGTGCTCTTTGGTCCGGAGGCTCACTTGCCGAGTAGAGGACCATCGCCCAACGCGGCCGCGAGCGCCAGCCTTTGAAGGTCACTGCCCCGGAGGCATGGCCCACCGGGAACGGAACGGCCTGCCCGGCGACCTGCATGGCCTGATGCTCATCCACAGCCAGAGGCCAGGCGGAGGCGAATTGCCAGCCGGCGAGCAGGACCAGCCCGATCGCCGGCACCCAGCCGCCGTCCACGGTCAGTGCGACGATGCCGGCGGCGACCAGCAATACCCATCCGGCAGAACGGCGCCTGGTGGGTGGTGGAAACTGAAATGGGCCGACGACGTTGGCGTCGAGCTCCTCCTCGATAGCGATCGAACGGGCCAGGTCTTTCTCGATGTGGATGCCGGTGCGGTCGATTCGCCTCTCGTCACTCAAAGGTCGGGTTCCGCTGCCATGTCGGTGAGCCTGGCGACAGCCTCCGCCAATGGCACTCCGCGAGTGTCTTTTTCTTCGCCGTAGAGTCGTAATCCCACAGTCTCCGCCTCGACATCGTTGTCACCTACGACGATCACCGCAGGATGCTTCTGGGTGATCGCGGTGCGGATCTTGTCGCCGACCGTGTCTCCCGAGTCGTCGATCTCGACCCTGAGCCCGGAGCCTTCGAGCGCCTGTTTCACAGTCTCCGCATAGTCGATGTGCCGATCGGCGACCGGGACGACCGTTGCCTGCACCGGCGCCATCCACATCGGAAATGCGCCGGCATGATGTTCGATGAGAACACCCATGAACCGCTCCAGGGAGCCGGCTTTTGCGCAATGGATCATGTACGGCTGTTCGGCCTCGTTCGCTGCAGACGTGTACTCGAGCTCGAAACGCTCCGGCAGCGTGAAGTCGAGCTGGATCGTCGACAGCTGCCATCTGCGGCCGATCGCGTCCTTGACATGCATGTCGATCTTCGGCCCGTAGAAGGCGCCATCGCCTTCAGCGACTTGATACGGGATACCTGAGGACTCGAGCACATCGGCGAGGGTCTTCTCACTGAAATCCCAGCGCTCCTGCGCCCCGACCGATTTTTCGGGCTGGGTGCTCAAGTCGGCCTCGAACTCGCTGAACCCGGCGTCCTTCAGCCAGGCAATGACAAAGTCCAGGTGCATCCGCAGCTCGGCATCGAGTTGCTCGCCCGTGCAGAAGACGTGGGAGTCGTCCTGGGTGAATCCACGGGCCCGGAGGAGCCCGTGGACCACGCCGGACTTTTCGTACCGGTAGACGGCGCCAAGCTCTGAAAGCCGGATTGGCAGGTCCCGGTACGATCGCGCCCGGCTCTTGTAGATGAGGATGTGGCCCGGGCAGTTCATCGGTTTGACCCGATACTCCTGGTCATTGTCCATCTCGAGGCCCGGGTACATGTTCTCGGAGTAGTAGCCGAGGTGGCCCGAAGTCTCCCAGAGGTCGGCTTTGGCCAGATGTGGCGTGTAGACGAACTCAAACCCGTAGCGCTCATGGATGTCGCGGCTGCGGTCCTCGATCACCTTGCGCAGCATGCCACCCTTGGGATGCCAGACGGCGAGCCCCGAGCCCAACTCGTCAGGGAAGCTGAACAGGTCGAGCTCCGCACCCAGTTTCCGGTGGTCGCGCTTCTCGGCTTCCTCCTGACGGGCCAGATAATCTTCCAGCTCCTTCTTCGACGGCCACGATGTCCCGTAGACCCGCTGCAGCTGGTCTCTGGCCTGATCGCCACGCCAGTACGCACCGGAGGTCCTGAGCAGTTTCACCGCCGGGATCCGTCCCGTCGAAGGGAGGTGGGGGCCACGACAGAGATCGACGAAGCCATTGTTCCGGTAGAGGGTGACGTCTTCGCCTTCGGAGACCTCACTCTGATCGACATTGGCGATTATCTCCCGCTTGAAGGGGTGGTCGATGAAGATCTCGAGAGCATGGTCCATATCTGCCGAGTCTCTCGTGAAGGGCTGGTCCTCAGCGATTATCTCCTCCATCCGGGCCTGGATCCGCTCGAGGTCTTCCGGAGTAAACGGTTCCGCGACTTTGAAGTCGTAATAGAAACCGTCCTCGATAGCGGGGCCGATCGCGAAGGTAGAGCCCGGGTAGAGGTCGAGCACGGCCTGGGCGAGGACGTGAGCCGATGAGTGCCTCAGGATGTGCAGGCCATCGGCGTCAGCCAGTGTTACCACTGCAAACTTGCCGGAGTGGTCGATCGCCCGGTTGAGGTCGCGCAGTTCCCCATCGATGCGGATCGCCACTGCGGCACGCGCCAGCCCGGACCCGATAGAACTGGCCACTTCTAGGCCTGTCGCCCCTTTCGGGTGCTGGACCACGTTCCCGTCGGGGTATTCAAGATCGATAGACAACTGCTCAACTCTCACTAGCCTTGGGAGCGGCAGACTACTCAGCCCCGGCTGGATACCACTCATCAATTCAATCACCAGGAAGCGGAAAACATGAATCCACGAGAGCTTGTCGAAAGTTCGCACCCGAATACAACTCTTCGTGAACTCTCGGCCGGAGCAAACCACGTATTCAGGGTGATCAAAGAGGATGGGTCCTCCATCATCGTCAAGGTTTATCCGGTGCCTTCTCGGGAGCGTCGGGAGCGGCGAGCCCTGGAATCTCTACAGGGCACTCCTGGTGTTCCATCGATCATCGACTCCAAGGTCGAAGGCGACATGGCCTGGGTGTCGATGAGCGACGGTGGAAACTGGAATCTCGGCAATCTGCCCAAGAACCTCGACGCTGTCGAGGCCGCCGGACAGGTGTTGCGCGGGGTCCACGACACCGAGGCCCAAATCACCAATCTCGCCACCAGCATCGACAGCGAATATGTCGAGTCCCACTACAAGTCGACTATCACGAGGCTTGGCCGTTTCCGGCGGCGCTTCGAACTCGACCAGAAGGTCCTCGACGCAGCGCTCGAGATGACTCCACCGCACGCCACCGACTCGGTGACGGCTCACACCCGCCCCACACCGTCGAAGTTCGTCGTCAACGAGGAAGGTGCGGTGACCCTAGTCGACTGGGAGTGGGCGACATTAGCTCCCCCCGAATGGGATCTCACCCTCGCGGTCTGGCGCTTCGCTGACACCATCGGCGAGGACGCTGCCGCCGCCTTCCGCAGTGGCTATGGGGCCGAACTGGCCGAAAGCAGCTATCGCCCCTGGGTCGCCTACCACGCCGCGACGATGATGCTCGATGCAGCCGAAGTCCGCGAAGGCCGACTTGGCGACCTCTCCTACTTGGTCCACGACCTCACCGAAGCGGTGCTAGGCACCTAGCGACCGTTCTTCGCAGGGCGAAATCCGCGAAAATCGTTCCTATTTGACTTAGCCTCCTCCTGTATGGCAACGAGGACGGACATTGTTTGAAGCCCTCATGGCAGCGACTGCCACAACGGGTCTGTTTGTACTGGCCAAAGGCATCAAAGGTCAGGAGAGGTACGAGATCAATCCTTCACTCGTGGTCAATTTCCACGAGCAGAGGGGGGAGGATCTTCCCTGTCCGTGGTGCTACGGCCCGACACGCGAACAGGACACGCGGTGCTCAGGGTGTGGCAGCCGCTTCGGCTGACACGTCTATCTCAATATTGTTTGATCGCCACCCGGTTATCGACCCGGTCGACGATGAAACCGAGGCTCTCGTAGACGCCCCGGGCGACCTCGTTGTTGCCGGCTGAGTAGACGATTATCTCCGAACACTTTGCTTCTTCGTTGAGGTAGCTCATCCCCCTCCTCACCAAGTCCTTCCCGGCGCCCTGGCCCGCCAGGTCGTCGTGGACTGCAAGCAGGTAGATCTCCCCCACTCCGTCGTCGTGTACCTTGGTCCAGCAGAACCCCGCCACCACACCCTGCTCCGTTCGTACCACGAGGAAACCGTCCGGGCCGAACCACGGCTGATTGATCCGGTCTGCCAGGTCCGCGGCAGTCCAGTTGCCATTTTCCGGATGGCCCTCGAATGCCAGATTGATCACGGCGAGAATGTCATCGACATCGTCGGCCGACATCCGCTCCCCGGCGGGGACAGGTTCGATCGTTTCGGCCTCGATCGCCATCCGGACCACCGAACCCAGTGACGGTTTGCCGGATTCGAGTCCCTCACGATCGATCAGCACAAGGGGGCCGAGGCTGTTGTCCGCGGCTATGGCAATTATCTCCGGGTGCGCCGAATCCCAGAGCTTCTTGCGTGTCTCAGGAGAGGCCCCGGCCACTTCGATCAGTCCACCGGAACGATCCGAAGCCGCGACCAGGGTCACGATGGCGTCGACGGGGTCGCCACCGGTGAGATACGTGCCCATGTCCCGCTCCAACTGAAGAAGTGTGTGCTCGCTGAGCAGGGGGTCACTGGCGACCTGACCCCAATTGGCAAGGAGGTCGCCCAACGGGACAGATAGGGCTGGCGAATCCTTTTTCGTAAACACAAAACAAACGGTAACGAATGAGGTAGCCAAGCTCTATTCTGATAGGTGTGACCAGGGTAGGACTCGTCCTGGGTGGCGGTGGGGTCACCGGGGCGTCGTATGAAATTGCAACGCTGATGGCGGTTCAGCTAGCGACCGGATGGAACCCAGACAACGCCGAAGTTGTCGTGGGGACTTCTTCTGGCGCGTTCGTGAGCGCCCTCGTCCGGAATGATTCGCTCACACTCGACTCCCTGGTGCGACCCGGTGACGAGAGATCCGACGTAGCCGAGCGGATCAGGGGCCACCTCTACCAGCGGGGCGGGAAGCGAAATGTCGGTAAGTGGGTGCGCCATGGGATCGCGCCAGGTCTGAGACGCCCCGGCGTGACGCTGTTCATGGGCTCGCCGGCCCCGTACCACTCCCAGGGCCTTGCCGAATGGGTCGCTTCGCAGATCGGCGAGGAGGCGGCAAACTCCTGGCCCGACAAGCCCACCGCGATTGTGGCCTATGACATCGAGTCGAGGCAGCGGGCAGTATTCGGTACCGCCAATCATCCAGAGGCAGGTCTCGCCGAAGCGGTAGCTGCTTCGACGGCAATCCCGCTCATGTTCCGACCGTATCCGATCGGAGGGAGGTTGTATGTCGACGGCGGGGTCGCCTCGGGAACCCACGCCGATCTGGTCTTGGGTCATAGCCGGCCGCTCGACCTCGTCATCATCCTCGCCCCGATGGCAGCTGACCTCAACCGCAAACGGGCGCTCATTCACGAGAAGATGTTCGATCGGGTAGGTAGGAAATCTTTGCAAGAGGAAATGATGTTGATTCGGGACGCCTGGCCCGATTGCGAGGTGATGACTCTGACCCCGTCTCCATCGGTGCAAAATGCAATGCGACCCAACCCGATGGATGCGGGACGCGCAATCCCGACCTTTATGCGCACCCTGATCTCGATGAAACGAAAGCTGGCCCAGCCTGAAGTCTGGTCGGTTCTCAGCGGCCACCTGGAGACCCAGGTTCATCGCAGTCGGGCCGGCTAATCCTCTACGGGGGTCAGCCGCGCCACGCCGAGCACCACTAGAAAGCCAACTACCGCCGCCAACAGCGCCAGAAGCACGTCGCCTTCGGGGGCGCCGAGACCGGCCCCCTGGACTCCGTCGGGCCACGGCCAGACGATCCGAAGCGATCCCGCCATCAAGCCGATCAAGCCGGCAAGGACGAGGTCGTGCCAGCGACGAAGGGCGACAACGAGGATCTGTGAGAAGATGGCGAGCCCAACAATCGCACCCAGAATGAACGAGCCGAGGGAGGCGTAGTCGCGCTCATTTACAGCTCGAAGGACGGCGTCGTACATCCCGATCAGGACCAGTATGAGCGAGCCCGATATACCGGGAAGAATCATCGCACAGATCGCGATCGCCGCCGAGAAGAAGAAAGCGAAGAGCCCGGGCGACTCCCTCACCACCCCGGACCCGACGCCAAGTAATACGAAGAGGGCACCGCCGACCACGAACCCCACCCAGAGGTGTGACACGAGCGGTTCCCGGATCATCCTGATCGCAATCACGATCGAGCCAACCACCAGACCGAAGAACGCCGCTGCGAGAATGACCGGGTTCTCCTCGAGCTGCACCTCGATGAAGTGGGCGAGGCTGAGAATTGCGGTGAAGATCCCACCAAGGAGGACAATTAGAAAAAGCCATTCGACGTCGCGAAGGTTGCGCTTCATCGCCGCAAAATCGCCTTTGATCAGAGATCCGAGGGCAGAACTCCCCGATCTGATGCTGGCGAGCAGCCGCTCATAGATTCCTGTCACCAGGGCGATGGTCCCCCCGGACACACCCGGAACGACGTCGGCCGAGCCCATCAGGAACCCGATGACATAAGTTTTCAGTACCGAAAGCACCGGAGGGATATTACGGCGGGCCTGTTCCAATCCCGGGGTTCGGATCGTGCTATTCGTCTCCCATCGCCAGGTTCGCCCCGGACAGGACAGCTACCACTACTTCACCTCGTGAAGGCGCGACGTGACCGCCACGAAGTGCGGCAATGGTGGTGGCTGATGCAGGCTCGACCCAGAGCCGACATTGGTCCCACAGCCATTCCTGGGCGTCGAGGATCGAGGTATCGCTCACCAGCACCGCGTTCGCGATCCACTGACTAGCAGTCCACGGGTGCGCCCCGAGTCTCCTGGCGCCGAGCGACGATGCGGCGATACCGCCGACGCCGACTTCGGTAGGGGCTCCGAGTGCCCTTGCCGCGTACAGGGTCGGACACAATTCAGATTCGACTCCGATGACATCGACGTCGCCGCGGAACCAACTGGCGCAGCCTCCGATCAGGCCGCCACCGCCGACCGCGACGAGAAGGGTGGAGACGTCGCCCGCCTGTCTCGCCACCTCATACGCCAAAGTCCCCTGGCCCGCCATCACTTCGGGTTGGTCGTAAGCATGAGCGACGAAATGCCCGGTGAGGTCGGCGTACTCCTTGCTGGCGGCAAGGGCGTCGTCGTAGTAGCCGTCGATGACCTTGACGTCGGCCCCGTAGCGGGCGATTGCCTCAGTCTTCTCCTTGGGTGAGGAAGCTGGCACGAAGATGGTTGCGGGAATTTCCAGACGCGCCGCCGCATATGCAACAGCCTTTCCGAAGTTGCCACCGGATGCCGCTATCACTGCCCCCGGTAGGGCTGAAAGGAGCACGTTGAACGCTCCCCTGGCTTTGAAGGACCCTGTGACCTGGAGATTGTCCAGCTTGAGTATTAGCCTCCAATCGTCGGAGAGAACGGATCCGAGGTCGATGATCGGAGTCGACCGGACGAAACCTTCGATCCTTTCGGCTGCCGCTTCGATATCACTTCTCTCGATGGGATCAGGCATCACGAGGACGCTATCAGGAGTGCCGACCGTGTCCGGTAACGTGACTCTGTGATCGATCTAGTTGACCGATACCCCGATGCCAGCGGCTTCGAACGTGCCCAGGAGCTGGATAAGAGCGATCCCCTCGCCGGATTTCGCTCGAGGTTCGTCGTCCCGGACCCGGGCATGATCTACCTCGACGGCAACTCCCTGGGGCGGCTCCCTCTGGAGGCAGGAGCATTGGTCGAAAGGGTCGTCGACCACGATTGGGGCGACCGGCTGATCCGCAGCTGGAATGAAGGGTGGTGGGAACTCCAGCTCCGGCTCGGTGATCTCCTCGCCCCGATTGTCGGCGCCGGACCAGGCGAGGTAATCATCTCCGACTCGACATCGGTCAACCTGTTCAAGCTTGCAAATGCAGCCGTTGCCAGCCGCCCCGGACGGACCCGGATCATCACCGATGACCTCAACTTTCCCAGTGACATCTATGTGCTCGACGGAATTGCCAGATCCCATGAGCTGGAGGTAGTGGTGGTGAAGTCCGACGGTATCAACGGCCCGGTGGAGGCAATCGCTGCCGCACTCGACGAACGAGCCGCACTTGTGTCCCTGTCCCACACCAGCTACATGTCCGGCTACACCTACGACATGGCGGCGGTCAACGAGATGGCCCATACCGCTGGGGCCATGGTGCTGTGGGACACTTCACACTCGGTGGGCTCGGTCCCGATCGATTTCGAGAGGACGGGCACCGACCTGGCGGTGGGTTGCACCTACAAGTATCTCAACGGCGGCCCGGGGAGCCCTGCCTTCTTGTACGTCCGCGAGTCGCTGCAGTCGACGCTGGAGAATCCGATCAGCGCATGGTGGGCCCATGAGACTCCGTTCGACCTCAGCCTCGAGTTCAAAGCAACGGAGGGGATCCGCAAATTCCACACCGGCACCATGCCCATCCTGTCGTTGGCCGCTATCGAACCCGGGATCGAAATGGTCCTCGACGCCGGGATGGAGAAGATCCGGGCGAAATCGATTGCACTCAGCGAGTTCTTCATCGAATTGTGGGAGGGAGAGCTTGCCGATCTGGGCTTCCAGTTGGAGTCACCGGCCGACGCCGCAAGGCGCGGGAGCCACGTCTCCCTCAGTCATCCAGATGGGTGGCCCGTCACCAGGGCTCTGATCGACCTCGGCAATGTGATCCCCGACTTCCGGGCGCCGGACACGGTCCGCTTTGGTTTCGCCCCCCTCTACACAACCTTCTCCGAAGTCCACAGCGCGGTACACCGGCTGAAATCTTTGATGAAGAGCGGAGCGCACCAAACTGTGGATTCAGCCCGCAACGCGGTGACATGAGGCGGTTTGGGCAGCATATAGCTCGGGTATTACATCCCCTTGTCGACCCCAGATCCTTCAGTCGTCCGCGGCGAGACCTTCACCGATCGCGACGAGGCAAATTCCGCAGGCCCTGGCGAGGGATGCCGTATCTGGCTCTACGACCGGGAAGGCATCGACGCGCGTGTCAAGCTCGATCACTCCCGCCTGCCGGACCCAAGGGACGATCAGTTACTCTGGGCCGACGTCGACCTCCAGTCAGCCGAGAGCCTGGATGAGCTTTGGGCAAAGCTTGGAATAGCGAAGATCATCCCCGGCCTCGCCGAGGTCGGTGACCGCCCTAGGGTGGTCCGACACGACGGTATCATCCAGCTAAACGTGACCACGGTCGGTGGAGGCTCCAAGTTCGAGCCGATAACGTTGCACTGTCTCGTGGGGGCCAATTGGGTTGTCACCCTGCATCAGGGAAAGCTCGATCTAGTCGATGACTTCAATAAGCCCTTCCACGGCGATACGCTGCTCGGCGAGCTCGATGCTCCCGCTTTTCTCTCCATGGTCCTCGACTGGCAGCTCGGTGGATATTTCTCAGTCATCGAGGAGCTGCAGAGCGACATCGACGACCTGGACGAGGAGTTACTTTCCCATTCGCCGAACCAAACGACCGATGAGGTGACGCTCCTCAATCGGTTGCAAGAATTGCGCCGGCGGGTCAGAGACCTGCGCCAGACCCTGAGCCCGCACCGCGAAGTGTTCGGGCTTCTCGGCCACCCCGAATCCGTCACCGTCATCGGTTCCGATGCCGCCTCCGACTACGAGCGTCTAACAGAGCGGCTACAGCTGACTCTGGATGCGGTGGACACCACCAGGGAGATGATCGTTGGTTCATTCGACATCTTCATGACCCGCACCGCCCAAGCGACGAACGACATCATGAAGCGACTCACAATCGTTTCGGTGCTACTGCTCCCGGCCGGTGTCATTGCCGGAATCATGGGTATGAACTTCACCCTGGGCATTTTCGAGGAATCATGGCTCTTCTGGGTGACTCTGGGTGTCATGGCGACCTTGGCCACCGTCACCCTGATGGTGGCCAAAAGACAGAAGTGGATTTGACCTGTCCATCAAGCCACTCGAAGTTCTTGTCCTCCGATTCGTCTCGGATAACGTCCGCGGTTCCTGCTGAAACGCAAACCCCACCTGAAGGAGTCCGCTGGGTGGACGGCACAATCTCTCAGCTGAAAGACGGAGAAGGTCCTTCGAGTAAACCGCCGATCAGAGCAGCGATCATGAAGGCCACCGCGAGGATCCCGAAGAGAATCTCGAGGCCCTGATGGGCCTTGTTACCCTTTGTTCTTGATCGTTCGCACCTCTCGGGTGTGTAGCGTGCCCGTCGGGGTCGCGTCGTAAAATCGTCCGGACTTGGAAAGAGCCCCCGAACTTCTCAGACCCCCAGCGCTCGGGGGCTCTTTCCGCTCTGTTATCGCCTCCCGGAGTGATTGGGAAACTCCAGGTGGCCTAGATCGCGAAAAATCTGAAGGGTTCTCCCCGTCCAGCGCCGACCCTTCCCCCTACCCACCGACCGGGGTTCTTCTATTTGGTTACCCTTGCTCCTCGTCGGGCTCGAGTGTGGCGGCCCCGTTGAGCATGAGCGCCCGGGCGAACCCGGCGGCGATCTGCTGCCCTTCGACTCTGGGGAGGGACCAATTTCGCCAACTTGGATCGGATCGTTCCGCTTAAATGCGACATGTGGCAAAAGAATCAGACAGGTGGAATCTGAACCTTCATGCAATTGAAGATCGCCCGGACCGCTTGCTGATGAGCGCTCCTGGCAGCAGTTTCACAATTTCTCATGTGCTGGACCGCGATCCTGACGCCGACCAACCTCACCCGCCCCGGGGCAACGACACCATCCTCGCCCGCCTGACGCCATGATCCTTTCGCACAAGCACAAGTACATCTTCCTGAAGACCAACAAGACGGCGGGCACCAGCGTGGAGTTGGCGCTGTCCCGACATTGCGGGCCCCAGGACATCATTACGCGCGTCTCGGCCGCCGATGAACAGCTCCGGCGCGAGACCGGCGGCAATGGCCCACAGAACCACCTCGCGTCCTGGCGCCAGTACGGGGCACGGGATATCGGCCGTTTCGTGGTTCGCGGCCGCAGGAAGATGAAGTACTTCAACCACACACCGGCTTGGCTGGTCAAGCAGAACGTAGACCCCGAGATCTGGCGGACCTACTATAAGTTCTGCTACGAGCGCAATCCCTGGGACCGGGTGGTATCGCTCTATTACTGGCACCACCAGCAAGACCCGCGCCCGTCGATGGATGTCTTTCTCGATGGACACGTTCCCAAGTCGCTGCATCAGCGCGGCTGGGGCGTCTACACGATTGATGATGAAGTGGTGGTCGATCGTATCTGCCGGTTTGAGAATCTTCAGGGGGACCTCGATGAGGTGGCGGCCCACCTGGGCATCGAGGGCGATCTGAGCTTGCCGCGGGCTAAGGGGGGCTTTCGCAAGGACAAGCGCATGTACCGGGAGATCCTGACCCCCGCCCAACGCGACCGTATCGCCGAGATGTTCAGTCACGAGATCGAGCTGCTCGGCTATGAATTCTGAGAGGCGCCTCGTCCTCGTGGTTGTCGGCTGCACCGGCGACGCTGCGAAGAGACAACATCGATGTCGAGCACCACTACGACAACGGCAGTAACGAGCACAACCATTAGCTCTTCAACAACGGCGACGAACGCCACAACGACCCCCGCGCCATGGGTGACGGTCGGAGAATACCCGGTACCCGCCCCTGCCGGCTTTTCGTTGGTCAGCTCATACACCGTCGACCGGGGCAGGTAGGCAGCTTCATAGGCAACAACCGACAGATTTGGTACAGGGTTTGTCACGAGTCAGAAACCACAAAACCCCGGTTACCAGGGGTTTTCTTGGGTGGGCGGTACAAGACTTGAACTTGTGACCTCTCGGGTGTGAGGTATAACGGCGTTTGAACACTGGAATCCACCCGCGTCTACCTTTGTCACCGTTTTCCCAGATCAAGAACGGTTTTCAATCGATTTCTGGACGTTTCCCCTGGTAGCGGGAAGATCGCCCGATAGGCACATAGGCACCTTGATAGGCACCCTAGGCGGTGTTGGCGTCCCACAGGTCGGCCGCTGCGGAGACAGTGAGTTGGTCCCGGTGGACGTAGTGCTTGTCGATCATCCGAGTTGTCATATGCCCGGCGATGTCGACGAGCTGGTCACGGGTGGCGCCCATCTCCCGGAGCCGGGTCAATGCAGTATGTCTGAGATCGTAAGGAGTCACGGTCCGCTCGATCTCGGCGTCTCTCGCCCATCTCGTGACGAGTCTCCTCATGTTCGAGTCGCCAACCGGCGTCCCTGCCTCTGAGACGAATACCAAGTCTGCCCACTTCGATGGCCACCTATCCCCCATCAGCAACCGTTCCTCAGCCTGATTCTTTCGATGGTTGCGGAGAGCGTCGACCGTCTCGCCGGGCATGGTCAAAGTGCGGATCCCCGAGGTTCCCGTTTTGGTGCCCTCTTTGAGCGTGCCCCCCCTCAACATTGTTCGACGGATTGTCACGGTCCCGGCGTCGAGGTCGACCACATCCCAACAGAGCCCCGAGACTTCGCCAGGACGCAGCGCCAACGTCAGCGTGACCACCACCCACGATCCGAGGCGATGGTCTGACGCAGCGTTGATTAGGGCTCGCCTCTCAGCCGGCAGGAGGGCCCGCGGATAGCGCTTCTGTTCGGCGTCGGCCGGCAGGAGGGCAACCTGAGCGGGATTCCACGACAGGTAACGCTGGGCCACCCCGAAGTCGAAGGACTGTTTGAGGATGGTCTTGAGTTTGATCAGCGTGGACTTCGAGAGCGTCCCGACCCGGGCCTCAAGGAAGTCCTCGATGTCGTCAACGGACACCGCGTTCAATGGCTGATCTCCGAAGACGGGCAGAACGTGAGACCTGGCGTGAGACTTGATGCCCGCCACGGTCGATGGGCTCTTCAACTTCGCTCCTAGCATCCCCTTAGAGATCCATCGCTCGACCAGTTCACCGACCGTTTGCGGTCCACTGGCAGAACCTTCCAGCTCCACGATCCGCGCCTTGAGCCTCGCGGCAACGGATGATTTCGACTCACCATCTCGACCGACCACCTTCGCGCGGCGACGCTTCCCCGAGATCGGATGGACACCGGCATCGGCCTGGCCGACCCATCGGCAGCGGTCATCCCGGTAGAGCGTCCCTTCTCCTTTGGCACGTCGGCTCATTGGTCCTTCTCCTTGTCGCTAAGTAGGTTCTTCAATTCCTCGATGAGTCGCTCCTCACGGCGCTCTTTCATTGAGATCAGCGCATCGATGTGTTCCGGCTCGAAACCCGGACCGATCAGGACATCCAAGAGAGCGCCGCGGTCGTCTCTTTGCCAGTGGGCGCGCATCTCATCTGATCCTTGTCAGTCACGACCTTCGGAATTACGAGGGGCAGATGCTCCCACCCAGAGGGGACGGTCCTGTGTCCCTTCTCTGGCAGGATCAAATCGAAGATGGTCGCATCGAAGACGGCACATAGGCTCACGATCTCCGACCAGAGGAACTGACGCTGTGTGGCCCCTTTGCGTTTCCGCTCGTAATCGCGGACGACGTGACGACCGACACCAAGGGGGCCGGCGAGGTCAGCGGTGCTCCACCCCCGGTCCTCACGGAGTCTCCTGACATTTGGAGCGACGAAGAACCGGTGCCAGCGGGGTTCACTGGTTGGGAAGGCAACCGACCTGTCGAAGACCAGATCGCCCGGTGGGTCAAGAGTCGAGGTGGATACAACATCGCTGTTCGTCTCCCGGAGAACGTTGTCGGTGTCGATGTCGACGCCTGGAAGGGCTCGGGCGAAGTTGAGACGATGCAGGCGATCACCGAAGCTCATGGGAGGCTCCCGCGGACGTCGAGTCGCCTCCTGGCAGACTTGAGGTGAACCCCCGGACTTTCCCCCTAGAACCGTCCGGGGGTTCACCAACCCCACCTTTTGTTATCGCCGCTTGTAGCGGTTTGGATACTCCCACCGGCCGCAATAACGAACAAGCCGGTACCCGCCCGCCACGGGTTCTGCTACTGGCGGAGCCGCCCCCCGGAAACTCTGCATGGGAGTCGGCATCCACCCGTCACCGCTCTCTGCCTCCCCAATTGCCGCCTCGATCGCATGGTTTGTGCACATGGCGCCCGTTGGTGTGATGAAGATGGCCTGCCCGTCGCAGAAGCGGCACACAGTCCGAGTAGGCGTTCGAGTCGATGTCATAGGACGGTCAGTTTTGGCTGGGTAACCTATGTTGTCACCTACCAAATCACCGGGACAGGTTTGCGCTAGTCCCCGAACAAGCCAGGGGTTCAGCCTGGTAATCTCGGCCACGTCCGCGGTGTCACATTCACAAATGCCCGTAGACACAGAGAACACCGGTAGACCGTCCAGGCATCTCGCAAGGCAGGCCGACCGGGGTTCTTCTTATGGGCTAGCTGCGACCATGGCTGTCAACCTGTAGAGTCTTGGATGGCTTCGATCCGCGATACATCCCATATTGTCGCCCCGTATTCGGCAGCGCCCCAGTCCTCGAGGAACACCACGACGTAGTGGATTTCTCGTCCGTCAACGCGACCTTGATATTCACCGAAACCCAGGAAGGTCGCCCGCAAGTAACTGTTCTCACCGCCAGAGCTCTTCAGAACGAACTCATAGCTTTCGCCCTGCTGGAGATTCCTACGCAACTGTTCGTCTGTGTACGCCAACTAACGCTCCAAGTGGCGCATAGCGAAAGGAGGCTTCGGAGGCCTCTCCCGAACACCTTTGATGGGAATCGGCATCCATCCGCCATCTTCCTGCACCTCCAGTGCGTCGATCGCATGGCCCCGGCACATAGCTCCCTCTGGTGTGATGAAGGAGGCCTGCCCGTCGCATAACCGGCAGACGATCCGAGTCAAACCCCGATCCAAAGTCATGAGGTCTGTTTCGGCTTCGGGCGCTAACTTCCCGCGAACTAAATCAAAGGCGCAGGTTTGCGCTAGTCACCCACGAAAACACCGTAGCCAGGTGATGTGATTCTGCGTTTGCGTCATTGGCGCAAAGGGAATACGGCGGCGCCTACCGGCTTGGCTTGACCGTCATATCAGTTTTGAGTCGGGCCGGTAGGCCCAACGGACGGCGATTCGTTCGCTATCCGCTCTCCCGCCACTCATCCAGCCCGAGGAAACTCAGCGCCTCGTCGACCGAGTCCAAGCGTTCGTCGAAGAGTGGTTTCACAGACACCAGCTCTAGGAGACGATGAACGGGGCGGGAAGGGACCAAGACGACGGCGCTGCCGTTTTGGTGGATGAGCTCACGCCCCTTGACAAGGGCCTGGATGCCGCTCGAGTCCATGAAGCTGACACCGGTGAAGTCGAGGACAAGTTCACTACAACCGCGCTCCGCTGCAATATCGAACTGTGCTTTCAGAACGTGTACCGAGGAAAGGTCGATCTCGCCGGCCACACGGAGAATGGCTGCGCTGGAGCCGAGCAACTCCAAGTCGGCTGTCAGAATATCCGATGCGAAATTGTCTTCCATTTTCGCTCCCAGGGTCTAGGGGAGACAGCCAAAATGATAACCACCAACTGAATCGCGTCAAAGAGAATTTCTCGAGGCAAGATCGTCGACCCGTGGACATAGCCCTTGTCGACTAGGGCTTCTGATGTAGTCTTTCGAACCGTCCGGAGGCACGCATCATAACGTCCTGGACGTCGGCGGACCCCCGGGCCTTCCCCCCAACCCTGTCCGGGGGTTTCGCCCTTGTTGTCGCCGATCAAAGCCGTTAGGAGACTCCCCACCGATGACTTTTGTGTAGGGTGCTCGGCCCCGGGGTCGCATCGCAAATCGTCCCGGATTGGTAAGAACCCCCGTACTCCCACCCCAATGGTCCGGGGGTTCTACCTTGGCTAGAGAGGTAGACTTTGCTCGTCCGGGAGGTCGCAAAACAAATTCCCGGGCGCGAAGAACCTCCCGATAGACCACCGGCAGCCTCTCCGTTCGCCGGGTGCCCGCCGGGGGGTTCTTCTATTCGTTTGCTTGCAGTCCCGTGAGCAGACCGCGAAAAGCGTTGCTGGCGGCGAAACCGGGGGTTAGTCTTTTGATCGTCCGGGGCCTGCCTCAAACAACGCCCTGGAAACCGCGGCGAACCCCCGAACTCCCCTGCCCCCATCTCGGGGGTTCTACGCGGCAAGCTCTTATCGGTCACACCCTGCGCGGTTAAGTTAACTCCCACATCGCGGCTCTCCGCGGACGGTGTAGGGTCATTAGGGTTCAGCGCCCCGCTCCCCACGGTTAGCCCTGGACGCGGAAGACCCCCTGGGCCCGGCCTGCCCAATTGCAATCAGCCGGCCCGAGGGGTCTTCTTGGTCACCTGCCGTATCTCGAGCGCTTGCTGTTCGGTGCGTGCCGCTCCCTGGCGTGAGCCCGGTGGTTCGCGCCTTTTGGCCGGCCGGATTCGGGCGCCCTCGTCTGGCGTTAGGGTGACCTGATGGACGTGCTCCCCGCCTTTTGGCTGGCATCGCTGGCACCGTGTTCTTCGACGAGTACCCCCAAATCAAGGGCCAAGTCCTTAAGCCGTCCGTCGACGCAGGAAGCGGCTGGACTCCCGGCCAAGGCGACGAACAGGCACCCTGATAGGCACCCTGGCCGATGCCGTTAGCCAAAATACCCTGTGGGCGGTACAAGACTTGAACTTGTGACCTCTCGCGTGTGAGGCGAGCGCTCTACCGGACTGAGCTAACCGCCCGAATTCCGGAGATTACCGGCAGTTCACCCACAAGGTGACACCGTGGGAGAATCAGCGTCGATGGAACGTTCCGAATTCGAAAAGTCAGTCGACGAAGTTCTCGAGAGTCTGCCGGCCTGGGTGGTGGACAAGATCGACAACCTCCACGTCCTGGTGGAAGAGGAGCCGCCAACCACCCTCGGCGACGTACTCGGCGTGTACGAGGGAATCAGCCTCCAAGAACGCTCCGGTGACTATTGGGGTGCGCTACCCGACCGGATCGTCATCTTCCGCCGGCCCCACCTCGACATGGGACTCACCGATGAGGAACTCCGGGCGGAGATCCGCAAGACGGTCCTCCACGAACTCGGCCATCACCTCGGGATCGACGACCACCGACTCACCCAACTCGGCTGGGACTGACTCGAATCAGCCGAGATCGATCATCTTCTCCGGGGTCATCATCTCGAAGAACTCGATCCACGAGTCCTCGGTCAGCTCCCTGAGCCGTGCGGCCAATTCGGCGGCACCGTCGAGGGCGGGCTCACCACGACCGTAGGGTGACTGGAGGACTTCGTCGGTCCATTCCATGTAGACAATCTCCCGCTCACCGGGCAAAGTCGAGCCGTTGAAGTAGGTGGTCACTTCCGAACGGCGCCCCGCTTCGTGATAAAACGCCCCGATCTTGGCGATCAAGGTCGCCGCCTCGCGGGCGGTACGAGGCTTCACTTTGTAGACACGTCGAATTACGTACATCAGCTCTCCATATCGATTTGTGTGACGAACTTAGACGGTCGGAGCGGCCCAGCTAAGTCATGCCGGCTTGTGTCACCAGAATCGAAAGTACGAAGAGGATGAAAAAGGCAACCCCGGTGGCGGCAAACTCGGCTCGTCCCTCCCAATGCGGGAGGAGGGCACGGACCCGGGCGTGCACGTACATAGCGGTCAATACGTAAGCTGCCCACACGAGCAGGGTCATGGTGGCTCCCAGTCTCTATGGCCCGACTCTCACACGGACCTCCCTTGCGACAACACTACGCATGTTGCGGACTTGGTGCCGGATGCGGCCTCCCGACCCTGAGAGCAGGCAATGGTGAACCCGGCCGTTCTGCGCCTGATACGGTTCGGCGCAATGCCCCACCGTTACCAGAGCGATGACGAGGACAGTGGGCGTTGGATCGGGTTCCCGTACCGCGATGGCGACATCGTCATCAGCACCAGGTCGAAAAGCGGCACAACTTGGGCGCAAATGGTCTGCGCCTTGCTGGTGTTTCAAACGTCCATTCTTCCGGGCCGGCTCTCCACGATCTCTCCGTGGCTCGACTGGCTCATCGAACCGGTCAGCGAGGTGATCGGGCGTCTCGAAGCCCAGGAGCACCGACGGATCATCAAGACCCATACACCCCTCGATGGGCTGCCACTCCATGATGGCGCCCGCTACATCGTGGTCGCTCGACGTCCAATCGACATGGCCGTATCCCTCTTTCACCAGGGAAACAACCTGAACCGCGACCTTTTGGGTCGATTGGCGGGACAGGAGGAGGGAACGTCTCCAGATTCCCCGAGGGAGCTGAGCGATTGGATCGACGAGTGGATGATGTGGGATGGGGATCCACGGCAGCGCCTGGACTCGTTGACCGGGATAGTTCATCACCTTTCGGACGCGTGGGCGCGTCGAGCCTATCCGAACGTTGTCCTCGTTCACTACGCCAGCCTGTCCAGAGATCTCGAAGGAGAGATGCGCCGCCTTGCCCGGTTTCTCGAGATCGAGGTTCCCATGGCCCTGTGGCCTGAACTGGTAGAAGTGGCGACGTTTGAAAGTATGCGGGACAATGCTGATGCCCTCGCACCGGGAGCAGCCGGAGTCCTCAAGAGCAACGCAGCATTCTTCAGGACAGGTCCGACCGGGCGGGCGGAGAGCGTCCTTTCGCCTGAGCTCTTGAACAGCTACGAGAGACGTCTTGCCGAACTGGTGACTTCTCGCTTTCTACTCGAGTGGATCGAATCCGCAAAGGTTGACGAAGGACCACCGGGCGAGGCCCGGGAGGTGCCATGGATCGACTAGCCAGACAACGCTGACAGTCTTTCGATTGCCTGGGTCAAGGTCGGCTCGTCTTTACAAAAGGCGAACCTGATCAGGCCTTTGCCGTCTCCCGGATGGTTGTAGAAGACGCTTGGCGGGATCACGGCGACACCGGCAACTTCTACCATATGCCTTGCAAATGCCCGATCGTCGTTAAATCCGAAACCTTCGAAACCTGCCATCAGGAAGTAGGTGCCTTCAGGTAAATGGACGTCGAAACCGATCTCGGCCAGCCCGTCAGCCAACAGGTCGCGCTTCGACCGGTAGCTCCGCCGAAGCTCGTCGAAGAACGCTCCCGGTGCACCCAACGCCGCGATGCCGCCGTGCTGTACCGGCGTCGGTGTGGCGAATGTGAGGAACTGGTGTGCGGCTCGAAGACCGGCCGTCAGGTGGGCAGGTCCAATTGCCCAGCCCAGTTTCCACCCGGTCAATGAGAAGGTCTTGCCCAACGACGAGAGGGTGAGCGTCCGCTCCCACATTCCCGGCAGCGTGGCAACCCTGAGGTGGGGCTTGCCGAAAGTGATCTCCTCGTAGACCTCGTCGGCGATGACGATGACGTCGTACTCCTGGCAGAGGTTCGCCACGAGCTGGATCTCATCATTGTCAAAGACGCGACCGGTCGGGTTGTGTGGCGTGTTGAGCACGATTGCTTTGGTCTTTGAGGAGAAAGCTGACCGCAATTCGTGGGGGTCGAGACGGAACCCTTCCCGGAGCCGGACGAAGTTCGGCACGGCTCCGGCCATAGAGGTGCAAGCCGGATAAGAATCGTAGAAGGGCTCGATCAATATCACCTCGTCCCCGGGGTTGATCAGACCGAGGAAACTCGCCGCCAGTGCTTCGGTGCATCCAGAAGTGACGGTTATCTCAGAAGCGGGGTCGAGCTCACGTCCGAACAACGGGTCATATTTCGCGGCAATCGCTTGACGCAATGCCGGGACGCCAGGGCTGGCCGGGTACTGGTCGTGCTCTCCCTCGGCCATGGACCGGATCGCGGCTTCTTTGACGAAGTCAGCGCCCTCCCAGTTGGGGAACCCTTGTCCAAGGTTGATCGCGCCGCGCTCCACCGCCAGCGCAGTCATCTCGGTGAAGATGGTGACCCCAAAAGGCGCCAGGCGATCTGCGGTAGACATGGTGGGTGCCACACTAACGGCCGCCTTCCAGGGGCCAATGACCGGGCTTCGATAGAC
>JBGTNX010000069.1:0-47154 GCA_041742825.1 Acidimicrobiia bacterium | reverse complement strand
TGAAACATCTGCCAAAGCCGAATCGGTCGTGATCAGACGGAGTTCTAGATGCTCGGCGAGGGCGACATAGAGGCCGTCGACCAAACGCAAATTGTGGCGGTGTTGCCAGGCCGCCAGTGTCAGCGGCTGAAGCGGGTGCCGTATGAAGGGTGAGGAAGAGAGATGCTTCAGCTTCCGGTTCACGAGATCGCTTTCCATCTGCCCGGACCTATGCAGTCGCCCCAAGGCCGAAAGGACTTCGGCGTCGAAGTGAGCTGGGACGTGGACTTTCTGGTCGATGATCCGATCAGCGACGAGCCCTCCCAGCCGGGTATCGATCAAGTACTCGACCATGCCCGAAGCGTCGAGCACAACGCCGTCAGTCGATGCGTTCGATGTCATCTTTGGCGCCGGCGAGTGCGGCGCGGAGTACGTCGGGGTTGACATCTATAGGAGAGTCCGAGCGCACCTCTTCCATCCATGCGGCCATCTTGTCCGAATCGATAGCCCGCTTCAAGGCCTCCTGGGTCAACTTGGAGATATTGAAACCTTTGGACTTCGCCTCTTCGGCGAGATCATCCGGAAGGTACACATTTACACGAGCCATGCGCATACTATACACACAAGATTTTCGAACCGCTAGTGTTTGATGCCGCTCGTGTGAACGATCAGAGAGGTTCGATAGCCATGTTTTCGTTGACGTGGCGTGCGCCGTGCCGACGGTCCGACGATTCGACCCGTGCTCCGCGGAGCGGCGTTTTGGCTTTCCTCGACCCTCACCGTGTTGCCGCCGCCAGCGCCACCCTGACCTTCTTCCTCTCTGGCGCCCTGATCGGGCCGGTCACTTGAATCGAGCTCTTGATGGCACCGGATCATTTGACTTCATCGGTCCGCGCCCGGTCGTCGCGACGACCGCCCACTTTGGTCGTGAGCGAACTTCCGCAACGATCTCCGTGCTGCAAAAGAACCGTCAGTGGCTGGGGACCCGGGGTTCGTCGCACGGGTTTCAACGTGATACGTTGCTAGCTAGCGGCGCCTACCTGATGGAGTGGGCACTCAGTTATTCGGAGGGAACTTCAGAGTGAGCAGAAAGACATGTCTTCAAATCGCTGTTATTGCAGTTGTTCTTGGTGCAGCGGCTTGCGGGAGCAGCGAAAACAACGCAGACGAGCCCGATGTCGGGTCAACGACCACTGCTGTTTCTGATAGCACGGTCCCAACCTCGGAACCGGTGGATTCGGCACCTGAGGGCAACTCGGAGGGGGCCGGCACCGCGACCGTGACTTTCGAGGAGGATGGGAACACGCTCGAGTTTGCGCTTGATGAGTGTTTCACCTCCAACACCGCACCTGGCAACTTTGTAAACGTTGGACCGGAGGGTGCCTTCTCCAGCCATGGAGTACGCGAGGACGGGTGGGAGTTGAGTTTGAGCGTGATCCCGGACGCGAATGGCGAAATGGTCAACTTCTCCTTCCTGACTGACGGGAGCGAGACCGACTATGAACTGGGAAACCTAACCTTCGAGGTCGACGGCGCCACCGTCACCGCCTCGGCGACCAGCAACATTTACCAGACGCTGGACACTGAGGAGGAAATTCCTCTCAGCTTCGACGTGGCGTGCAACGGTTGAGCTAGCGCTTCTATTGGCGGCTGCGTCCCATGGTTAGATTCTGCTGATGGAACACGCTTTCGTACCGCCCGACTTCGAGGCCCTCCTGTCGTACACAGGGGATGGGTTTCATCTCGAACCGTTGGGCGAGCAACACAACGGGCGTGACCACGCTGCATGGATGTCGAGCATCGACCACATACGTCGTACTCCCGGGTTCAGCCCGGAGGAGGAGCCGGGTTGGCCGGAACCGATGACGCTGGAAAGGAACATGGAGGACCTGGTGCGACACGCCAAGGACTTCCATGAGCGCAAGGGCTTTACCTACTCCATCCTCGAAGGCGCCGATGTCATCGGCTGTATCTACATCTATCCGAGCCGAGCTCCGGCCCACGACGCGGAGATCAGCTCCTGGGTGCGGGAGAGCCGTGCTGAATTGGATGAGCCGGTTCGGGAGGAGCTGGCCACCTGGATCGACGAGGCATGGCCGTTCTCGAACCCGTCCTACGCGGGAAGAGAGTGAGGGCCCATCCGAACCGTTCTGTGAGTGTTTACCGCCACAGAGTGTGTGCGGACACTCACAGAACGGTTTTCAGGAGAAGGCTTCGATTCCGGTGATGGCCTGGCCCATGATCAGGGTGTGGATCTCGTTGGTGCCTTCGTAGGTGAAGACCGTTTCGAGGTTGGCCATGTGCCGTATCGGCGAGTATTCGAGCGTGATCCCGTTCGCACCAAGCACCGAGCGAGCGGTGCGGGCCACTTCGAGGGCGTTGCGGACGTTGTCGAACTTGCCGAACGACACTTGTTGGGGGGTGAGCGTCCCGGCGTCTTTGCGGCGGCCGAGGTGGAGCGCGACCAGGGTGCCCCGCTGCACCGCCACCATCATCTCGACCAGTTTGCGCTGGGTGAGCTGAAACGAGGCGATCGGCTTGTCGAACTGTTCGCGCTCCTTGGAGTAGGACAGGGCCGCTTCATAACAGGCACGGGCGGCTCCCATCGCCCCGAAGGCGATACCAAACCGGGCCTCGTTGAGACAGGACAGCGGCCCACGCATAGAAGTGACACCGGGTAAGACGAACTCGTCGGGTAGGCGCACATTGTCGAAGAGCAGCTCAGAGGTCACCGAAGCCCGCAGGGAAGCCTTCTTCTTGATTTCGGGAGCGGAGAAACCCGGTGCGTCGGTGGGCACGATGAACCCCCGCACGCCTTCATCGGTTTTCGCCCAGACCACTGCAACGTCGGCGATCGACCCGTTGGTGATCCACATCTTCGACCCGTTGAGAATCCAGTCCGAACCGTCACGTTTGGCGTTGGTCCGCATCGAAGAGGGGTCGGATCCTGAGTCTGATTCGGTGAGCCCGAAGCACCCGATCACCTCACCGGTCGCCATTCGGGGGAGCCACTCGTTCTTCTGTTCCTCGGAACCGAATTTCCAGATCGGGAACATCACCAGCGAACCCTGAACCGACACGAACGAGCGGATCCCCGAATCGCCCGCCTCCAACTCGAGACAGGCAAGCCCGTAGGCCGTCGCCGAAGTCCCCGCACAGCCGTACCCTTCGAGGTGCATTCCGAGCAGGCCGATATCGCCGATCGTCTTGGCCAACTCCGCGTGGGGAAGCTCACCGGCCTCCCACCAATCGCCAACCTGGGGAACTATCTCCTTCTGGACGAAATCGCGCACTGTCCCCCGCAGCAGCTTCTCCTCATCGGAAAGTAGGGAATCTATCCCCAAGAAATCGTGCGGCTCCGGAGTGTCGAAAGAAATATCGCTCATTGCACCAAATGGTATCTACTTCGGAGCGCCGCGACACATCCGAGCACCGGCCACAACGAAGAAGAGCCGCCCGAAGACGGCTCTTCCGTATCCGAAGCGGACGACCTAGTTGACCAGTTCGATCTCGATCATGATCACCGCTCCACTCCAGCCATGGACAGCCGGGTCGAGATCAGCCATTCCGCTGATTCCGGGGTGGCGATGAATCGTCGCGTTCTCGGACAGGGCCGGGTTGGTCTCACCGGTCATGCCCGAACCGTCGCAAGGTGGGACGAGGTCGGCGTAAGACTCGGTGTTGATCTCGGTGCCGGCGTCATATGCGTACCCGTAGATCGTCTTTGACTCAGTGGGCACTTTCACGCCGCTCACTCCGCCGAATCCGTCATTGGTGCATATCAGCATCCCGGCGAGGCTGATCCAGCGTGCGTCGTTGGTAGCCGTCACTTCGACCGATACCGATTCACCGGGGTGAACCGGTGGGCCTGCCGCGGGTGCAGCGACGCCGACATCTTTCACCGACGCATTTGCGGTCAGCTCGTCGACGAGGACGGGGACTCCGCCGTTCTCTGCCAGTTGTTGCAGGCCCGTGCTCGCCGATTGTCCCCGAGTGAACAGGCTGAAGCTGCTGCCGTGGGTGGCGACAACGAACGGGGTCATTGGCTGGCCGTCGGTGAGGTTGGTCACCGTTACCCGATAGGTGCGCTCGGCATCCACTGTCTCCACGTCCGCCAGAGCGGTCAGGCCGAGGGTGGACACGGCGAGGGCCGCGGCCACGGCCAGCACCACCATTCTTCTGATTCTTGACATAGGCTTTTTCCTCCTGATTTATGCGCCTGGTGCCAGGATTGGCCACAGTTCTTGCCGGGTAAGAAACCTGCAGTGAACGATTTCGAAACGTTCAAACGGAGGCCAGATCTTGGCAATTCCCTCTCTCGAGGCCGATCCCCCGAAACTCAACGGTCAGTCGATCCTCGTTGTCGACGACGAAGCCGACATCCGTGAGATTCTGTGCGACTGCCTTTACCGTGATGGTTTCCGTGTCTCGCAGGCGGCCACCGGCATCGAGGCACTCGCGATCCTGAAAGAGGAAGATCCGAGCCTCGTCATACTCGATGTGAAACTCCCGGAGGTGGACGGCTTTTCGATTTTGGCCGAGGTGCGTCGACACAGCGACATACCAGTGATCCTGCTGAGCGGTCGGACCGACGAGTCCGATCGTGTTCTCGGTCTCGAGTTGGGTGCCGACGACTACATGCTCAAACCGTTTTCCCCGCGCGAATTGGTGGCCCGAGTCCGCAATCTGCTGAAGCGGCAACATCGGTCAGGAGGTCATGAAGATCGACTCGAATTTGGAGCCCTGATCGTTGATAGGAGAACCCGGGAAGTCCTTCACCATGGCGTAACCGTCGCCCTCACCCCGAAGGAGTTCGACCTTCTCGTGTTTCTATGCCGCTCTCCGCGGCAGGTCTTCAGCAAAGAGCAGCTTCTCACCCAGGTGTGGGACTCGACCCCCGAGTGGCAGGATCCGGCCACAGTGACCGTTCACATCAGGCGACTGAGACAGAAGCTCGGAGACGACCCGAAATCGCCCCGATGGATCGATACGGTCTGGGGCGTCGGCTATCGGTTCGAGCCTTGATCCGTTCGACCCCGTACGATTCACTTCGATGAGGACGGAACCGATCGAGCGGTTGCGAACGATCTGCCTGGCTTTGCCCGGGACCGAGGAGCGGCTCAGCCACGGCGAGCCCTGCTGGTTCATCGAGAAGGGCAAGCAGTTCGTCTCATTCGACGACCACCATCACGGCGAGGACCGTTTGGCTTTCTGGTGTGCCGCGCCCGTGGGATCACAGCAAGCCATGGTCGATTCCAACCCCGACCAGTATTTCATCCCCCCGTATGTGGGCCACCGGGGATGGCTTGGAGTCCGCCTCGACCGCAATCCTGACTGGGGTGAGATCGAGGAGGTCGTTGTGGACGCCTTCTTGACGGTTGCCCCGAAACGCCTGGCAGATCAGTTGCCGGAACGTCTCGACCTCTAACCCGCGAGGGTCTTCTCGGCGAGGTCCGCCCGATAGTCGGCGAGCTTCTGACGTAGGTCGTCGTCGTTGATGGCGAGGATCGCCACCGCCAGTAGCGCCGCATTGGTTGCAGCGTCGATGGCAACCGTTGCCACCGGGATCCCTGTTGGCATCTGAACCGTTGCGAGGAGAGCGTCCATCCCGTCGAGTGAGGCGTTGATCGGGACCCCGATCACCGGAAGCAGCGACTTGGCGGCCATGACCCCTGCCAGGTGCGCCGCCTTGCCCGCGCCGGCGATGATCACCTCGAAGCCGTTGTCTGCAGCGTTGGTCGCGAACTCCAGTGCCTGGTCGGGTGTCTTGTGCGCCGAGAGCACCCGCGTCTCCGATTCGACACCGAACTTGTCGAGCATCTGTGACGCCTTCTCCATGATCGGTCGATCGGACCCCGATCCCATAACGATTGCGATCTTGTGACTCATGGGCAACGACGGTAGTGAGTCGAGGGCTGTCAGCGTAACCTGAGCTGGAACCCGATTCGCCCTGGCCACGTTTGGTGAGATGCATGAGACGTCTGAATTGGAGCCTGATAGCACTGGTGTTGCTGCTTGCGATGGCGGCGTGTGAGCCCGTTGCTGAGCCCACCACAACAGACCCGGTCGTGTCGCCACCGGATGGGGTGAGTTCGACATCGTCCACTGTACCGGTGAGCACGACCGAGTTCGTCCGCGCCACACAACATGATTACCGGGGCGTCTTGCCCGATGGCGTCAGTTACACCGTGGTGTTGATAGGAGGCGAGCAGCAAGAGCTGCAGGAGATTACGGGTGACTTCGTCGTTGAGGTAGATGGGTCGCAGCTCCGGGCTGCCGAGGTGAGCTACCGCAACGACGGTGGCCAGGGGACGGAATACTCCGAAGGAACCTACCTGGTGACTGCCGGTGGCTGGTCGATCTTCATCGACTTCCATCAGGAGGTCCTGGAGGCTCTGGGAGACGACGCCGAATCGATAATTACTGCCTCGATCCATGCGACCGTCAAGAGTGGCTTCCCGGTATTGCGCCTAGCCGATCCTTTCTCGTGGGACTACGAGCAGTATCCGGTTGAAGCCCGTTATCAGACCTTCGTGGTGAGACGGTTCTGCGGTGAGCTGGCGACAGTCTGCAATGCCATCGGCTCGGTCCAACTTATTGCTGCTGAACGCCTTTACCCGGGCACGGCGCCAATGGATGTCCAGGGATTGGCGATATCGTCTTTCGATTCCAGATCGGTTGCCAACCCGTACTTTCTGGACCCCGGACCACTTTCTCCTGCGACCAATGTGGACGTGATTTGGACCGCGGAGGAGATGATCGTTTGGGGAGGGGGGCAATCAAGCGAGCCGTATTTGATCGAAGGTGCCCGATTCGAACCAGAGGAAGGGACGTGGACGATGCTGCCGGCGATACCGATGTCCGAGGAGCAGCCGACACGGTCGATCTGGCTGACAAAAACCCTTCTTGTTGTTTCGGAAGAGGGCACCTACGCCTACTCGCCGGAACTGGACACCTGGGATCAGATCGAGGGAATCGGCGTGAAGCCACCACGAGATCCCGGGTTCATGGCGGCCGTCTCTTCGAGGGTCTACCTTTGGAATACCGGGGGGATCTTCTCGTTGGCTCTCGACTCACCTGCGCCCGTATGGCTTCAGATTCCCCGTCCTCCTTTCGAGTCTGGCAACACTGCATTTGGCGACAGGTGGTTCAGCGCGATGGCAGCGACCGGCCAGTCGCTATATCTGGGGCTGCGGTCCGACGACGGGTGCGGTCCGCGCCAGATCGCCGAGTGGAATGGGGTGCGTTGGCGACTACTTCCACCGGTATCGTTGGCGACCGAGGAACTTGCGGACTGTTCCTTTGCCAACCAGATGGCCGCCATCCCAGGCGGGCTGGTGATATGGGATCCCGGACATCCCACAATGATCTATTCGGCGGAGCACGACACCTGGCACGAGGCGGAGCCGATACCTCTGGGCGGCACAGAAGGCCCTTCCGGTCCAGTCCCGATTGACGACCGGTTTTTCATGGTGCCGCAGAACGGTCAGGCGGCGTTCTTCGACATTCAGAATGAGACCTGGGCAGTCGTCGATGTTCCGGGTCCTGGCGGTGATCTCTCAATGGTCTGGACGGGCGAAGAGATCCTGGCCTGGGGCATCGTTGGGACCTTCGACGCCTGGAGGTGGACCCCGGACCAGACCCTCATAAGTGGTGGAGACGACGCCTCGTGAGAAGGTGGGGACTGCTTGCTGCGGCGGTGATCCTGTCCGCATGTGAAACTTTTGTGATCGCGTCGACGACGACAAGCGACGTTCTGCTCCCTCCCGATCTACCCGGGTCGAACACGACGCGCTCGTCTCCGACAGGCACCGCAGCTGTCGGCGCGGACGCGTTCGCACCGCAACGGCAACACGAATACACCGGCGCGCTACCGGATGGCACTGGGTACCTGGCGTCCATGACCGGGGCAGAGGATGAACACGTCACTGATATCAGAGGAGGTTTTGTCGTTGACGTGGGGGACCGAGAGATTCCAGTCGGGCAGGTCTCATTTCGGGCCGGCGCTGGGCTGGGTAGTGCGTATTCCGACGGGACCTATCGATCGAATTCGAGTGGTTGGTCCGTCGAAATCCAGTTCAACAACACCGCTCTCGAGTTCCTGGGCGAAACAGCCCCTGAAGTGGCCATGGGAAGCATCTCCACTTCCTCCTTTCTCGGCATGCCGGTGTTGGTCCTATACGAACCTTTCGCCTGGGACCACGACCAGTTTCCCGTGGAAGTCGTATATGAGACGTTCCTGGTCCGGAAGTCCTGCGGAGACCTGGCGTTGGTCTGCAGCGGGAACGATGTGGTGCAGCTGATCGAGGCCAGCACCCTCTACGCCGGCTATCCGCCATTCTCCGCCTCAACGGCTTGGTTGACCTCGCTGGCTGGTCGAACCATCAGAGTCACACTGAGGGAGAGCGCCAGCCCGAGGTGAGGGTTGAGAGTCGAGGCGACGAGGTACGGGCTGAACCGTGCGCGCCCTCAGTACTGAACTCAAGGGAGCGCTTCTCGGTGGCGCGGTTGTCTTCATCGGCCCGCTCGGGGGAGTGATCCTTGTCGGCAATGTCGGCGATTTCCAGGCACTCCGCCTCATCGAGGCAACCCTGCCCACCGCCCGTTTCCTAGCTGCCTCCGGAGTCGCGCCGTGGATCTCAGGCCTGAGACGCGATGTCCGACCGCAATTGCATTCCGGGCCAGCGAATTGACTCGGCTGCGGCGTAGGCACGGTCCCGGGCGGAAGAAATATCCGGGCCGACACCGACCAGGCTGAGGACCCGCCCTCCGTCGACGACGAGCTTCTTTCCATCCCGGGCCGTTCCAGCATGGAAGACGAGGACATCGTCGGGAACGTTGGCCATGCCCTTGATGGTTGCTCCCTTCTCCGGGGCTGCCGGGTATCCCTTGGCGGCCAGAACCACGTTCACGGCTGCATTGTCCGACCACTCCGGTGTTGCGCCTTCGAGGACATCGACGAGGTCGTTGCTCATCCGGGGAAGCATCGCCTGGGTTTCGGGGTCGCCGAGCCGCACGTTGAACTCCAGGACCTTGAGCCCGTCCGGAGTCAAGACCAGACCCGCATAGAGGAATCCGGTGAACGGGTTGCCGTCCTCCTTCATCTGCTCGAGCGTCGGCTCGAAGACCTCGGACATGGTCCGTTCCAGCAGATCATCGGGCAGGTCGGGTACGGGTGAGTACGAGCCCATCCCTCCGGTGTTGGGGCCTTCGTCATCATCACGCAGCCGCTTGTAATCCCTGGCCGGTTCGAGGGCGACGGCCCCCTCGCCGGTGCAAACCGCGAAGACACTGATCTCGGGTCCCTCGAGGAACTCTTCGATCAGTACCGACGACCCCGCCTCGCCGAAGGCACCTTCGAAGCACCGGTCGACCCACTCCCGGGCTTCGGTGACCGAGTCCGTGACCAGGACACCCTTACCGGCAGCGAGGCCGTCCGCCTTGACGACATACGGCGGTTGCATCGTCTCCAGATAGTTCTGGGCGGCCGCCCGTTCGTCGAAAGAGCCTGACGCCGCGGTGGCGACTCCGGCACGGGCCATCACATCTTTGGCGAACTGCTTGGAGGACTCGAGGCGGGAGGCCCAACGAGTTGGTCCGAAGACGGGGATCCCGAGACGGGACACGGCGTCGGTGACCCCGGCGGCGAGAGGTGCTTCAGGTCCCACCACCACGAAGTCGACCTTCTGAATCCGGGCCATAGCGGCGATTGCCCCGACGTCGGTCGCGGCGATGCCCTCCACGGTCGGGCCTAACTCAGCGAGACCTGGGTTGCCGGGGAGGGAGATGAGTTCTTTGACCCGGGGAGACTGTGCGATCTTCCAGCCGAGGGCGTGCTCCCTGCCTCCGCTCCCGATCAGGAGGACTCTCATTTCAGAGTGATCAGCTGGGTCCGCTCGGGACCGACCGAAACCCAGCCGACGGGGACGTCGGCCAGCTCCTCGATGTAGCGAATGTAGTCCTGGGCCGGTCGGGGCAATTCGGAGAACTCACGGACACCCGTGATGTCGGTGTTCCACCCCGGCAGCTCCTCGTACTCGGGCTCGCAGTGATAGAGCACCGACTGTTGCATCGGAAACTCGTCGTAGCGGGTGCCTCCGGAGGTGTAGGCGTTGGCCACTTTGATGGTGTCGAACGCGGACAGGATGTCCAGTTTGGTGAGGAAGAGATTGGTGAAGGTGTTCACTCGGTGGGAGTAGCGCAACGCCACCATGTCGAGCCAGCCACAACGACGGCGACGTCCGGTGACGGTCCCGTACTCGCCGCCGAGCTCGATCATGGTGTCGCCGATCTCGTCGGTGAGCTCGGTGGGGAAGGGACCGGTGCCGACGCGGCTGATGTAGGTCTTGGCCACCCCGATGATCTCGTCGATCGCTCTGGGGCCGATACCGGAGCCAACCGCAGCCCCGCCGGCCGTTGGGTTGGACGAGGTGACGAAGGGATATGTCCCGTGGTCGATATCGAGCAGGGTGCCCTGGGCACCTTCGAAGAGGACCTGTTCCCCGGCCTTGAGCCCGTTCCAGAGGAGTAGAGATGTGTCCGTCACATGGGGTTCGAGCAGCTTGGCGTAGCCGGTGTACTCCTCGATGATCTCGTCTGCGTCCATCGGGAGGGTGTTGTAGATCCGGGGGAGGATCTTGTTCTTCTCTTCGAGGGCGGCTTTGACTTTCTGCCTGAAGATCTTGGCGTCGAACAGGTCCTGGACCCTGATCCCGAACCGGGCATATTTGTCGGTGTAGGTGGGGCCGATGCCCTTCTTGGTGGTGCCGATCTGGTTCTTGCCCAGGTATCGCTCGATGGCGGCGTCGAGCTTGCGGTGATAGGGCATGATCAGGTGGGCGTTCGCCGACAGCCGCACACGGGAGGGGTCGAGGCCCTTGCCCTTCGCCATCTCCATCTCCGCGAGCAGCACCTTGGGGTCGATAACGGTGCCTGACGCGATCACGGGGGTGCATTCGGGGTAGAGGATCCCGGAGGGGATCAGGGAGAGGGCGAGCTTCTCGTCACCGACCACGATGGTGTGCCCGGCGTTGTTACCGCCCTGGTACCTGACTACATAGTCGGCTGACTCGGCGAAGTAGTCGACGACACGACCCTTGCCTTCATCGCCCCATTGGGCACCCAAAACAACTGTGGCTGGCATGACGTGTTCGGACGGTAGTCGTAGTTGCCCGTTCCTAAGGTTCCACGGATCAGATATGAGTTCCTGAGCGTTTAGTTCGCGACCACGTGTGTCCCGAGTGCCGCCCATGCGCTTCTGTACGCCCTAGAGCTCATATATGAGTCGCTGCGCCTTAGGAACGGGTCGTTTTCGACGCTGCTAGCCCGGTGTTTACAATGGATCGCTCCCACTTAGGGGGCTTGTGACCCGTCCGTTGATCGATCCTGGCTTTGAGCATGATGCATGTGGCGTCGGATTCATCGCCGCGCTCGACCGGGTCCCCACCTACCGGCTGACCCGACTCGCCGTAGAGTGCCTGGAGCGACTCGACCATCGTGGTGCACGCGCCGCAGACGGTACCGGTGACGGTGCAGGGCTGCTAACCCAGATCCCCTACCGACTGATCGAGCGTGAGCTTGCCGGCCACGGCCTGGAGATCGACCCCGAGCGACTCGGCGTCGTGATGTGCTTCCTCCCTCCGATGGAGGCTGGCGAGTCCCGGGCGATCGTCAACGACGCCTTGGAGGCGGAAGGTCTCAAAGTGATGACCTGGCGCTCGGTCCCCATCGACCCCACGGTCCTCGGCGAGCACGCCCGCGACGTCCTCCCCCTGATCGAGCAGGCAATCGTCACTGCCGACACCGATGTCGAAGACCTGGAGCGAACTCTCTACCTGGCGCGAAAACGAATCGAACGGGTTGCCAAGCCCGGCCTCTCGATCCCCTCCGCTTCGAGCCGCACCGTCGTCTACAAGGGCCTTTTCACCGCCAGCCGTGTCTCCGACTTCTACTGGGACCTTCGCGACCCCGACTTCGAGACTGCCTTCGCCATATTCCATCAGCGCTACTCGACGAATACATTCCCGAGTTGGGAAAACGCCCAACCATTCCGGGTGCTTGCCCACAACGGTGAGATCAACACAATCCAATCCAACCGCTCGTGGATGAAAGCCCGGGAACGGGGAGCAACCCCTGCCACCTGGGGTGACCGCTTCGCCGACCTCCTCCCGTTCCTCCAGCCCGGCATCTCCGACTCGGGAAGCCTTGACAACGCCTATGAGTTGCTGATGCAGAGCGGTCGGTCGCTGGCACACGTCAAGGAGTTGTTGATCCCGTCTGCCTGGGAAAACGTCAACGACCTCCCACCCGAACTCGCCGCCTTCTACGCCTATCACGCCTTCCTCACCGAGCCCTGGGATGGTCCGGCCGCAATCTCGGTGACCGACGGCATCTCACTGATCGCCGCCATGGACCGAAATGGCCTGCGTCCGGCCCGCTGGTCGATCACTCCCGAAGTGGTGCTGGTTGCGTCGGAAGCAGGAGTTTGCCCGGAGGAAGAGGCGCGGGCTATCGACACCGGCCAACTCGGACCAGGCGAATTCCTCCTGTTCGACGGCATCACCGGTGAGGTGCGTCATTCCGGGGAGGTGCGGGACGAACTGGCCTCGTTGCATCCTTACGACGACTGGATCAATACCGAGACCCTCCACATCGAGGCTCCGTTCGACTCCGAGGCCGACACCAGATTCGATGCAGCTGCCCTCTCCCGGGTCTTCGGCTACACCTCCGAGGAGGTGAGACTGATCCTCGCCCCGATGGCCGAGGGAACCGACCCCATCGGTTCGATGGGCGACGACACCGGGCTTGCCGTCCTTGCAGAACGACCGCGGCGGCTGACCCGCTACTTCCACCAGATGTTCGCCCAGGTCACCAACCCGCCGATGGACCCGATAAGGGAGCGCCTGGTCATGTCGCTGCGTATCCAGCTGGGTCGACGCGGCCCGCTGCTCGAAGACGAGCCCTCCCAGGCGCACCTCATCGAACTCTCCAGCCCGGTCCTCTCCGACGCCGAGCTGGAGTCGATCGTGCGCTCTGGCGACCCCCGTTTCTTCTCCCACTGGATCCCCGTTACCTGGAGTGCCGCCGAAGGCGTATCCGGGATGGAGAAACGCCTCGATGAGATCTGTGCTGAAGCCGCCCAGGCCGTCAAGCTCGGGGCGACGATCCTTGTCCTCTCTGATCGCGAGACCGGCACCGACCAGGCACCCATCCCCGTGCTGCTGGCAGTCGGGGCTGTACACCATCACCTCATCGACGAAGGTGTGCGTGGCGACGTCTCGCTCGTTGTCGTCTCCGGTGAGCCGAGAGACGCTCACGACCTTGCATGCCTCATCGGGTTCGGCGCCTCAGCGGTCAACCCGTACCTGGCCATCGACCAGGTGATCGGGCTCGCTACCCGCGACCAGGTCGAGGTCGACCCGGTGACAGCCCAGGAGAACTATCGGGCCGCACTCGAGGCGGGAATCCTCAAGATCATGTCGAAGATGGGGATATGCACCCTCTCGGCCTATCGCGGCTCGGAACTGTTCGAAGTGATCGGAATCGCCGAAAAGGTCTGTCGGAGAGCCTTCCGCAACGCGCCGCGCCGTCTCCGCGGCTCGACAATCGAAGAACTCGCCTCCCACGCCCTGGCCCGACATGCGCTCTACGCGGCTGGTGAAGCGGCGTCGGGTGGCTTCTACAAGCATCGACGCGGCGAAGACCCTCACATCACCGGTCCGAAGGTGGTCCTTGACCTGCAGAAGTCGGTCCGTTCCGGCGACACCGATGCCTGGTCGCGCTATCTCGAAACGATCAACTCGCGCGCTCCCGCAGTAGTGCGGGACCTCCTGACATTCGTACAGCGGGAGCCGGTGCCAATCGACGAGGTCGAGCCTGCCGAGCACATCATGCGCCGTTTCACCACTGCGGCAATGTCGCTCGGTGCCCTCTCCGAAGAGGCGCACGAGGCTCTCGCCATCGCAATGAACATGATCGGAGCCCGATCCAACTCGGGAGAAGGTGGCGAAGATCCATCCCGTTTCGGGACCAACCGGAACTCAGCGATCAAACAGGTCGCCTCCGGCAGGTTCGGAGTGACTCCGGCGTATCTGAACTCGGCTGAGGAACTGCAGATCAAGATGGCTCAGGGCTCCAAGCCTGGCGAGGGTGGCCAGCTCCCCGGGCATAAAGTGACTCCCGAGATCGCCCGGCTCCGCCATACCGAGCCCGGTGTGACCCTGATCTCCCCACCGCCCCACCACGACATCTACTCGATCGAAGACCTCGCTCAGCTCATCTACGACTTGAAAGCCTTCAAGCCCGGCGCCCGTGTCTCGGTGAAGCTCGTCAGCGAGCCAGGGGTGGGGACGATTGCGGTCGGGGTCGCCAAAGCCGACGCCGACGTGATCACGATTTCCGGCTCGGAAGGCGGCACCGGTGCCTCTCCTCTGGTCTCGATCAAACACGCCGGATCACCCTGGGAGCTGGGCATCGCCGAGGCCCACCAGGTCCTCGTCGCCAACGGCCAGCGCTCGAGTGTCGTCCTCGAGACGGATGGGGGAATGCGCACCGGCCGGGACGTGGTGGTTGCTGCTCTGCTCGGGGCGGAACGTTTTGGTTTCGGCACCCTTCCGTTGCTGGCGATGGGGTGCAAGATGGTCCGCCAGTGCCATATGAACACCTGCCCGGTGGGAATTGCCACCCAGGATCTCGACCTGAGAGCGAAGTTCGGTGGTTCTGCTGACCAGGTCGTGGTGCTGTTCCAGCATCTGGCCGAAGAGGTCCGACACCATCTTTCGGCGCTAGGAGCGAGGTCGATCGAGGAAATCGTTGGCAGGGCCAACCTGCTCCGTCCCATCGACCAGAACCACCCTCTGGCATCGGACCTTGCCGGCATCCTCGTCGAGTCCACCGGGAGGAAGGCACACGAGGGTTACCGAACCATCCCGTTGTCGAGCTTGTCGTTGCGCCTGGTGGCAGACGCCCGCCACGCGATTTCGGAAGGCTCGAGCGTCGAGTTGCACTATCCGATCCGCAACGTCGATCGCGCCATCGGAAGCCGGCTCGCCGGTGCAATTGCCGCCAAGTACGGCGACATCGGGCTGCCGGACGGGACGATCGATGTCTACCTTTCGGGCACGGCGGGCCAGAGCCTTGGTGCATGGATGACCAATGGCGTCTCTCTCCGGCTCTCCGGGACCGCCAACGACTACGTCGGCAAGGGCATGGGCGGTGGACTCATCTCGGTGACTCCGCTGCGAAGGAACGGGATTCCCCAGGCTGCCGGCAACGCTGTCCTTTACGGGGCGACCGGGGGAAAGCTCTTCCTTGCAGGGAAAGTCGGACAGCGTTTCGCGGTCCGCAACTCCGGAGCACAGGTGGTGGTGGAAGGCTGCTCCGATCACGGCTGTGAATACATGACCGGCGGTACGGCTGTGATTCTCGGTGAGGTAGGCCGGAACTTCGCCGCGGGCATGACCGGTGGTGAGGTATTCGTCTGGGACCCGGACCACAAGTTCAAGGGCAGGCTCGCCGACACCGGGCCCCGGGCGCGTCGCGCCGACGAAGCCAATCTGGAACGGGTTCGCAGCCTGGTGGAGGAGCATGCCCGGTACACAAACAGCCCGATCGCAGAACAGCTTCTGGGTGGCGACTCCTCGGTGTGGGACGACTTCTGGGTGGTAGCGCCTGGGTCACCCGGTGGTGGCGGCTCGGGGATCGCTGTGGCTGAAGTCCTCCCGTCGCGTCAGGGCTGAGCGCCCGAACCGTCGTCGACCAGTCTGGAATGGATCTGCCGAAGGGGGTGCGGTGTCGGTTCTGCTCCGGCCCACATTCCTGTCGATAGTTCCCGCATTGCGGTCGCGGGATCAGTCACGTTTCGTTGCCGTCCTCTCCGTTCCCTTCCCGACCTTTGTGTTGATCTTCCGGGACTCCAGTCATGAGGCGGTCGAGGTGTTGAATGGTCGTGCCAACACCACTGGCGATCACCTTCACCGGGGCACTCCCCACCGCGAATATGCCCAGGCCGACGGCTCTCGGCAGGTCGCGCAGACGCGGTTTTCCGATGAAGCCTCGCCGGGCGAAAAACATCCAGAGTCCAATAGCCACCACCGCCATCGCCCCGATCGTGACCCAGAACCCCCAAACCTGCTCACTGCCGGGAAGCTCGACGAAATTCATCCCCCAGATACCCGAGATGAGCGCAAGGGGCAGCAGGATCGCCGAGAAGACGGTGAGCACCCTAACGATTTCGTTGGTCTGGTCGGCCACGGCACCCCGATACGACTCGAGCACCGACTGGAGCAGCGCCCGCGCCGAATCGATGAATTCGACGAGTCTTGCATCGTGGTCGAACACCCGTCGGAACGCCGCCTGGCCCCGCTCGCCAACTGCGATATGGACCAAGAGTGAAAGATCGTCCATCAGGTCGCGCTGGCGGCTGACAACACGTCGCAAGGTGATCAGGTCCCTCCGGAGGGCCTGAACCTCGAGGATTGTCATCGGATCGGCTTTGAAGGCCAGCTCTTCGAGGCTGTCGATACGTACTTCGAGCTGATCGATGAGGGGAAGGACCTGTCGGCTCACCGCGGAGGCAACTATCGATGCCAATTCAGCAGCACCGATGGTCCCCGCCGGCCCTGATGCCAGATTCTCGAACTGGTTCTCGATCGCAGGCACAGGGGATCTGTGGATTGTCACCATGGCTCGTTCGCCGAGGACGATCTTGTAGGAAGCGGAGGTCATGCCACCTTCGACATCGATGACAAATGTGGGGAGGGTGACGGCGAAAGACTCCTCCATCTCGGAGATGCCGGGGTTGATCGACGTCCCGGATGTGCTGTGCTGAGCGTCGTGGATCAGGCCCAGTTCGGCCTGCACGGCACCCGCCCGGTCTGCTTCTTCCCCGCTGAGATCCACCCAGACAAGGTCGAAGAGTTCGGACGAGATCTGTTCGTTCTCCCCGAGCCGGCGAAATCCGTCACCTCCGGTCAGTCTCACAAGAGCTTTCACCCGGCCGATTATGGTGACTGCGGGTCCGTGTTCTGCGGAAATGAGGAAGGTGCACGGTGTTGCGGAACAAGGAGGGACCGCGGCCAGTTTCTTGATGTCGAGCGGCGGCGGACCTCCAGAGTTGATGCCCGACCATATCGACTCCTGTTCGAACCGAGATCCATATGCCGCTTACCCGGGCGGTCTCTCAGTGCAACAGTCGCCGGATGGCCCCCGCCATGCGCGCAGTGCTGGGGAAGTAGTCGCCTGTCAGATCAGCCGGAGGCACGATCGTGTTGGGTGTGCCGACCACCTCCACCGGAGCTCGCAGAGAGTGAAAGACTTGGCGGGATACGCGCGAGCCCAATGTGGCAAGGTATGACCCCTGCTCGACGGCATCGGAGACACACATTAGGTAACCGGTCCTTTGCACCGACTCCACTACGAGCGTGTCGTCAAAGGGAATCACACTCCTGGCATCGATTACCTCGACGCCAATCCCCGAATTGGCCAAACTCTCTGCGGCCTCGATCGCCCGATAGAGGGTGGCCCCCAACGACAGCAGTGTCACATCGTCTCCGCGACGCACCACTCGAGGCTGGCCGATAGGAACCCGGTAGTACTCCTCGGGGACACCGCCTTCGTGAAACACCTCGGTTTGCCCATACAGGCTCTGACTTTCGAAGAAGATGACCGGATCGTTCCCGGCGAGCGCCGACGCCATGAGCCCTTTGGCGTCGTATGGGGTTGCCGGAAACACCACCTTGAGCCCGGGAATATGCGCTGGCAGGGCGGTCCACTCTTGGGAGTGCTGCGCCCCGTAGGTGCTGCCGACAGAGATCCGCAAGACCACCGGCAGATCCATGATCCCGCCGGACATGGCCCGCCACTTGGCCAACTGGTTGAAGATCTCGTCGCCGGCCCGCCCCATGAAGTCGGCGTACATCAACTCGACCAGGGCCCGCCCCCCTTCCATTGCGTACCCCACGGCGCTGCTGACGATGGTGGCCTCCGAAATCGGGGCGTTGAACAAGCGGTGATAGGGCAGAATTTCGGTGAGGCCCCGGTAAACGCCGAAGGCGCCACCCCAGTCACGATTTTCTTCGCCATAAATGATAAGCCGATCGTCGTGCACGGCATGATGGGCGATGGCCTCGAAGAGCGCGTCACGGAATTGGACCGCCTTGGCCTGAGGCAGTTTCACACCATCTGTGATCCCCGACCGCGCCCGACCCGCGATCTGCTCGACCCGCGACGAGCCAGCCAGCGGCGCCTGCAGCCTACCCGGCGGGGCGTCAGCGAGATCGATCTCGGCGTTGCCCCACATCACCTCTTCGACCGTATCCATTGACAGCGGTGGAGACAGCTGCGCGTCGGCGGCGACCTCCAACACCTCGATAACCCGATCCCGGGCCCAACGCTTCAAAGACTCCCGACCTGCAGTGTCGATGAGCCCGGCCGTCTCCAGCCGGTCGCCGTACTCGTGGATTGGGTCGACTGCGCGCCACATGTCGAGCTCGTCGTTGGTGCGATACGAGGAGGCATCGCTCGGCGAATGACCCGACTGACGGTAGGTCTGGCAGTCGAGGAGAACCGGGCCCTCACCGGCTTCGATCGCCGAACGCGCTCTGGTCATGGCAGCTGCAACCGCTAGCGGGTCGTTGCCATCGATGGTTTCGGCATGGAGGTTGTGGCTGTTGACTCCGGCGCCAATCCGACTGAGATGGTCGAAGGCCATCGTCTCACCGATGGTCTGACCTCCCATCCCGTAGAAGTTGTTCATGAAAAAGAAGATCACCGGCAGCCCGCCCGAGCGTTCCGGGGGCCACAGCGCAGTGAGCTGTCCCATCGCGGCGAAGTTCAACGCCTCCCAGACGGGGCCACACCCGGAGGCGGCATCGCCGATGTTGGCCACGACGACCCCCTTCTCGCCGCGGACCCGCTTGTACAGCCCGGCGCCGGCCGCGATGGGAGCCGAGGCGCCCACGATGGCGTTGTTGGGATAAATGCCGAACGGGGGGAAGAAGGCGTGCATGCTGCCCCCGATCCCCCGGTTGAACCCTGTTTCACGACCGAAGATCTCAGCGAGCAACCCGTAGATGAGGAACCGGGCACCGCTCGTTCGCTGGTCGCTCGGGCCGAGCCTGCTCTCCAGTATCTCGGCCGCGCGGCCCCCGGAATGGTCGCTCATGATTTGGTGCAGCTCCGCAGGTTCGAGCGTGGAGATGGCAGCCATCCCTTTGGCCAGGAACTCCCCGTGACTGCGATGACTCCCAAAGATATGGTCGTTCGTGGAGAGCACTAGTGACTGGCCCACTGCGGCGGCTTCCTGACCGATGGCGAGGTGGGCGGGTCCGCTGTAGCGGTGCTCGAGGTTACCGAACTTGCCAAACCTCTTGAGAGAATCGAGAGCCGACTCGAACTGCCGGATCAGATACATGTCGCGGAGCACCTCCACCACCCGCTCGGATCCAATGTGACCGGCCGCCTCGATCGGGTCGGGTCCGGGCCGATTGACCCGGATTGGATCGATGTGGAGACGTGCCTGGCCCCGCACCACAGCGGGGTCGACTACTAAGTTGCTGGGCATCCCGGGCTAGCCTCCGCCTTGATACGACCGGGACGACGCGAACCGTTCGATCACGTCTTGCCGGGTTGGCATGGCCGTCGCTCCCCCCGGCGCGCAACAGGTGCAGGCCGAAACATCGACGGCGAATTTCAGTACCGCTTCCCAGGCTTTCGTGTCGGCCGGCCAACCGCGTCTGACGATCTCGGCGATGACCGCTGCCATACAGGCGTCGCCGGCGCCGGTTGTGTCGATAGCGTCGACGATCCGACCGGGAATGCGCAGCGTCGAACCGTCGACAGTGGCGAGAAGCCCGCCGCCACCGAGGGTGACGATGACCACCCTCGGGCCGAACCGGGCGATCTGTTCGGCCACGACGCCCGCCCTGCCCTGGTAGAGGGCGCGGGCATCCTGAATGCTCAGCTTCACGACGTCGACCATGCGGAACAGGGTTTCCATCGAATCACGAAACGCCTCGAGGTCATCGATCATCGACAGCCTGACATTGGGGTCGAGAGTCCGCACCGGGCCCTCGACGCTGAATGCGCTCATCGCGGCGCTATACATCGGGCTCTCCAGCAGTCCGATCGAGCCTGCGTGAACCACCATGGCCGAGTTGAGGAGGGACATGTCGAGATGACGGGTCTGAAGAAGGCCGTATGACGGTGGCGTTCCGTAGAAGGCGAAGGACGGTTCGGCGCCGTCGAATGTGGTCACGGCGAGTGAGGTCGGCACCTCACACTCGATCGAGCCGTTGATGCCGACTCCGTTCGCCGTGAGAAACTCTCGGAGGCGTCTCGCGAAGCCGTCTCTCCCGAAAGATCCGAAGAACTCCACCTGTGTTCCGAGGCGGGCGGCACCAACTGCCACATTGAGCGGTGAGCCACCCGGCATCGGACGCAGGCTGGTGTGGTCCCGGTCCTCGATGAGATCGACCAGCGCCTCGCCGATGGCGACCGCGTAGCCCGTGGAAGCCTCCATCGAACTAGGTCTCTCTGACGATCAGTTTGGTCGGGATTGTCACCAAACGCGGTTTGCCCTCGTAGCCATCGAGGCGCTCGAAGAGGAGGTCGGCAGCGGTCTTGGCCAACTGCTGGAGATCGTATGAGATAACGGTCACGGGGCGTCTCAGTGCCTCAGCCAACTCGATGTCGTCGAAGCCGACGAGGCCCACCTCGGGCTGACCGGCCAGGGCATTCGCCGCTCCCACCGCAGTCCGGTTGTTGGTGGCGAAGAAGGCTGTGGGTGGGTCGGGTTGGGCTAGGAATGATGTCACATGCTCCGCAGCACTTCCTCGAGCATGAAGCCGATCGGCCACAAACCGCTCGTCGACGTCAACGCCGGCGTCGGCGAGGGCTTCACGGTATCCGCGGTACCGCTCGGCGGCGGTGTACATTTCTCGTGGCGGGTCGCTCAGGAACGCAATCCGTCGGTGTCCGGCCGCGAGGAGATGATCGACGGCCATGCGCGCCCCTCGATAGTTGTCGAGGAGAACCGCATCGGCGGCGAGGCGAACCGGGGGCCGGTCGAGGAAGACGATCGAGGTGAAGAGCTCGGTCTCCCTCTTGAGAAACCTGTGATCGCGACGGGCGCTGGCCAGTATCAGGCCGTCCACCCTCCTCTGGATTAGCCGATCGATCACATCGCGCTCTCGTTTCGGGTCCTCATCAGAGCTGACGGTGATAAGAAGGTGGCCAGCCCGCAGCGCCTGAGATTCGATGGTTCTCGTCACCTGGGAATAGAACGGGTTGGCGACATCCGCTACGACCAGGCCGATGGTGGCCGACTGCCGCTCCCGTTTCAGCGAGCTGGCGATCATGTCCTGCTGATATCCCAACTCTTTGATTGCCTTGTTGACTTTGGCCGCCGTCTCGTCGCTTACGAAGGGCTCAGCATTGACGACCCGGGACACCGTCTTGATCGACACGCCGGCCTTGGCGGCGACATCGTGAAGCGTGGGGCGATGGGGGGATGGCGACATGTGCGTCCGATAGTCCAACCTCTTGACAACGTTGTCAAGTCTGCTGTAGGGTCCCCCTGTCTGACAACGTTGTCAGAGCCATGGAGGAAATCTGGTGTGTCGCTCATAGTTTGCGACCCACCGAGGAGGACGCAATGCAAAGATCACATTCCGTGACACCAAATATCTACCGTCTCTGGGCCCTCTTGGCGGCTCTGGCTCTGGTAGTTGCAGCTTGCGGCGGAGGCGAAGGGGGTGAAGACACCACCACCACTGCCGGGAGCCCGGACACAACAGCCGACGCAGGGACAGACACCACAGAGGCGATGACGGACACGACGACAGTAGCCGGAGGCGACGAATGCACGCCTGGCGAAACCGGAAAGATCGCGTTCATGCTCAAACAGCAGACGGCGTTCCGCTATCTCAATGCCGACATTCCGTTCTTCACCGATACAGCTGAGGCGGCTGGCTACGAGGTACTGGTGCAGTCGGCCGAGAACGACGCAGCCAACCAGGTGTCTCAGGCCGAAAACGTCATCACTCAGGGTGTGGACGCCATCGTCATCCAACCCGTCGACTTCAACGTCGCCGGGCAGATCGCCGACATGGCCCGTGAAGCGGGCATTCCGTTGGCGTCATATGACGACATGATCCTCAACTCTGAGCACGACGCTTTCATAGGGCGCGACCCGAAGGCAGGTGGTATCGAGGCCGCCAGGGAGACCACCGCAGTCGTGCCGAACGGCAACTACGTCATCATCGGAGGCGATGCCGGTCAGACCGGATCCACCCTGATGTCCGAGGGGTACCACGAGGTGCTGGACCCCCTGGTCGACGCGGGGGATGTCGTGATCGTGATGGACCAGTTCACTCCGGGGTGGAAGACCGAGCCTGCCCAGGCCAACGCCGAGAACGCCCTCACGGCCAACGACAACGACGTGCAGGTGTTCCTGTCGTCGTACGACGGCATGACACTGGGCATCCTCCAGGCCATCGAGCAAGCCGGTATCCCCGACGGGGAGATCCTGGTCACCGGTCAGGACATGGAGCTCTCCTCCATGCAGGCTATCGCAGAGGGCCGACAGTTCGGCAGTCTGTGGCCCGCACCAGAGGAGATGGCTCAGGCAGGTGCAGAGACGGCTATAGCGCTCGCCAACTGTGAGGACATCTCGTTCGACAAGAGCCTCGACAATGGCGCGGCCGAGATCCCCTTCATCGAGACACCGATCTACTTGGTGACTCAGCCCGAACTGGCCGAATTTGCTTGCACCCACCAGTACTGGCAGAGCCTGGACGACGTATACGCCAATGTGCCCGACGACAAGCCTGACTGCTAAGTCGGTAGCCAAGACATGAGTACGCGGGAGAACGAGAACCTCAACTCCAGTTCTCCCGCGGTCTCTCTGCAACGCATAACGAAGCATTTTCCCGGTGTGGTCGCCGTCGACGATGTCTCCGTGAGCTTCGACCGGGGCGAGATCGTGGCACTACTCGGACAGAACGGAGCGGGGAAATCCACTCTCATCAGCGTGATGGCTGGTCTTTTCGGCTCGGACTTCAACGGAGATGTCGTCGTCGGCGGTGAGCCGTTCACACCAGAAGACGTATCCTCGGCCGAAGAGGCCGGGATCGTCCTAATTGCCCAGGAGATAAACGTCGTCCCCGAGTTCACCGTGGCCGAGATGGTGTTACTCAACCGCGAGCCGACTCGCTTCGGTCTCCTCGACCGGGAACTTCTCCAGTATCAGGCAGCCCAGATCCTCGCCGAGTTCGGTGTCGACGTGGGCCCGGATGAGCGAATGGGCAGCCTCGACCTCGCCCGCCAGCAACTTGTGATGATCGCACGGGCTCTCTCCACCAACGCCAGCGTGCTCATCCTCGACGAGCCCACCGCAGCGTTGACCGCCAACGAATCTGATCGTCTGTTCGAACGTCTTCGCTTCTACCGGGCCCGGGGAACCACGAGTCTCTTCGTCTCTCATCGCCTGGCGGAGGTCTTTGCCCTCGCCGATCGGATCGTCGTCATGCGCGATGGCCGTGTCGTCGGGAACCACGACGTTGCGGACACCAACCGTGACGACGTGGTTGCCGAAATGCTCGGCGACGAACGTGAAGTCTCCTCCAAGGGCACTCGTGACGCTCGCGGCCAATCCGAGCAGACACGGCTCGGCATCCGCGGTCTGCGGGTGCTCGATGCCGGCGGCCCCGATCGGCGCGTGCTGGTCGACAATGTCAGCCTCGACGTTCACGCCGGTGAGATCGTTGGGTTGTTCGGGCTAGTCGGCTGCGGGGCAGGGCCGATGGCCGCAGCTCTCTTCGGCGGATGGCAGGGGCCGGTCACCGGCACGATCGAGATCGATGGCCATGCCGTCGACATTGATACTCCAGAGACTGCCGTCGCCAATGGTGTCGGATTCATCGCCCAGGACCGACGCGATGCCCTTATCGCCGACCAGACCGTCGCTGCCAACATAGTGCTCGCTTCGCTGCCCGGCTTTTCCCCCCACCAGACATTCGACCACTCTGCCGCCAGGGCCGAAGCCAAGCGGCGGGTCCGCCAGCTCGATATCAAGACCCGGTCCGACCAGACGCCGGTTCGCCAACTGAGCGGTGGGAACCAACAGAAGGTTCAAGTGGCCCGCTGGCTCACAGCCGATACCCCGATTCTCATTCTCGACGATCCCAACCGGGGAGTCGACGTCGGTGCTGGAGCAGAGATACTGCAGATCCTGCGCGACCTGGCCGACAGCGGCCGGTCGTTGCTGCTGGTCTCGTCAGAGGCGCGGGAACTGATCGACGTATGCGATCGCATCCTGGTGATGGTGAAGGGCCGGATCACCGGCCAATTCGATGCTAGCTCTGTCAGCGAGACCGAACTGGTCCGGGCGGCGGCGAGTATCGACGGATCCGAGGACGCGGCATGACGGACGTGGAGATCCAAGAGACGGTGGAGGTCGAGCCGCCCACAATCGGCCAGCCGGCTGGCAATAGCTTCCGCAACTACACGCTGCTGTTCGTAGTGGCGGTCGTGTTCGCTGTCTTCTACTTCCTCACCGACGGCATCTTCCTGTCGCAACGCAATCTGGGCCTGCTCGCCCTGCAGACAGCCATCGTCGGTCTCGCCTCGATCAGTGCCGTGATGTTGATCGTCACCCGCAACTTCGACCTCTCCGTGGGCTCGGCGGTGGCCCTGGTCGGAGTGGTCCTCGCCATTCTCACCGTGAACTTGGGGTGGAACCCCTGGCTGGCAGTCTTGGTCTCGATTCTCGCCGGGATCCTTATGGGTCTCTGGAACGGTTGGTGGGTGGCCAATGTGGGCGTCTCCTCTTTCATCGTCACTCTTGCGGGGATGATGCTGTTCCGCGGCCTCTCGCTGATCGCCACCAACGGCGCCACTGTCGCCCCATTGCCCAACGTCCTGACCGATTTGGCTGCCGGATCATTGCCCACGGGCCCCTCACTGGGTGTCGTGGCGCTGGCTCTGGGCGTCCATGTCCTCTGGAAGTGGCGCAGCGCCCATCGCGCCTTCAGATTCGGGTTGGTGGAAGAGCCGACCCGGGTATTCCTACGCTCCATCGTCCCGGCCATCATCGCCGGTGCGCTCGCCGTGTACATATCATTCGGCGAGGGCATCCCCTATCTCATTCTGGTTCTAGGCCTGATGGCGACCGGCGCCGAGGTGATCATGAAGGGCACCCGCTACGGCTCCCAGCTCTACGCCGTCGGCGGGAACCCTGAGGCTGCCCGGCTATCGGGAATCAGCCTCAAGCGCGTCGTCTTCATCAACTTCACGATCGCAGGATTCCTCTACGGAGTGACCGGCGTCGCCCTCACGTCGCGGGTAAGTGGTGCCATTGGGGGCACGGCTGGACTGTTCCTCGAGCTCGATGCTATCGCAGCCGCGGTCATCGGCGGGACCAGCCTCGCCGGTGGCCGGGGAAGAATCCTCGGAGCGCTGCTCGGGGCCACCCTCATGGGCGCTCTGAACAACGGGATGAGTCTCATGAACCTGCCCACCTTCTATCAACAGACGGCCCGGGGCCTTGTGCTTCTCATCGCAGTCGCCATCGACCATCTATCCCGGAGGAACCAGGCGCAATGAGTCTCAGTGAGCGATACCAACAGCTTCCCATGCGCCGATGCGGCGCCAGCGGGGTTTTCCTTCCAGCAATCACGCTCGGGCTCTGGCAGAACTTCGGCAGCGACCAAACCTACGGCAACGCCTCTGAGTTGGTGTGGCGAGCCTTTGACCTCGGCATCTTCCACTTCGACCTGGCCAACAACTACGGGCCCCCGTTCGGACATGCCGAGGAGCTGTTCGGCAAGATCCTGGCCAGCGGGCTTGGAGAGCACCGCGACGAGTTGCTGATCTCGACCAAGGCCGGATACGCCATGTGGGACGGGCCGTTCGGTGAAGGCGGGTCGCGGAAGTATCTGACGGCCAGCCTCGACCAGAGCCTCCGTCGGATGGGCCTCGACTATGTGGACATATTCTATTCACACCGATTCGACCCTGACACCCCTATGGAAGAGACCATGGGTGCCCTGGCCTCGGCGGTACACGCCGGCAAGGCGCTCTATGTCGGCGTCTCGTCCTACTCGCCGGCGGCGACCAAGCAAGCCTCGACGATCCTCGACGACCTCGGGGTGCCACTTCTGATCCACCAGCCTTCGTACTCGCTATTCAATCGTTGGATCGAGGATGAGCTGCTCGACGTCCTCGCCGCCGAAGAGGTCGGGTGCATCCCCTTCTCGGTGCTGGCACAGGGCCTCGCCACCAAGAAGTACCTCGACGGCTTTCCCGACGGTTCCCGGGCAACCCAAAACGGCAGCTTCGACCGGGCCTGGATCACCGGCGACGCGATGGCTCATGTCCGGGCGCTGAACGAGATCGCATCCGGTCGTGGGCAGACTCTCGCCCAGATGGCCATCTCGTGGGTGCTCCGTGATCAGCGGATCACGTCTGCTCTGCTCGGGGCGTCGAGTGTCCGCCAACTGGAGGAGAACGTGGCTGCAGCATCGGCTGTCGAGTTCAGCGCAGAAGAGATCGCCGCAATCGACGCCCACGCCATCGACCAGGATATCGACCTTTGGGAATCCTCGAGGATGGGCGAGTCGATCTTCACCGTCTAGATCGTGGTTCCCGTCATCACCCGGTCGGTCTCATGCAGAGCCTTCCCTTCACCGATTATGGTGACTGCGGGTCCGGATTCTGCGGAATGCGAAGATGCGCGGTGCTACGAAACACAGCGTTCACATTTCAGCAACGGGAGAGAAATCCCGCCCGGATACAAATCAGTCCAGTTCACTGTCAATAGCCAATAAGGAGGCAAAAGTGACCAAGACGGCTGCCGACGTCTTATCCCTCATCGATGAGGGCGAGTACGAGTTCATCGACCTCAGATTCTGTGACCTGCCAGGCCAGGTGCAGCACTTCACGGTCCCAACCCACCAGTTGACCGAGGCAACCTTCGAAGAAGGCTTTGGCTTCGACGGGTCTTCGATCCGGGGTTTTCAGGAGATCCAGGAGTCGGACATGATCCTGATCCCGGATCCCGGAACGGCTGTCGACGACCAATTCCGGGCTCGCAAGACACTGATTCTCTACTGCTTCGTCCACGACCCGCTCACTGGTGCCCCCTACGATCGCGACCCGCGGTATGTGGCACGGAAGGCGGAGGACTATCTCGCCAGCACCGGGATCGCCGACACCTCGTATTGGGGCCCGGAAGCCGAGTTCTACATCTTCGATGATGTCCGTTTCGGGCAGAACCAGCACTCCGGTTTCTACTTCCTCGACTCGATCGAGGGTGCGTGGAACTCGGGCAAAGTCGAAGAGGGCGGGAACCTGGGCTACAAGCCCCGGTATAAGGAGGGCTACTTCCCGGTGCCCCCCACCGACCACTTCCAGGACCTTCGCTCGGAGATGACAGCCAATCTCGAAGCCGCGGGTATCGAGATCGAGGTTCAGCACCATGAGGTTGGAACCGCCGGGCAGGCAGAGATCGATATGCGCTTCGACACCCTGTTGCGCACTGCGGACAACGTAACGTTGTACAAGTACGTCGTGAAGAACACTGCCTGGCAGGCGGGCAAGTCGGTCACATTCATGCCCAAGCCGGTCTTCGAAGACAACGGTTCGGGGATGCACACCCACCAGTCGCTGTGGAAAGACGGAGACCCTCTCTTCTTCGACGAGAGCGGGTACGCAGGGCTTTCCGATATGGCAAGGTGGTATATCGGTGGCTTGCTCAAGCACGCCCCGGCGGTGCTTGCGTTCGCGGCCCCGACGACAAACTCGTATCGCAGGCTGGTGCCGGGTTATGAGGCGCCGGTCAACCTGGTGTACTCGAGCCGGAACCGATCGGCAGCGATCCGGATCCCCCAGTACTCACAGGCGCCTGGCGCGAAACGTCTCGAGTTCCGTTGTCCCGACCCGACGGCGAACCCGTACCTGTCCTTTGCCGCGATGTTGCTCGCAGGCCTCGATGGTGTCCAGAACCAGATCGAGCCGCACGACCCCGTCGACAAGGACATATATGACCTGCCGCCGGCTGAGTTGGCGGGCCTGCCCAGTGTCCCCGGATCCCTGTCGGAGGCCCTGGATGCGCTGAGGGATGACCACGAATTCCTGCTTCAAGGCGGGGTGTTCACCGAGGACCTGATCGAAGCCTGGATCGAGTACAAGACCGCACATGAGGTCGACCCGGTGCGTCTTCGCCCCCATCCCTATGAGTTCCACCTCTACTACGACATGTAGTCGGACTCATCGTTGAGCCGCCTGAGGGTGTGTCGGCAGACACACCCTCAGGACTGCTCTCACACTTTTCGGAGCTTGTGCAGCGGCGTGGTCAGAAGATCTCAGGGCACCAGGGCCTGGGGTCCCACCCGAAGGCCTGGTCGGCAGCTGCGAGCTCTGCGTCGCCTCCATTGACTCGGCCGGCACGGGCCAGTCGCCTGAGCCCGCCATTTCCCATGTACACCGATCCCAGGTCCTCGATGTCCATAGCGATATCGGGCTCGGCGTCGGAGGACTTGCACTCGGCGCCCTCGTCCGTCGTCTCGAGTCGAAACTTGCCACCGGCGAGTCCCATCGGGTCGTGGACCTCGATCACACCCGAGAAATCCGACTGATAATTTCGTGAGGTCAGTGCCGTCGGGACGTCCATGACCCGCACCCAGATGCCGTCGCTGACCTCGACCTGAGCGCGCCGTGGCCCGGCGAGCAGGTCGAAGATCGGGTCGTCCGGAGAGCGGAGCCTGGCAACGAACTTGGCAATCAGGTCGTGGCTGAGCAGGAAGGCCCACAACCCGGACCACGACTCTGGAGAACCGGCGATGAAGTCGGTGATCACCATCTCGATCCCCGAGTGGCCATCGTCGCCCGGTGCCGTTTTTGTCCGATATTTGGCGTATCCGTCGATCCCGTCGTCTCCGTCGACGACTACCCACCGGGCGGCGGTTGCCCCGCTGCGTCTCGAGGGAAAATCTGAAAAGACTCTGGCCTCCCACCACTCCGGCCATCTCCTGAACATGCCCGGCTGACCGAGTCGGAACCGATCGTGAAATGGCGGGATGAGAGTCTTGGCCTCGTCGAGGTCGACAAACCGGACAGGCCGGGTTGCCGGGGCAAGACGGGAGAGCGGATGGCCACGGCGACGAACCGTGATCTCGGCGGTGGTCGACGCCCTTCCGTACCCGAATCTGCCGTAGATCTCCGACTCCGATGCCCACAGAGCAGCAATTGGCTCGTCACGCTCGTGGACATCCTCGAAATGCCGGTTCATCATCTCGGTGAGCAGTCCCCGGCGTCGGTGTGTCGGCGAAACGCTGACAACCGTGGTGCCCCCACACGAAACGACGTTCCCGGGAACAGTCATCTCCAGGCTGTAGGCGGCGATTGTCGAAACCATTCCGTCTCCTTCGAAATGTCCGAAAGCACGGTCGACGTCGAGGATCGAGCGGAAGGTGTCTTCGTCAGGGTTGTAGTCGAACCCGTACACCCGCTCCATGTTCCTTGTGAATGCGGGGTACGAGTCGTCCTCGACCCGGCGCAGGTCGGGCGCCATGTCAGCCGTCCGTCGTAACGCCCGCCGCGGTTCTTGTGTTCTCGACCTCGGTGGCGAAGTTGTCGGCCGCCTGGGTGTAGGCCACTACTGCTGCCCGCCTCAGCTCTCCCGGGTCGTCCGATTGGAGACCGTCGAGGGCGTCGCTCGCCGCCCCTGCAGCCTGATCGATTGCGCTGGTCAGGGCCTGGTGGCTGGTCTCGAAACCGACCGGCACCGTCATCGCCGCCACTACGTCGGCTAGGGCTTGAGTGTCGGTCTCGACAGTCGTCATCCTTGCCTCGGCGTCGCTGTATTCGATCTCGCGGGGATCGGCGTCGAACCCATCGTTCACGGTCACCATCTCCGTTCGGAGAAGCTGGAGTGATGTGTTCACCTCATCGAGTTCAGTCAGATAGGCCTGCACTGCGGGGTCAACGGCGCCGTTTCCGGGGTCGGTTCCCGGGGTCGTTGTGGTCACGCCGTCCGGGGGCACTGTCGTGGTGGTGACACCGACAGCCAGAGTGGTGTCGGTGGAGGCCTCAGGAAGTTCGCCTATGAAAAAGTAGGTGAACGCGACCATCCCCAACACGACTAGGGGAAGGATCCATCGGCCCGGCTTCGGGTCTGGGTTGACTGCCATGACGGTCAAAACGATAGCTTCCAATCGCGAGTTCCCGGGTAACCGAGCCCACCTTCCGAATCGGAGCCTTGAAACGGGCCCCTTGAACCGTCACTTTCCAGCCCATACGTTTGACCAATGGATGAAAAGAATCAAGAGGTATACGAGAGGATTCCCTGGGAGTCTCTCGAAAAACAGGGCGGCGATCGTCAGTGGCTGGTCCTCGGCATCGCCGGTGCTGTGGTCGCCGGGTCGCTCGGCTACTCGTTCATGAGCAACCGACCGGCTCCGCTTCCCCCGCCTCCTAGCGAGGCGGCCGCTGAGGCGGCGCCGCCAGCGACCACCCTGGCTCCGGTGGCCCCGGCGTCGGTCCCGCCCCCTGCCCAACCGGCCCCCAGCCTGGTAGCTGAAGCCGACCTCTACGCCGTTGATCCCGACAGCCTTGCTGCCGAAGCTGCGGCCCATGCCCGCTGGGTTGTCAGGGAGTTCCTGGCGAGTGACGGGTCGGCCGAGCACGGGATTCTGCGCAGCTTGTTGCCGGCAGACATTCCGCTCCCGTCCCCACCGGAAGGGGTCCTGGTCTTTGTGGAGTGGGTCGACTCGGTAGGAATCGAAGAAGTGGATGTCGGCACGTACCGGGTCAGTGTGCTGGCCCGCTACATGGTCTCAGTGGACGGTGGCGACTACCAGAGGGTCGATCCAGAGATCTTCACCCTCGATATCGGGATGACCGAGGGTATGCCCCGCCTGCTGGGAGCACCTGTTGTCGAGGCGGTTGACTCCCCGGCTACCGCAGGGATCGGTCTCGCAACGGTTCCAGATCATGTGGCCGCCGGCGTCGAATCGGTCCGTCCCGGCAGCGAAATCGTCGGTGGATACCTCGATCCGTCCGGGATGTGGAACGTCGTCATACTGGCAATAGGTCCGGGAGGGGTGGTCCGGCCGGAGATGGTTCCGATCAGCCCCTGAAAGCCCGACTACTACGTTCCGAAATGGGTCTCTAGGATCCGGGTCGCCTCGGGAGTTATCGCTTCCCACGATCCGGCAGGAGTTTTGGTGATGGTTACGAAGTCGGCGGTCATGAAGATGCTGCCCACGCCAACGAGGGCGAGAAGCTCTGTGGCCATCTCGTTGTCGGTTTCGTTGCCGCTCACGAACGTGGCGGGCCCACCGACAGGCTTACCCACGGGAAACTTCATCGCGTTGGGGTTCGGGGTCGGGGCCGGGTTGATCGCCATAGGATCTTGAGAGTACCCCATGGCAACTTTCGTCGGTGTCGATGTCGGAGGGACCTTCACCGACGTGGTCGTCTTCGACGGGGCATCGCTCGCCTCGTGGAAGTCTCCGACAACGCTGCCGCAGTCGACGGGCGTGGTCGAGGCCCTGGCCCGGATCCCGGGCGACTTCCATTTCCTCCACGGGACCACTGTTGCAACCAACGCCCTGCTCGAGGGTACGGGGGCGAGAGTTGTGCTGGTCACGTCGGCAGGTTTCGAAGATGTGATCGAGATCGGGCGCCAGGCCCGCCCTTCACTGTATGACCTATCCGCGAATCGACCCCCACCACTGGTCTTGCGCGGCGACCGGGTGGGCCATACCGATATCGACCTCACTCTCGAGATCCTCGGCGACATGGAGCCCGGCGCGGTAGCCGTCGGCCTGCTCGGCTCCTTCCAGGACCCATCAGCAGAACAGGAACTGGCTACAGCGATCCGACGCACCCATCCCGGAATTCCCGTCAGCGTGGCATCCGAACTTTCGCCAGCCTTTCGCGAGTACGAGCGGGTCGCTACAACCGTCATCGACGCCTATCTCGCTCCTCGGGTAGCCGGGTATCTGAAAGACCTCGATGATCAGGTTTCCGCCATATCGACATCGGTGATGGCATCTTCGGGCGGAATGCTCCCTTTTGAAGCAGCGAGCACGACCGTGGGCACCCTGACCCTCTCCGGCCCGGCTGCTGGAGTTGTGGCTGGTGACAGTCTTCGTCGTCACCACGGAATCCAATCTGTGATCACGCTCGACATGGGCGGGACTTCCACCGACGTGGCGAGGATCGGCGCCGAAGGGGTGGTGCTCGCGCCGACCCAGAACATCGGGGGTCGGGTGAACCGGGTCCCGTCGATGCCGATCCACACGGTTGGCGCCAGGGGCGGCTCGATCGCATGGGTCGATCCCGGAGGCTCGCTCCGGGTCGGCCCGATGTCGGCAGGTGCCAATCCAGGGCCTGCCTGTTACGGGCTGGGCGGCAAGGAGGCGACGGTCACCGACGCCAACCTGTTCCTGGGGTACATGCCCGAAGAGACCGGCTTCTCGTCGGGGTTGAACATGAGCCGGCCCCTGGCCCGAAAGGCTCTGGCGCGGCTCGGTAAAACCCTCGGCCTTGCCGACATCGACGCGGCGCGGGGGATCATACGCGTCGCTGATGCCCATCTCGCCCGGGCGATTCGGAAGGTCTCAGTCGAGGAAGGTTTCGACCCTCGTCAGGCCAGCCTATTGGCCTTTGGTGGGGCGGGCGGCCTGCACGCCTCGAGGTTGCGCCGTGCTCTCGGGATGCAAGCCGTGCTCGTCCCTCCCCACCCCGGTGCCTTTTCGGCCCTCGGCTTGCTGCTGTCGCGGCCCAGGGTCGAACGGCTGAAATCGGTCCTCGCCTACTCCGAAGATGCGGAGCTTGTCGATGCGGCCGGGGCCGTGGGTCACGACGCCACCCAGCGTTTCATCGACATCTACGATCTGCCGCCCGCCGGGACGGAGCTGCTCGTGGACGTGCGGTATCACGCCCAGTCTCACGAATTCTCGATTCCTTTCCGCGACAAACACGTCAGGGAGGACTTTGTCGAGGAACACCGGTCGCGGTTCGGGTTCGACCTCGGCGACACCGCAGTCGAAGTTGTGAACGTCCGTGGGGTCGCGCACGGGGAGGCCCCGATTGGATGGGACTCGGTCGTTTCCAGGTCCTCAGTCCGGCCCGAGCGGATCCGGAGACCGATGTGGGTGGGTGAAGGGGAAGTGGTCACCGATGTCTGGCGGCGCACCACGCTTCCCACCGGCATCGAACTCGAGGGCCCTGCCCTGATCGTCGAAGGCACCGCTTCGGTGCTGGTTGACACGGGCGATGCGGTGCGGGTACTCGACGACGGGACCCTGGAGATCACATGATGGCTCCCGACATCGAAGCAGCGTGTCGAATGGTGACCTCGCGCCTCGCTGAGGCCGCTGACCCGGAGAAGGCTCCGGCGATGCAGGCCTACATGAAGACCGAAATGCCGTTCTATGGAGTGCAGAAGGCGGGCCGCACGCCCATCCTCCGCGACCTGGTGAAGGCCCACCGGCCAGAGACTGCAGACAGCTACCGGCAACTCGTTCTTGCCCTCTGGAACCTCGATCACCGTGAGGAGAAGTACATCGCGCTGGGGTTCGCCCGTCACTTCGAGAGCCACATCCTCCCGAATCAGACCGACCTCTATCACCAGCTGACCGTCGAAGGGGCATGGTGGGACCTCGTTGACGAAGTTGCCACCCACCTGATCCGCCACCTCGTTGTCGGCTACCAGGTCGAGAGCTGGCCGGTGGTCGACGGATGGATCGATGACGACGACATGTGGCTGCGCCGAGCTGCGCTCATCTGCCAGGTTGGTGCCAAGGAGCGCACCGACTCCGAGCGTCTCTTCACCTATTGCGCGGCCAGAGCCCCCGAGGAGGAGTTCTTCATCCGCAAGGCGATCGGTTGGGCCCTGCGCGACTACGCCTGGACTGCTCCGACCGCGGTGGCCGGGTTCATCAACACTCATCGCGCTGAACTGTCCGGGCTCAGCTACCGCGAAGGCTCGAAGCACATAGGACACCTGGTGGAGCCGCGATGATCGACCCGATCACCCTGGAAGTCGCCCGCAACCAGTTGGGCTCGGTCGCCGAGGAGATGGGCATGGTGCTCAGGCTCACTTCGCTGTCGCCGAACATCAAAGAGCGCGCCGATTGCAGCGCCGCTCTCTTCACTCCCGATGGCGTGATGCTCGCCCAGGCGGAGCACATCCCGGTTCACCTCGGGTCGATGCCTGCATCAGTGGAAGCCTGCATCACGCGTTTCGATCCCCGGCCCGGTGTGCAATACGCCGTAAACGACCCGTTTCACGGGGGGACCCACCTCAACGACCTGACGCTTGTCGCTCCGGTGTTCTCGGGGTCGAGTCTCGTCGGCTGGGTTGCAAACCGCGCCCACCACGCCGATGTCGGCGGCGAGGCACCCGGCTCGATGCCAGCTCACGCCGTCCGGCTCGAACAGGAGGGCCACGTGATCCCACCGATGGTCGCGGTGTCCGATGGGGTCTGGGTCGATGAGTTCGCGCTTCCCTTCCTCGGAGCAACCCGGACCCCGCTCGAACGCAAGGGCGATCTTGCCGCGCAGATCGGAGCAAACGCAGTGGGGGCGCGCCGCCTCACCAGTTTGGTGGAGTCCGAAGATGAATCCGTATTCGCTGCGATGAGCGAAGCGCTGCTCGGATACGGGGAGCGAAGGATGGCGGCAGCCCTTGGCGCACTGCCCGATGGGAAGTACACCTTCGAAGACTTCATGGAGCACGGCGACTCCGACGTTGCGATCAGAGTTGAGGTCACAGTCGCCGGCGACGGGTTGGTCGCCGACTTTGCCGGCACCGACCCCCAGGTCGAAGCCAACTTCAACGCGGTACAGGCGGTGACCCGGTCGTGTCTGTATTACGCAGTCCGGGTGGCCACCGATCCGACGATCCCTGCCAACGGTGGGTGCTATCGCCAGTTGCAGCTCCGCACGGAGGCTGGATCTCTCGTCGACGCTCTGGCACCTGCCGCCGTCGCCGCGGGGAACGTCGAGACCAGCCAGAGGATCTCTGATGTGTTGCTCGGCGCCCTTGCCAGTGCAGCTCCGGACCGAGTAGGTGCCGCCGGCCAGGGGACTATGAACAACGTCCTGATCGGGAACGATTCTTTCGCCTACTACGAGACGGTTGCCGGTGGCCAGGGCGGCCGTCCCAGCGGGCCCGGCCAGTCGGGGATACAGACCGGGATGACCAACACCGAGAACACACCGATCGAATCATTGGGAGAGCACTATCCGTTCCGTGTCACCGGCTACACCCTTCGCGTTGGCAGCGGAGGCCCCGGGCTCCACCCGGGCGGAGAGGGGATCGTGCGGGAGATCACTTTCGACACCGACGCAATCCTCTCTTTGATGGGTGAGCGGCGACGTCATTCGCCCTGGGGTCTGAATGGCGGCGGGCCCGGGGCAGTCGGCGAGGACTGGCTCATCCGAAGCGATGGCGAACGGGTGCGGCTCGGTGCCAAATCGACCACCGAAGTCTCGGCGGGGGACCGTCTTCTGGTGCTGACCCCTGGTGGCGGCGGTTGGGGCTCGTCGCAAGGCTGAGGTAGTTGGTTCCGGAGGAACTACCGTCATAGCCGTGAAAGCCATCGAGGAACTGCGAAGCCTGCTCGGTGCGGAGAGAGTGCTCGACGACCCGCTGGAACGTCACATCTTCTCCAAGGATGCCTCTCTGATGAGAGGGAACCCGGACTGCATCGTCTTCCCGCGCACGGCCGAAGAAGTGGCTGTGATCGTGCGGATTGCCGCCGCCCACTCGCTCCCGGTGATTGCTCGCGGAGCCGGCACCGGGCTCACCGCCGGCGCCTCACCCACCCGAGGCGGGATTGTGGTGGTCATGACCGGTATGAACGAGATCGAGATCGACGTCCCCAATCAGGCGGCATGGGTCGGCCCCGGTGTGATCAACCTCGACCTGAGCCGTGCCGCCCGGCCCTACGGGCTCCATTTCGCCCCGGACCCGTCCTCACAGTCAGCCTGCACAATCGGGGGAAACCTGGCCAACAACTCCGGCGGCCCGCACTGTCTGGCAGAGGGGAGTACGACATCTCATGTCCTCGGGCTGGAATTCGTCACCGCTTCGGGAGAGATCCTCCATACCGGAGGTCTTGCTCCGGACCCACCCGGCCTCGACCTCCGTGCGCTTCTCGTCGGCTCCGAAGGCACTCTGGGGGTCGCAACCAGGGTCCTGGTCAGACTGCTCCCTCTCCCCGAGGATGTCCGCACGCTCCTGCTCGATTTCGGCTCGGTCGAGGCCGCGGCACGGACCGTTTCCGATGTGATCGGAGCCGGGATGGTCCCTGCGGCATTGGAGATGATGGACCAGAGAATGACGACTGCCGTCGAGAACTGGCTGAAGGCCGGACTTCCCACCGACGCCGCTGCGGTGTTGCTGGCTGAGGTGGTGGGAACAACGGCGACAGTGGAGTCGGAGGCGAAGATCATCTCCGAGATCGGACGTGCCAACGGTGCGCGCAATGTGGTAATTGCAATCGAGGAGGCAGACCGCGCTCTGCTGTGGAAGGGGAGAAAGTCCGCATTCGGGGCCGTGGCCCAGCTCGCTCCCGACTACTACCTGCACGACACGGTCGTTCCCAGAACGCGCCTCGTTGAGGCAATGGCAGGTGTTTATGAGATTGCAGACCGCCTCGGTCTCACCATGCTCAATGTCTTCCATGCCGGGGACGGCAATCTCCACCCTCTGATCGCATTCGACGCATCCGATCCGGTGGTTGCGGAAAAAGTGAGGCAAGCCGGAGACGAGATCGTGGAGCTCTGCCTGTCGATGGGTGGGGCGCTTTCAGGCGAGCATGGCATCGGCGTCGAGAAACGCGATCTGATGTCGGTCAGCTTCTCTGACATCGACATCGACGCGCAGGCGAGGGTGAAAGACGTCTTCGACCCCTCACACCTGCTCAATCCGGACAAGGTCCTTCCCTCAGGCTCGAGGTGCTTCGATTTCGGAGGTGTGCGCAGGGAAATTCCTGAAGGAGCCTGGATTTGAGCCCGCTGGCGGACCTCGAAGGTGAGATCGAGGGTGCTCCGGATGGGGTCCACCTGGTTCCGGCTAGTGTCGAAGACCTCGTCCGGGTCGTGAAGGAAGCCTCGGCGAGCTCGGTCCCACTCCGGATATGGGGAGGGGGCACCCGCCAGAAGATGGGTCACCCACCGCCGGAAGGTTGGGTCGTTTCGACCCGGAAGCTCAGCCAGGTCGAGGTCTGGGAGCCGGATGACCTCACGGTTGTCGTGGGAGCAGGCATCGGGGTGGGTGACCTCGAGGCGCGCCTTGCAGCCAAGCACCAGACGGCCGTGCTCCCGGAGAATCCGGGACTGGCCACCCTGGGAGGAGTGCTGGCCACGGGCCGCGCCCCGCTGCGCAGGGCTCGCCATCTCGGGATGAGGGAACGGGTCCTCGAAGTGACGTCGGTCACCGGGGATGGCCGGGTGGTCCGCTCGGGGGGCCGGGTTGTCAAGAACGTGTCCGGTTTCGATCTCCACAAGGCTGCAGTTGGCGGGTTCGGCTCCCTCGGCATCATCGCTTTGGTTTGCCTGAAGCTCTGGCCGGTCGCCCGGGCCTCGGCGACGATCCGCGTCGACGACCCGGAGGATGCGGCGAGGGTGAGACGACCCCTCGCTCTGCTCGAGTCTCCCGATGGTATCGACCTGTTTGTGAGCGGGACGGAGTCAGATGTCGACGACACCGTATCCCGCGTTGGCGGTCGAGCGAGCGCAGGTCTGCACTGGCCCGACGATCCGGCAGGTGCTTGCAGCTGGTCGCTGCGGGTTCCACCTTCATTGATGGGAGAGGCGATGGTTCGGGTCTCACCATGGAGTTACCTCGCGGTCCTTGGCACCGGTGAGCTCCGCCTGGCCTCCGACGACACCGAAGGTGCGGAAGACCTGAGGTCATGGGCGGAATCGACAGGCGGCTCTCTCGTTCTGGTCGACCATCCCGGTGAAATCCCTCCCCTCGATCCGTGGGGTTCGCCGCCGGAGACCGCCGACTTGCAGCGCCAGCTGATCTCCCAGTTCGACCCGGCACGAATCATCAACCACGGCAGACTTCCGGGGGGAATCTGATGGGTTGGGTGACGGAGCATCATCCGGACAGGGCCGGCCTGTCCGCCTGCGTGCAATGCGGTCTCTGTCTCCCGGGGTGCCCGACCTTTCGACTCACCGGCCGGGAAACGGCCTCCCCGCGCGGCCGGCTGCAGGCGATGTCTGCTGTCGCCGATGGCGTGATGGAGGTCGATGCCAAGTTCGAGGAGATCCTCGATTTCTGCCTGGGCTGCAGAGCTTGTGAGCCCGTGTGCCCGGGGATGGTGCCCTACGGTTCACTGCTAGAGGGCTCGAGAGCCGAGATCGCGGCACAAGTCCCGTCGGCCGGCCGCCGGATTCGCAGGTTGATGCTGGGGAGAGTGCTGCCTTCGCGTCGGATCCTCGGTGCATTCACTTCCGTCCTCCGCCTCTTCCAGAGGATCGGTCTGGTCCGGTTTGCCCCCGGACGATTCCGCCGATCGCTTTCCGGGATGCGGCGCTTGCAGCGACCCCCGATCCGGGAATTTTCCGAGCACGGCGCCCCGGGAACGGTGGGCGTTCTCCTCGGCTGTGTCCAGGAACAGTGGTTCTCGCCGGTCAACACCGTCGCCATCGACCTGCTGAAAATGGCAGGACACCAGGTGGTCATTCCTGAGCAGCAGACCTGCTGCGGCGCACTCGCGGCACATGACGGACATGCCGAAGTCGCAGATGTCCTCGCGGTGCGCAATGAGGATGCCTTTGGCGATTGTGACGTGATCGTCGCCGCCGCCGCGGGATGCTCGGCCCATCTCGGTGACACATACGGCGAAAGGGCCGAGGACATCACTGTGACAGTCGCCCGGGCAATCGACGATGGGCTCTTGCCGGTCCTGGCGCCCTCCGGTCTCTCCGTCGTAGTCCAGGACCCATGTCACCTCCGTCACGCCCAACGGGTGATTGCCGCTCCGCGTCGGATCATTCAGGCAGCGGGTTTCGATGTGATCGAGATCGATGACGACGGGATGTGCTGCGGTGCCGCCGGGCTGTATACGGTGCTGCAGCCAGAAGCGTCCGCCACACTCGGAGAACAGAAGGCCGCCCGAATCAGAGCTGTGGGCGGCACCGTCGTTGCCTCGGCGAACCCGGGCTGTGAGATGCAACTGCGGGCTTTCCTCGGTGATGACCACGAGATCAGGCACCCGATCGAGCTGTATCTGGAAGCCGTCAAACGGTCCGCTTCGGGCACTAACGTCGCATCGGTGGAGATGAATTCATGAACGAGGTCCTGGGGGGAGAGTCCCCGACCGAGCGCCTCAAGCGCTACGGGATCCTCGCTTACGGGGCGATGGGGAACATGTTCGATGTCGGCCTGGTCGTGCTTGGCACTCTCTTCGTTGGGTTGGGGTTCAGCGTGCTGCTCGCCGGCTTCGACGTCGTCGGAGCGATCGAAGGTATGTCCACACCGGCGATGCTCGGGTCGGCGATCATCCTCATCGTGGTCGGCATGTTCGCTCTCGGGGTGGCCTCCGAAGGCCCGCTGGGCAGGGGCAGGCGCCTCGTCGGATTCAACATCTGGGAGATCGGCATCGGCCGGGCAATCTCTGCCTTCTGCGTAGGTCTGGTGATGCTCATGATCCATCAGTTGATTTCTGGGATCGTCGACGATCTACCTGTTGTCTTCCTTCGCGGCGCCGACGGCCTGCGCGCGGTCGCCACTGCCGGGATGGTTGCAGTTCCTCTGGTGGGTATTCCGCTGTCGCTGCTGATTCGCAACCTCGACGACGGCTACGACTGGCTGAAGCGCTATGACGTCCACTCTGTCTTTGTCGTCTGGCTCATCGCCACACTGATCCTGCTCTGAAGCGGGCTCAGACGGCCTTGGTGTAGACGAAAGACTCCGACACATCCGCTCCAGCCCGGCGCAAGGCTTCCCCGGACCACCCCGTTTCCGGGATCCGATAGGTCACCTCGGCTGCATCCCTCTCGAGGGCGAGTTGATCGACACCGGCGATGAGACGGGGGAAGTCATTGGGTGAGGAGGCTATCCAGACAATGTCGATCTCATCAGGCGCCGGGTATTCGGCTACCGCCCAGCCGGCAGGGTGGTTGAAGAGTCGCTGCTCCCGGGCGGCGAGGTCGAGGTCTCCGACCGTGGCACGGCGCCAGGTCCATGCACTTGCCTTCAATCCACGACCTGCCTCGAAGAGCTCTCCCGTCGACCAATACATCCACGCAGGGTCGACGTCGGAACGGCCCACGATGCTGAGCCGCTCCGGCTTCACGGGCTGGTCGGCCGCCCGCCCTTCGATTACTGCATACACCCACGAGGAGGTCTTGCGGTACCCGAGCTTCTCCACTTGTGCCTGCGCAGCGAGGTTGGTGTCTTCGGTGGCGAGACGGACCACCCGGCCGCCTTGCTCACGGACCCAGTCCACCGAGGACTTGTTGAGCATGGAACCGAGGCCCTGGCGTCGGGCATCCGGGTGGACCCGCGCCGCCGAGAGCCACCCCTCGTCAGCGCTCAGCATTCTCACCAGAGAAACCGCCCTGGCCGTGTCCTCAGAATCGACAGCAACCATGACGTGGAAATCCGCATCGTCGATCCATCCGGGAAGTGCCTCAGCGACATAATCACCCCACTCGAAAGTGTCCTGGGTCCAGGCTGCGATACCGGCTGCATCGGCGGGTCGGGCTGGTCGAACCGTGTACGTCATAGCTCACATCCGAGCCGGGACCTGGATTCCCAGAAGGCCGAGGAGCCTTTCGAGTGTGGCCAGAGCCCAGGAGGCAATCGAGAGGAGCGAGGCTTGCCGGTCAATATCTGGCTCGGAGAGGATGTGACAGGCGTCATAGAAGCGGTTGAACCGGACTGCGACTGTGTGGGAGTACTCGGCGATGTGGTTCGGAGCCCGGAGTTCGATGCTCCTTGCCACGACCTCGGGAAATTGGGTCAGCTCGAGCATCAGCTCGCGCTCGACGTCGGCGACAGGCGCCAGGATCGGCCCGGCGACGATTCCCTCATCGGCGGCGCGCCTCAGGATCGATTTGATCCTGACTGCGGCATATTGCAAATAGGGCCCGGTCTTGCCTTCGAAGGAGCTGAACCGATCGAGGTCGAAGACGTAATCCGACGAGCGATTGTTGACCAGGTCGCCATACTTGAGAGCTGCCACCCCCACCTGGGCTGCAATCTGCTGACGCTCCACCTCGGGGTACTCCTCGGCGAGATGGGCCTCGTCCAGGCGTTCCCGGGCTGCGGTGATGATCATCGCGATGAGGTCTCCGAGTCTCACCACGCCGCCTTCCCGAGTCCGGAAGGGTTTGCCGTCAGGACCGTTCATCGTCCCGAAGCCGATGTGTTCCATCTCGACGCTTTCGGGGGCGATGCCGGTCTTTCGGGCCACCCGGAAGACCTGGGTGAAGTGGTCGGCTTGCCGACGGTCGACCACGTAGAGCATGAGATCCGCGCCGAGGTCCTGAACCCGCATCTCCACGGTTGCGAGGTCGAAAGTCGAGTACAGGTAGCCGCCTGCTGAGGACTCCAGGATCAGTGGCGGGTATTCCCTGTTGTCGTCCGCCTCGTCCACCGTCACGATCAGTGCGCCATCGGACTTCTCGGCGAACTCGGTCGCACCGAGCCGCTCGACGAGAGGGCTGAGACGGTCCCTGACATCTGACTCCCCGTACCAGAGGTCGAAGTTGACGCCCAGAGCGGCAAAGTCGGCCCTTTGCGACTCCTCGCTCACGGCCTTCATCTGCGTCCAGAGTGCGAGATAGCCGGGGTGGCCTTGCTGGAGGGCCACAGTCGTCTCCCTGGCCAGGGCCTGGAAATCTTCGTCGTCTCGGGCTCTCGCCGCCGCCTCGGGGTAGATCCGCTGCAGGTCTTCGAGACTCACCGGAGGAGTAGCCGGGTACTCGACTGCGGTGTCGTCGAAGTAGGGGAGGTCGGGCTGCTCCTCCTCGATGGCAGCGATCACCAGGCCCATCTGGAATCCCCAGTCGCCGAAGTGGGGGTCGCGGATCACCTTCTCCCCGGCGAAGTCGAGGAGCCGCGCGATCGAGTCTCCGATGATCGTCGCCCGAATATGGCCGACGTGCATCGCCTTGGCCACATTCGGGCCGGCGTAGTCGACGACCACGGTCCTCGGTGTCTCCGGGGGCTGGAAGCCCAGGAACGGGTCCTCACTTGTCCGTCCCGCCCACTCGGCAAGTGTGGCGTCGGTCAGAGTGATGTTGACGAAACCGGGCCCGGCCACAGCGCTGGAGGCGATTTCAGCCTCCTTCTCCAGAAAGGCGACCACGCCTTCGGCAATCTCACGAGGTGCCCTGCTCGCTTGCTTGGCGGCAGCCATCGCCCCGTTGCATTGGAATTGGGCAAGCTCCGGACGCTGCGATGGCACCACCGCGCCGAACTCAGGAGAAAGCCCGAGCGAAGCAAAAGCTCCGCCTACCAGTTCCGAGAGATGCTTCAGTAACGACATCCCCATCGAGAGTAATGGGGTATCGACCCCTGCCTGTTCACGAGGCGTCTCCCTCCGCTTGCAACTCTCCCACCAGAGCAACACGGGACGTCCTCCGCTTGCGGGAGGTAGGAGGGAGAGGTCTCCGCGGGCTGGGAGCTCGAGCGCCGTTGGTGAGAACCCCTCACCCTCCCCGGCGACTGCGTCGCCGGTACTCCCTCCGCAAGCGGAGAGCGGGAGGACAGTCAGTATTTGGCGAGCTCTTGGGCTCTTTCGACTATGTCCTGGGCGGTGGGGTAGAGGGCGCCTTCGAGGGAGCCGGCGTAGGGCATTATCGGAACGTCGGGGAGGGCCATTCGCTTCACCGGGGCGTCGAGCCATTCGAAGGTCTTGTCGGCGATCTGGGCGGCAACCTCTGCTCCGTAACCGACAAACTCGTTGTCCTCGTGGACTATGAGGGCTCTGGAGGTCTTCTTGATCGACTCCTCGATAGTCGGCCAGTCGAGCGGCTTCAGGCTTCGCAGATCGATGACTTCCGGGCTGATCCCGAGGTCTTCGAGGATAGCGGCGGCCTCGGTGGCGAAATGCGCCATCGCCCCGTAGGCGATGATTGTGAGATCGGTCCCTGCGTGCCTGATGGCGGCCTTCCCCAGCGGTACCCGGTACTCACCTTCCGGGTAGGGGCCCCGAGCTAGCCGGTATAGCTTCTTCGGTTCGAGGAAGAGGACCGGGTCGGGGTCTTCGACTGCGGTAAAGAGGAGCCCTTTGACATCGGCGGGGGTGGAGGGGACGACAACTTTGAGACCCGGGACATGGGAGTAGAACGACTCGATCGATTGGGAGTGGTAGAGGGCGCCGTGGATTCCGGCGCCATACGGGGTCCGGATCACGATCGGGCAGTTCCACCGTCCGTCGGAGCGGAACGAGATGCGTGCTGCCTCGGAGACGATCTGATTGAACGCAGGGTGGATGTAGTCGGCGAACTGGATCTCGGGCATTGCTTTGAACCCTGCGGCAGACATGCCAATTGCGACGCCGATTATCGACGACTCCGCGATTGGGGTGTTGAAGCAACGTTCGGGCCCGAAGGTTTCGGTGAGCGATTCCGTGGCCTTGAAGACGCCACCCTTGCGGCGGGCGACGTCCTCCCCGAACAGGACCGTGTCGTCGTAGGTGGTGAAGATCTCATGGAGAGTGCGATTGATGGCGGTGATCATGTTGACCGTGTCACCGACGAGCGGCGGGTCGGGTTCGGTAGTTGCGGTGTCGGGGATGATCGGTTTTGCGTAGACCCGCGACGTCGGCTCGTCAGGGTCTGCCGACGACTCGGTCTTCTTCACTGCCTCGGCCAGGGTGGCGATCACCTGTTCGTCGAGGGCTGACTCCTGTTGCTCGGTGAGCAGCCGGTTCTCGATCAGGTAGAGCTTCAGCGCCCCCAACGGATCCTTCTTCCGCCAGGTCTCCACTTCTTCCCGGGTTCGGTACAGAGTGTCGTTGTCGTCGGATGTGTGGGCGTAGTAGCGGTAGGTCTCGGCTTCGATGAGGGTCGGGCCGTCCCCGGCACGGGCCCGGGCGACCGCGGTGCGCATGGTGGCCACCACCTCGAACGGGTCGTTGCCATTGATTGCATGGCCCGGGAAACCGTACCCCCGGGCCCGATCGGCGATCTTGCCGGCCACCTCTTCTTCGGATGGGACCGAGATCGCATACTGGTTGTTTTCGATTACGAAGATCAGGGGCAGTTTGTGGATTCCGGCCCAGTTCATCGCCTCGTGCCAGTCTCCCTCGGAGGTCGAGCCCTCACCTCCGTAAACCACGCAGACGGCCCCGGTGCCACGGAGCTTGGCAGCGTGGGCGATACCTGCCGCATGAGGGAACTGGGGGCCGATGACAGAGGACTGGGTGAGGACCCTGCGATCGGGGTCGGACCAGTGGCTCGGGAGCTGGCGGCCACCCGACATCGGGTCTGCCTTCTTGGCGAACACCCCGTAGAAGATGTCTTCGGGGGTGAATCCCCAGGCGAGGGCAACACCCATGTCGCGGTAATAGGGGAGGATCCAGTCTTTCTCCTTGTCCAGAGCAAAGACCGATCCCACCTGTATTGCCTCATGACCTGAGGCGCCCAGGACGAAGTCGGCCCGTCCCTGCCTTTGCAGAGCCCACATCCGGTCGTCGACACGGCGCGCCATGAGCATCAATCGGTACATCTCGATCATCTGGTCGTTGCTCAGACCGAGGGACTCGTGGGTGTGTGCGGTCACAGTTGATCAGTTCCGGTCGTCGCCGCTGCGACGGAACCTTCGCAAGTCCCCGATGTCACGGATGCGCTCCCGGGCGACGTGGATAGCTGCCGAGTTGGGGTTGATGTCCTGTTCCTTCGCAGTCTCCAGAATTGTCAGGGTTGCTTCGAAGATTGCGTCGACCCGGTGCATGGCCCGCATTTTGGAGTATCCGTGAAGTTCGTCGTAGACGTTGATCAGCCCGCCGGCGTTCACCACGAAGTCCGGCCCGTAGAGGATCCCCCTGTCGTCGATCCGCTCGGCGTCCTTCTCGGTGGCCAGTTGGTTGTTGGCGCTCCCGACGATCGCCTTGCAGTTGAGTTCGGGGATTGTCTGCTCATTCAGCCCGGCGCCAAGGGCGCACGGGGAGAAGAAATCGGTTTCGACCGTATGGACTGATCCAAAATCGACGGTTTGGACTCCGAACCGGGCGACTGCCTCATCGAGGGTTGGCTGATACGCGTCGGCGATAAGCACCTCGGCTCTCGCCTCGACGAGTAGTTGGACGAAGGCCGAGCCAACCTTCCCGACCCCTTGCACCGCAAAGCGGCGCCCCGCCAGGTCGGGGTCTCCCCAGAGAAACTGGGAGACGGCCCTCGCTGCGGCGTAGAGGCCGCGCGCGGTAACGGGAGAGGGGTCTCCGGCGCCCCCTTCGGCAACTGAGTTGCCCAGGGCCCAGCGCGTCTCGCGTCGCACCATATCGAGGTCCTGGGTCGAGGTGCCGACGTCTTCGGCGGTTATGTACCGACCCTGCAGAGAGTCGACGATCCGGCCATAAGCACGGAACAAGCGCTCGGACTTGTCCGTTCGGGGGTCGCCGATTATCACAGCCTTGCCACCGCCGAGGTCGAGACCGGCAGCAGCGGCCTTGTAGCTCATGCCCTCCGACAGCCGGAGGACGTCGATGAGGGCATCTCGCTCTGATTCATAGGGAAAAAAGCGAGTCCCGCCTAAAGCGGGACCGAGAGCAGTGGAGTGGATGGCGATAATGGCCTTGAGTCCGGATACTTTGTCGTAGCCGTACAGGACCTGTTCGTGTCCTTCGACGGCAACCTCATCGAATACGGTCAACTGCCGTTCCTCTCGTGTCAAAAGGTGAGTAGCGCTCGCATCTGATCATACCCAAACCCCCGACAACGTGCTCCTGGTGCCTAGCGCCCTGCCCCTGGCACCATGTGGGCATGACCAAGACCGCTTTCCTCAGGGTGTACTCACCTGTCGGGCCTTATGACGAAGAACCGGTTCCCGGTTTCGTCCGGTCGTACGGAATGCTCTCCGAGTCGGCGCTCGACCCTTCACACGTAGTCGAGTGGAACGGTCAGCGGATGTCGTGCCCGAGGTACCTGAGGCTCAGGGTGCTGGAGTCGACAGTTGCGTTCGCCAACTCCTTTCAGGGGGCCGGTGCTTCTCTCATCCCGGAGGCGGCTGCTGAGGCAGCGGACAGGGAACTGCGCAGCTACCGGGCTGAACATCCCAATCATCGTTCCCACGTTCTCACCTCCGCCTGGCACGTGCCGGTCCGTTGGTTCGTCGGCTTCACCCCGGAACAGCGGGATGTTTACGGCGATGCCGCCGCTCCTCGGATCAGATATCGGTCCGGCATCGTCGAAGTGCGCACTTTGCTGGATCAGGCGGTGGATGTCCTGAAGGATGTTGGGATGATCCACGGGCCAACCATCGAGATGGAGCAGCTGATCTCATGGCTCACCCCCTTCCCCGATGAGTCGATGGTCGAGTTGGACTTTGCCGAGGTCTCGGACCTCTTCGCACCTGAGGACCTGGTTCTCGACGACTCCGTTGCCTTGGTAAGGGAATCGGTCGAGGCACTCGCGGCCGGGGACATGATGCGCGCCGGTGAGCTCTACGGCACCGTTGTGACCCGGTGGTCCCATGCCTATGCGGTCACCTTCAGCAGCTGAGCGCTAGCGAAAACAAGCAGGGACCGGGGCGCTGCTGCGCTGGTCTTCGTCTCCCGGCCCCGTTCTGAAGCTCAAAATGCTTGAAGCCGAGGATTTAGCACCCTGTGCTTTGTATCCTTGTGAAGGAGATCACGAGGGCCTCCGGCCCGAAGGTTTCCGTTATTGCGATCTGGAGCGGATTCCGCTCCGCCCGAGCGGTTTTCTCCTCCTCCTCAAGCCGCTCCGGATCGCATAACGTCGAAAGGCCCGAACCCACCATTCGGGCCTTTCGGTATCCCGGGCCGAGGGTTCCGGTCCCCGATCGGCCCGACGCTCCGGCCCACACTTCCCCGTTACGCTTCCACCCATGGATCTGATCGATATCCTGGTGTGGCTCGGCACCCTCACTTTCGCGGCCACCGGAGCCCTGGTGGCGGTTCGCAAGCGGTTCGACCTTGTCGGCGTAGTCGTCCTCGGCGCGGTCACGGCGATTGG